>DGNI01000094.1:12645-46823 GCA_002388885.1 Parvularculaceae bacterium UBA4496 | reverse complement strand
CCTGGAAGCGGAATTTCACCAGCCGGCCGGGGAGTTCGCCGCGCATGTCCCATAACTCGCGGCGGTCTTTGGCGCTGAACCCCGCGCCGATGGAAAACGCCTCGCCGTCGTATGTACAGCGAAGCGCGCCGAGTTTTTGCGGGCTCGGCTTGCCGGCGCGCGGCGGCATTTCGACGGCGGTTAATATCTCCGCCTCGGCGTCGTCAAAGCGTTTGAGTTTCCACAAGGGCCCGTCGGTGATCGAGGCGCGCGCCGCAAGATAAGGCGCGGCCGGGTCGCGAATGACAACGCCTTCGTGTCCGCGGTTAAAGCATTCCTTTTCGCGCGCGATCAGCGCCGCCTCGTCATTGCAAAGCCATGACGGCGACAGCTTCACGAAGTCATGACGCGGGCGCTGTTCGAGCGCGGCGAGGCGATCAGCGAAGGGCAGCGACAGATCGGTAAGATCGTCGAACGCATAGAGTTTGAGTTCCCAGGCGGTTGTTGCGTCGGCGCTTTGGCAGATGCCGGTGGTCTTTTCATAGACATCGCCGGCGCCGGGCATGCCGGCGACCAGCTCGCCATCGAGGCGATCAAGGCCGGCGGCCATGAGAACGCGGGCGGCCGATTGCACGCCGGGGTTCGGGACCGGCCGGCCCGATTTGGCGTAAGCGACGCCGTTAAAGATCCGGCAGCGCCAGCCGTTATATTTCGGCTGGACGATGACCGGGCCCAAAGCGAACAGATCGCCATGGGCGTCCGGGTCGCGGCGGTTCCAGTCGGCCGCCTCCATGGGCGCAGGGCATGGCGCGGTAAGGGTGGTCATGACTGGCGCTCCGCTTTGGCGATGCCGTCGATCATATAACACGCCTTGCGCTTGGCGAACGCGCGATGATCCGGGCTCATGTCGGTAAAAACCACTTGCCGCACGCCGTTATTGTCAGGCGCGTCGCTGTGATAGCTGAAATGCCAATGACGCGAGGGTGACCGGGGCGGCGCGATAATACGGATATGCCTGCAGGTTTCGTCGCGCCATTCGTAACACCCGCGATAGCGCCTTGCGGCCCGAAGGATGGCTGTTGCGTTTTCGATGATTTGTGAGCGGGTCATGACGCAAATTTCCTCTGGCGCTCGGCGCGGATCTCGGCCTTGAAAGCGCGCGTAAACTGCACGTTGAAGTTTTGAAGGCGGCGGAAGGCGGTGTCAAAATCCGCCTTGGCCCGGCGATAGGCCGGGCTGGATTTGACGCTGTCCGGCGTCAAACCCATGGGCCCTGTTTTCGGGAAGGCGTTCAGCCGCTCGCTGGCGGCCTTTGCGGCCGCGTCGAGCGTATCGCGGATCTGTTTGGCTTGATCGTAGGTCATGCGGCCATCTCCCGCGGCGTGATTTTCAGACCATGCGCAAGCGCTGCGCGGATCTGGGCTTTTTCGTTGCTTTCATATTCCCAGTGAATGGAAACATGATCGTAGAAATTCACGTCGAAATAATCGGTCATGCTGTCTGAGTTGTCATAATTGTATTGATCGACGATCAGCTGAATGACCTGCAGTGCGCGATAGCAGGCGACTGTCAGAGGCTTGGCTTCATAGCTGCCGAACTGGTGCGGATTGGCGTCATACTCGGCCAGATAGTCCGGATTGATGCAAAGGAACGGCGCTTTCGTGATCATGCAATCGATCGACGATCCGCCGGCGAAGTAATCGCGGCGCACTGAAACCTTTAACACCTTGGGCAAGAGACCGGCTTTCTTCGCCGCCTTGATGTCTTCGCGGATCAGCCTGGCGATTTCCGTTGTGCTTTCGCGCATCTTGTCCGGCTTGGTCTCGCCGAACAGTTTGCGCGCCTCTGTCGGCGCTGTCTGTCTGTCGATGTTGTAGCAGGTTGCCATCGGTGTTGCTCCATTTTGAAGTCACGCGGCGGAATAGTCGCGTGTATTCATGTACCTTGGAGCTGATGGCCAGTTCACAAGCATCGTATACAGATAATATTTACAAACCCGGCGGGAGAGTCTTTCACGCAACACAAGCGCGGGTCCCTCCATAGGTGATGTAGTACGGTGCAGCTGCGCGCGCCGGTTTTCCAGGCGCAGCACTTTGAAAACGGTTTACGGTTTACACGGAAGGTTTACATTAGGCCTGATTTAGGAACGACCATCTCCCTCAGGATCAGATAGTCTATGCAATGGCCGCAATTAATGCGAGTTCCGCTTTTCGGTTTGGGTGGAAGTTTTTCGCACACCCCACCCCCATTGAAACGCCGGATGAGGGGAGGGGTGGTTGATTACCGATATGAGGCGAAGTCCATATATCGCTGTCGCGAATTCAGTTGCGTGTAAGGCTTCGTACAGATTGCGACGTTTCAAAAACCGCTAGTCTTTGGGTCAGGGTAATACCCGTAACTCTTTCACTGCATATACCAATTACGACAACACGGGTCGTGCTCCTTGGCTTCTGGGATGAAGCGAAAAACAAATGTTAGGAGCAACCGATCGTTCCGCCGCAATGTGATTATTTTATGCGTCTGCCCCTTCAGTGTGATGACTTGGTGACGCAAGGAAGTGATCTCGGCCCCAACTACGGAACACGGTTTCGTAAGATCTGATATAAACAGGAGTAAGAGTATGAACCAATCCAACATGAGCTAAGCTTGGAAATTGCGGCTGAATTAAGCAAGCTGGGTACCGATTCGGTTTTCGGTATGCATACGTGATTGACCATGACGCCGCAGATAATCATCCATGTGTTGACACTACAGCTTCGTTGTATGAATGAAAAAAACTATGCCGCCTGAGGATGAAATTGATCTTAACGCGCCCATGAACCTTGATCCTCATCCGGATCAGATGAGAGCGTTGGGCTATCGCGTTGTCGATCTTATTGTCGATCATCGATCGAATCTGGAGCGAAAACCGGCCTATAATCATAAATCCAGGGCCGAGCTCGATGTTTTTTTCAGGGAAGAGTTACCTCGCGCTCCGTCAGATCCAATGGAGATTCTGGACCGGGTCGCGCGTCACGGGTTGACAGCGATCGGGCACGTCGATCATCCGCGGTTTTTTGGATATGTGCCTGGGCCTGGCAGTTTTGTCGGCGCCATGGCCGATGCATTGAGTGCTGGATACAATGTGTTTGCGGGAAACTCGTTTGTGGCTTCAGGCCCGGCTGCGATCGAAGCCGAGACGTTAAAGTGGTTACGTACGCTGATGGGTTTTCCCCAATCAGCTGCAGGTATTTTTTTAAGCGGCGGCTCCATGGCCAATCTCACAGCACTTCATACCGCGCGTGCGCGTTTATTGAAGAATGGACAAGGTCACGACGAAAAGCTCGTCGTTTATGGAACGAGCCAGGGGCATTCTTCAATTGGAAAAGCGCTTCGCATTCTTGGGTTTTCCCAAGACCAGTTTCGCAATGTACCGACAGATAATAAACAACGTATGGATTGCGGCACTCTGCGCTCAATGATTGAAACCGATAAGGCGGCAGGCCGCACGCCGTGGCTTGTCGCTGCAACTGCAGGCAGCACGAATACAGGCGCTATCGATCCATTGGAGAACATCCGAACTGTTTGCGATTCTTACAAAATATGGATGCACGTTGACGGCGCCTATGGCGCAGCGGCAGTTTTTGATTCCTCCTCCAAGCCGTTGTTGAAAGGAATTGAGAGCGCCGATTCATTGGTGCTCGATCCCCATAAATGGTGGTTTCAACCCTTTGAAATCGGCTGTGTTCTTATCCGCGACGGGCACGCGCTCCGGGAAGCTTTTTCGATGGAGGCGGAGTATTTGCGTGAAGCCCGTGAGATATATGAAAGATCTGTCCAGCCCGACGAGCAGGATCCATTGACGGATGCGGTCAACTTCTATGACATGGGACCGCAGCTGACGCGCTCTTTCCGTGCGCTGAAGCTTTGGATGTTTATCCAGACCAACGGCGCCGACCGAATTGCCCGAATGGTGACGCGCGGCGTCAAGATGGCCGAAGCCGCCGAGGCGTGGATCGACGCCTCGCATGACTGGCGGATCGCCACGCCAGCATGCATCGGAACGCTAACTTTCCGTCCGCGCGACAAAGCGCATCAAAGTCCGAATCGGATCAAACGTGCTGTAGACAGTTACCTCAAAAGCGGTTTTGGCCTGATCACGACGACGGAATTGAATGGAGAAAAGCTGTTCCGGCTTTGCTGTATCCACCCGGCTTCGCGTCTTGACGATATCACCGAGAGCCTGAAACGGCTCGCCGTCGAATTGCGAAACGGTGCGGCGTAAAAGAGCGGTTATTAAGCGAAGTGTTTACGATCATTCGTCGCCGGTCATGACGGCGGGTCTGCGAAATCCTGTTAAGCTGCCCGCATAATGCATGTTTGATCGTGGCTGTCGCGGTGCTGTTGAACTTATAAAGCCGAACTAGACGCGGCAGGAATGTCGATTGAACGAATGCCTATCGCAAATCTGTTTGTCGTGCAGCATAAAATATAACCTAAAAATCAATATGTTAACGATAGCGGGAACTTTTTCGCGGGTTTCCGATCTATTGCTCAGGCAAAATTGAATAAAACGGAGAAGTATTCATGACTCTGGCGCTAATTTTGTTTGGCGTCGCCGCCCTTGGCGGCGTCTTGTTGGCTGTAAAAGTGTTTTCCGGTTCGCAACCCCCATGGCCTTTGTCAATCCTGCACGCCGCGCTAGGCGCCGCCGGCATCATTTCCCTACTTTTGGCGATTTCCAGTACAGCATTTGGCGGGGCGGCTTGGGTCGCGTTCATATTATTTGTCGTCGCTGCGTTAGGCGGGTTTTTCCTGGCGTCCTTTCATGCGCGCGGCCAGTCTCACCCGAAACCCGTGGTCGTGATTCATGCGGGAGTCGCCGTGCTTGCTTTCTTGCTGCTGGCGGGAATCGTGGCCGGAATTGTGTGAACAGGCAGCGGAATGAAAATTTTTGGCCACCCAATCCATCCAGCACTCGTTCATTTCCCGATTGCATGCTGGTCGCTGCCGGTGTTTTGTGACGCTGCGTTTCTTTCAACAAGGGACGTATTCTGGGCTCACGCGGCGATATGGCTTTTGGGTGTGGGGCTGGTTTTTGGAACTCTTGCCGCAACAGCAGGCTTTTTGGAGCTTGGCAAGTTGAAAGCTATTCCTGAAGCAGAATTGGTTTTCTCTATGCACGCTATTGCGATGCTTGCCGCATTCGGCGCGGCTGCCGCCAGCTTTTTAGGCAGATTGGAACAGACCCCCAGCAATTTTAGTTGGCCGCATATTGCGAGCGCCGTCTGTTTGTTGCTGATGGTTTGCGGCGCCTATTTCGGAGGGGAGCTTGTCTACAAGTTTGGATTCGGTCAATGCGATCAAAACAAACATTCGCCGGCATCGTGAGTATGCATCGGAGGTTAATTCATATTCAGCCCAGTCTGGCGGTTGAAGGGTGAGGCGTGAGCAACTCTTAAACCGGATTCCGAATTTAATTCCGTGCCGGCCCCGACAGGTTAATACATGCGAGGCCGGAGCTTCCAAAGCGGGGCATTTATGGCGATGGCGTCGATTGCAAATCCAGACCTTACAGGTTTTGCAGGTATATCTTTAGCAACAGTCACTATCGCAGTTTTATTGCTCGTAATCTGTGAGGTTCGATACCCGGCGATTCGAGGTTGTTCATCTCGCGCTTCTCGCTGGCCTGCAAACCTAGGATTGGGGCTGATTAATCTGGCGGTCGCGAGCGTAATGCCTGTGAGCGGCGTTCTCGCGGCGAAATGGGCGGGCGAAAACGGTGTTGGCGTACTGAACATATTGGAAATACAAACTTCTCTCGCCATAGCGACGGCAATTCTCATGCGTAGCCTTGTAGACTATGCGCGGCATCGTGCGATGCATGAGATTTCATGGCTGTGGCGTTTTCATCGCGTGCATCACTCTGATGAGGTGGTAGACGTTTCGACGGCCGCGCGCATACATTGGGGAGAGTTGGCAGTTTCCGCCGTGATATCGGCTGTCGGGATGATTTTCATCGGCGCTCCGGTACTGGCTATAATTATATATGACGGACTTGATGCCGCTTTCGGAGCCTTTCAACATTCGAATATTAGGCTGCCGCGCGTCACGGAAATGGCGTTGCGGCCGCTAATAATGACGCCCGAACTGCATCGGGTTCATCATTCGGTTAGGTGTATTGAAACAAACACCAATTTTGGCGGGCTGTTTTCTTTTTGGGACCGATTATTTGCTACATATCGCTCTCCAGCAAAGATGGGGGTGCGCAATTTCGGTTTGCAGGAACGGCGAGGAAACACGACCTGCTCATTGAGGCGGCTTTTAATGGATCCTTTGACAGACTGATTTCGAATTCGATCACGCCAGCGGACGTTTTAGCGAAAATTTAACTGAGAAGTAAGTGCGCGTAACGCTGCCGGTGCATTTAAGTCATTTGCAAGGTCCAGGCTGGAGGTTTTTCTGAGTGCGCAAAATTTTTCATTAAACCGGGAACTTTTCAGGCCCTAAGTGAATCATAGATGACGTGAAAGATCGAGTCCGCTCTGACTTGCAGCGTAACTTCTGCAGCACCGTATTTTGGCGTCAATACGGTGAATTCAGGCCGTTTTGTCGGTGGCGGTCGGAACTTTTAAAAGAGGGTGTGGCATGCGCAAGCAACGAAACAAAACTTCATTTCTTATGATGAGCGCAGCATTAGCGGCTATTGCAGTTTTTTCAACTGCGCTGGAAAAGCCGCTGGCGGAACAGGATAATTTCAAAGGAGATGCGGCTATTCAGTTTGGCGTTTCCCTGATTGCGGAAGGAAAGAAGACTTTTCGTTACGACACATTCGGTGATGAAGCGTTCTGGGGCGATACGCTCAGGATGCACGAAGTAATAGCAGGTGAGGCAAACGGCGGCATCGGGCCCGGCGTCAGTCCAAGCACCGCCCTTTCACTTGGATTAAAGGTTGATTCGGAAGCATTACCGCAAAAACTGAAGCAGGATATTGTGAAAGGCCGGGTGGACTTGGATGACCCTGCAACAACCGTTGCGTTGTTAAAACTTGACGCGGTTGTCGGCGCTAAAGGGTTTTTTGACAGTTCCGGCAAGCTCGAAAATATAGGATTTACATGCGCGCTATGCCATAGCGACGTAGACGACTCATTCGCTCCGGGTATTGGAAAGCGACTGGATGGCTGGCCTGCGCGCGATCTGCATTTTGGCGATATTGTTGCGACATCGCCTAACCTCGAACCNNTTTCAAAATCTTCTGGGCGTAGATCGCGATACGGTAATTGCCGTTTTGAAAAGCTGGGGCCCCGGAAAATTCGACGCATCGCTTTTGCTGGATGGAAAAGCGTTTCGTCCGGATGGACAGCCTGCAGCAACGCTCATTCCTCCGGCTTATGGTCTCGCAGGCGTCAATCTTCATACTTATACGGGCTGGGGCGGCGTTTCCCATTGGAATGCGTTTGTTGGGAACCTCGAAATGCAGGGGCAGGGGCGTTTTTACGACCCACGGTTAGCGGATGAAGAAAAATTCCCGATAGCAGCCGCTAACGGCATGGATGACGTAAAGCGCGCGCCGGACGAGGACCGTGTCACATCAAAGCTGGCGGGGTTGCAGATGTATCAGTTGTCGATACCCGCACCGCGCGCCCCGGAAGATTCATACAACCCTGCAATCGCGCAGTTTGGCGAAGAACTTTTCAACGGCAAAGCCAAATGCGCAAGTTGCCATGTGCCGCCGCTTTTTACCGAGCCCGGCCATAATATTCGCCGTCCTGAAGAAATTGGCATCGATTCGTTCCTGGCGGACCGCGGACCCACAGGAGGTTATCGGACAACGCCCTTGATGGGGGCGTGGGCGCGAAGCACGGGCGGTTATTATCATGACGGCCGTTTCACGACGCTGAACGATGTTGTCAATCATTACAATCAGGCGCTCGATCTAAATCTTACAAATGGAGAACGCCAAGCCATTGTAGAATATATAAATTCGCTCTGAGCGGAGGAAAGGCTGGCGTTTGAAATGCGAAATCGTTGTAAGAAGAGCGTGAGTAGGCATCGTGGACTACAGCGCATTTTTTAAACGCCAGCTGCAAACACTTCGCAGTGACGGACGATACCGCGTTTTCGCTGATATAGAACGGCGCGCGGGCGCCTTTCCCGCAGCAAAAGGAAGGTGTGCGCATGGCGAACGTGATATTACAGTCTGGTGCTCCAATGATTATTTAGGCATGGGCCAGCATCCGGCTGTGCTTGCAGCAATGCATGAGGCAATAGACAAAAGCGGCGCGGGCGCGGGGGGGACCAGGAACATTTCCGGCACCAGTCATTATCATGTCTTGCTGGAACAGGAACTAGCCGATCTGCACGATAAAGAAGCGGCCCTGCTCTTTACGTCCGGCTACGTCTCTAACTGGGCCAGTCTGAGCACGCTGGCGGCGTCCCTTCCATGTTGCACCGTACTTTCCGATGCAAACAATCATGCGTCTATTATAGAAGGTTTGCGGCACGCACGAGCGGATGTCCGCATCTTTGCGCATAATGATCCGGAAGATCTAGATTGCAGGCTAAGAAACCTTGCCCCTGAAGCGCCAAAGATTGTGGTATTTGAATCCGTCTACTCAATGGACGGCGACATCGCTCCAATTGCAGAGATTTGTGATGTTGCAAAAGCGCATAACGCGCTCACTTACCTCGATGAAGTTCATGCCGTTGGTTTGTATGGGCCGCGCGGCGCCGGAATCGCCGCGCGAGAAGGGCTGATCCATCGCATTGATATACTGGAAGGAACGCTCGCAAAGGCGTTCGGCGTGATCGGCGGTTATATAGCTGCGTCTGCAGACTTATGCGATTTTATACGCAGTTTCGCATCCGGATTCATATTCACAACTGCCCTGCCGCCGCCTGTTGCTGCGGCGGCTTTGACGAGTGTCAGGCATCTGAAAAAGGATGACGCAAGTCGCATCAAATTGCATAGCCGCGTGCTGGCTTTGCGAAAAGCGTTGGACTCGGCAGGTATTCCGCATTTGGACAATGACAGCCACGTAGTACCGGTATTGGTTGGCGATCCAGTGGAATGTAAATGGATATGCGACACTCTTGTTGAAGAGTACGGCATTTATGTTCAGCCAATCAATTACCCGACAGTGCCAAAGGGAACTGAAAGACTTAGACTGACGCCGTCTCCATTGCATAGCGATAGCGATATCGCTGAACTGACGCATGCGCTTGGCAAAATCTGGACCACCTCTCCCAAGTGCTTCAAGTCTAGGCCGTCAGCAACTGTTGGACATTTGACGGGATAATTTCGCCCTATTTAACGGCTAACCCAACTATGTTGCACCAGGGCCTACGCCGACGCGCCGTCGCATCACGCCATCACATTACGACGTAATCGAACCTGCCGCATTGCACCGCGGCGAAATGATCGGTCCGGTGCGTTTCAATGTGGAATTCTACCGCGATGAGGCCGGCGAATCGTCCGGCCAGTAATGGCTGTCCGGCACTGAACGCGGGCCAAAGATCGCCTGACCAACACGCAACAGCGTCGCGCCTTCCTCGACGGCGATCTCAAAATCGCTCGACATTCCCATCGACAGCCCATCAAATCGCACCCCGTGCGGCGCACGGTCGCGCAGTATGTTTTGCAGAAAGCGCATCAACCGGAAGCAGCCGCGCACACGGGATTCATCGGCAGAGAACACAGCCAGCGTCATCAATCCCTTGACGCGCAACCGGTCGAATGCAGGAAGCTCCCGAACAAAGGGCAGGATATCGGTCGGATCGAGGCCGTACTTGTTCGCTTCGCCCGAACTGTTCACTTGCACATAGACATCAAGCGTGCGGTCCTCGATCTCCAGACGGCGTTGCAACGCTTCTGCGAGCTTAAGGCTACCCAAAGCCTGAAATTCATCGGCAAATCGAGCGGCGTATTTCACTTTGTTGGTCTGCAGCCGGCCGATGAGCGACCAGCGCGTCTTTAAATCAGCGAGCCGTTCCCCTTTTCTCCGCATCTCCTGCACCTTGTTCTCACCAAACGCTTGGCAACCGGCAGCGTGGGCGAACCGAATACGCGCGTCGTCGACCGTTTTACTGACCGCGAGCAGGTCGACGCCTTCAGGATTACGATCGACACGTGCACAGGCGGCAATTATGCGCGCGTGTACCGTGCCGAGATTGAGCTCGATATCGGCTTTTGAGTTACCTGCCGAAAACGCATTCAACGTTGCGTTCATCTGGTCATCAATGCCTTACAGTGAACATCCATGTTTGTCGCATTCGCCCGATTTAAACGTGTGTTTTTCTTCGGCTGGCGAATCCGCAAAAACGTCGGTCTCGCGCATCAATGCCATGATTTCCGCGCCGAGCGTCAAATCCTGTTCCATTCCGAATTTCTGCTTCCGGAGATAACCGTTGCGGTCAATCAGAATCAAGGTCGGCGTGCCCTGCATTTGGTATGCCGCCATCGTTGTCGGAATTCCGCCGGCTGCCGACGGGGCGTCGATTGCGACCGGAAAGGATATTTTGTATTCGTGGAGAAAAGCCTTGAGTGCTGTATTCGTTCCTTGCGCTTCGCAGTGTTCAAAGACCGTGTGCAGCCCGATAACCTGAACATCGTCATGCTTGAAAGTTTGATGAACTCGCATCGCCTGCGGCAGACCATGGGAAACGCAACCCGGACACAGCATCTGGAAGGCTTCGATGAGGACGACCCTGCCTCGCAGGTCGACCAGAGAAAGCGATTGCTCTGAGTTGAGCCATTCTGTGACGGCGAGCGCCGGCGCTTTTTTCATGGCGGGATCCATAGACTGTCCTTTGAACTGTGGGGCTAGCGCCGCCCGAGAGGTCTGTTCATGCAATTGGCGAAGAGAACATTGCAAATTGCAGCGTGCGGACGGCGCCTGCGCGGATGCCTTACTTCAGGTCGGCGAGGTTCGCGCCAAAATTGATGTGATAAGGCTGACCGCTGATGACGAAGGCTGGAACAGATTTGACACCGGCTTTTTCCGCTTCGGCGACGCGTGAGGGCGCCTCTCCCAGATGAACCATCTCGACATCGAATTTCGATTTGTCGAGGCTTTCGGCAAATTGCCGCTCCGCATTGACGCACACGCCGCAGCCCGCGTGGTAAAATACAGCTTTCTCAGCCATGTCAGGGTCCTTTCGTTAAGGTATCGACTCGATACCAATAGATGGATAGCCGATCCTTACCGTGCTTGCAAGGGTGGTATTTAGTCGATACTATTTTGTAATGAGGTCAGCGGCGGACATTGTAGTTCTATTCGAGCGGCTTGCGCGTGTTTTGCAGAGCGAAGCGCATACGGACGGTTTAAATCCGACTCAATGGGAGGCATTGCGCTATGTGTCGCGGGCGAACCGTTTTTCGCGCACGCCGTCAGCCCTGACGGCCTATCTCGGCATAACCAAAGGAACAGTCTCGCAGACGCTTAACGCCTTGGAGCGCAAGAAATTGATCGAAAAGTCGACGGACGCGGTGGACAAACGTCAGGTCTCCGTTGCTTTGACACAGGCCGGCAAACGGCGCCTGGAAAACGACCCGGTCGCGTTGATGATGAAATCAGCATCGAAACTCTCGGTCGGCGAACGCAAAAGTTTCGCTGAAATGCTAGAATTTCTGTTGAANNTGAAAGATATGCTGCGCCAGCGGGAAGGGCGCGCCTTCGGCGCCTGTAAGACCTGCCGCTATTTTGAAAAGAACGCAAAAGGCGGCGCGCCGCATCGCTGCGGCCTCTTGGACGTTGCGTTGTCTCAAGCCGACAGCAAGCACATATGTGTGGAGCACGAAAAGGCCGCATAGCTGTACCGGTTGGAAAAGCCTAATGTAAGCAATCGCAAATAAATTCTATCGATCCACAGGCGGTTGCTTCCATAGTGCCGCAAAACGCCGCATTTACATAGGACCCGTGCAGCATTATAGATGTATATAAAATACATCTATAATGACGAGATGCGTATCCATGCCAGAAACTCTGCGCTCCCGGCGGGCTGAAGCGATCGCCTCTATCGTCGATAAGACGAAGATCGACGAGAATATGATCAGGACGCTGGTCCACGCATTTTATGAGCGCGTGCACGCCGATCCGCTGATCGGTCCGATCTTTGAGGCGCGTGTTGAAGACTGGGACGCGCACCTGGCGCGCATGTGCGCATTTTGGTCGTCGGTCGCCCTGATGTCGGGACGATATCACGGCCGGCCTATGGAAAAGCACGCGCCGCTGCCGATCGATGCGTCGCATTTCGATCGATGGCTGTCGTTATTCGGTGAAACGGCGGAGGAAATTTGCCCTCCTGCGGCGGCTGAACATTTCAAGACTCATGCGGCAAACATCGCACGAAGTCTTGAGATGGGCATCGCCGGCTTTGACGGGCGAATGCTGAAAACCGGAGAACGCTTTCATCGCGCGGATGCCAAAAACACTCATAAAGGAGTTCCGTCATGACCGCCCATATACCGCACAGCGCCTATTCATCGCGGCCGGTCGGCGAAATCGCCGCCTCGTTGCCGGGCGCAACCGGCGTTTTTCGTAAACATGGCCTCGACTTCTGTTGCGGTGGCGAAGTTTCGCTGGCTGATGCGGCGCACGCCCGCGACATTTCATTGGATGAGGTCGAAACCGACTTGCGCGCTCTGCAGAGTAACGAGCTTCCTGCCGCCGCTCCGGCTGAAACGCCCGCGCTCATCGACCACATCCTGGAGCGATATCATGAAACTCACCGCCGCGAGCTGCCCGAACTCGTCAGGCTGGCGCGCCGGGTTGAGAAAGTGCACGCCGATCATCCTCACGCCCCGCGCGGGCTCACAGATCTTCTGGAACAGATGATTGGCGAATTGGAAGTTCACATGAAAAAGGAAGAACTGATCCTTTTTCCGGCAATGCGTCGACAGAGCGTTACGAGGTTCGACGCGCCCATCACGCAGATGCGTCACGACCACGATGAACATGGCGCGCACCTTCGTCAGATCGACACTCTCACCGGGCATTTCCATTTGCCGGACGGTGCATGCCGGACCTGGGCCGCGCTCTATACCGGCGTTGAAAAGCTCGTCGATGATCTGATGGAGCACGTGCATCTGGAAAACAATGTTTTGTTTCCTCGGTTTGAATCCAGGGCGTGAGCGCAAATTCAGGCACTGCCTCGCGCAATAGCATCGGGAGCGCTTGCGTTTACCAAATAGCCGGAGTCTGCACCGGAAGCCGTATCTGAAATTTTGCGGNNTCCGATGTATTTGATGCGATCCGGTCTCCGATTGCTGTATTTGCCATTGCGTCTGGCGATCGAAAAAGCGGATGGAGTTGTGCGGTAATAGCGGAGGATCGGAAACGAATTGACTGATGCTGCGTTGGCCATTGAATATGATCGCGATTTTTTTATCGGCACAGGCGATTGCGATCGCGAGATAGTCTTATATGGCGACTATACGTCAGACGCCTGCCGTAGATTGCGCGATATTTTGCGCCGAATCGCTGAACGATTAACGGGACGCATCGATTATTCCTACCGGCAATTCCCCAACTCAGAAGACGCTGACTCAATCCGCGCCGCCCGCGCAGCGATCGCTGCAAGCCGGCAGGGCAAATTCTGGGAAATGCACGAGGCTCTATTCCAAAGAAGCCAAAACTTTGGCGCTGAAGACATAAACGAGCGCGCGGCGAGAATCGGCCTTGATAGAGGAACGTTCAGCCGTGATCTAGAATCAGAAGCTATCAATGCTCACTTGGCGCGCGACCGCCGCACTGCGGAAATTGCGGATGTAAATCTGACTCCGAGTCTGTTTATCGACGGTAAGCGCTATCTTGGCGCCTGGGATGAATTGTCGATCCTGGAAGCCGTCGAACGACCGCTCGGAATCCGTGTGGAAATTGCAAGCCAGCGATTTTTTGGCTGGGCGGCGTCGGGCGGCTTGGTTCTGATTTTGGCCACGCTCGCGGCTCTGGCTTTCGTGAATGCCGGACTGCATGACGTCTATGAGTCCATCCGACATACTTCGTTTGGTTTCGTTTTCGGCGAAGCTCGATTCGAGCTGCCGCTGGTTGTTTGGATCAATGATGGGCTCATGACCATCTTTTTCCTGATCGTCGGTATCGAGATCAAGCGTGAACTGATTTCTGGTGAACTCTCCGATTTGTCGAGCGCAATGATTCCGATAATCGGCGCCATCGGCGGCATGGCCGCGCCTGCACTAATTTACGCCGGCCTTAATTGGCACGGCCCCGCGGCGCATGGTTGGGGCGTTCCCATGGCGACTGACATCGCATTCACACTGGGGCTGATGGCGCTGCTGGGACGAAACGTGCCAAACTCTCTTAAGATATTCGTTTCAGCACTGGCGATTGCAGACGATCTCGGCGCCATCATGGTCATCGCGCTATTCTATGGACAAGATTTGCAAATTGCGCCTCTCGGCGGCGCTTTCACCTGTCTGTTAGTCATGGGACTATTCAATCACGCGCGGGTCTATGCGTTGACGCCCTATCTCATCCTAGGCATCGTGCTATGGGTGTTTATTCAAGCTTCCGGTGTTCATGCGACATTGGCGGGTGTCTTGATGGCCGCGATGATCCCTTCGCGATNNGCAAGTCGCCGCGCAAGCCGCGATGCTAGCCCGCGAGACACAACGGGAAGGCAAGATATCCGACAAGAATATTACCGACAAAGCCGTCAGAATTCTTGAACGCTCCGTTGCGCGGTTACTGGAGCCTGGCCATCATCTCCAACATGCGCTGGAAAAATGGACAAATTTCATGATTCTTCCGCTTTTTGCACTCGTCAATACGGGCATTGTGCTGACCGGGCTGAAATTCTCGCCTTTGGCGCCGGAAATTCTCGGTGTGATGCTTGGCTTGGTGATTGGCAAGCCGCTGGGCATTCTTTTGACATGCTGGATCGCCATACGGATGGGATGGGCGTCGCTTTCTTCCGAGATCAGCTGGGGTCAGTTTCTGGGCGCTGGTTGCCTAGCGGGCGTCGGTTTTACGATGTCAATTTTCATTACAACGACTGCATTCGCCGGACCTCAAGCCGAATCAGTTAAACTTGCAGTTCTGATGGCTTCGGTTATTTCCGCTGTGTTTGGAATGACCATCCTCACATATACCGGGAAAGCGTCGGCGCAGCTCCGCGCAGAAGCGGCTTCCTTACGCGAAAAATTGGCGTTACGGCGTTGAAAGTAAATAAAGAGACCGCCACTTTGGTCTGCGATAGTAATCAGCCATTCTCGGCTATATTCGCAGTTTGAAATGTAAAAGATCACCGCGTGGGACGATGAAGCTGCTAAACCGCCATCAACCGCCGTTTCAATCCGCGCTCAGCGGCCAAGTCGGCTAGCGTGTAGCGGTCCAGCGTCTTCAGATAACTGTCCAACGCTTCATCTAGTATCCTCGCCAGTTTGCAGCGCCCGCTGATGACGCATTGATTGGTATCGGGATCGAAGCATTCGACGAGCCGGAAATCTTCTTCTGTCAAGCGGATCACATCGCCGATGCCGATTTTTTCCGGCGCTTGCGCGAGGCGCACGCCCCCGCCGCGACCGCGCACTGTATCGATATAACCCACAAGCCCCAGTTCATGGGTCACCTTCATCAGGTGGTTTTTGGAGATGCCGTAGTGATCGGCGATTTCCTGAATCGTCGACAGAGTCTCACGGTTGATCGCAAGGTACATGAGCACGCGTAAGGCGTAGTCGCTGTAAATGGTCAGTCTCATCAGCACCCTTTAAATGTATCTATATTACATCTTTAACGAATTGACTTGCGCACGTCATCTAAAAAAGAGAGTAGCTCGATACGCAAAACAATATTCAGGTCTATAGCCACCGTGAACTTCAAAATTATGCACTCTGTTGGATGATCCCGAGAATCCCGATCGCCGCGAGACTAAGCGCCTTGACTATTTCAATGACGCCGTACGCTAAATGTTCAAAAGACGGAGGCTTTTGCATGCCTTGTGCGATCGTCTCAATATAGAAATTCAATATCGGCAGGAGCCACGCTGACTGAATAATAAGCAGAAACGCGAGCCAAATGGCCAACAATGTTCTGACGCCGGGCAAACCGTTCAGCCACAGGAAAATAGCGAGTAAGGCGAGCACACCCCATTCGATCTTGTTGAAAAGAGAAAAAGTGACTCTTCCGACGTCGAGCGCAGTCGGCAAATCAAGCGACGGCGCGGAGAATTTTATTGGCGTCGCGATGAACGACACGCCAATTAGCAGCCCCAGCCAAATCGCCGGAACCATGAAGACGCCCGCTCTGGCGATTAACGGATTTTCGAGCATCGATGCTCAACTCCGTGGGACAAGCACATCAAGATTGCGCATGTACAATAATAAATGCGATAGCCGTCATGCCAATCGCCAGCAAGATTGGTATGATAGTGATCTGGAGCATCACGTCACGGCCCGTAAGCGTTCCGGTGTAAGTAGAGATCTTCTTATCAAGAAACGCGCCGAAATCATTGGTTTTGTTGTCGCTGCTATAGCTGTGCTTTCGTCCCAGCGCATTCAGGGCGAAGGGTATGCCGGCGTACATAGCGAGAAAGAATGTCGATATGGCGACCATGAAAACAGCGCCGCCGTCAGATTTCAGCGCCATCAACAGGGAAAATAGCATCCAGACATAGGCGCCGAGCACATAGGCGAACACGCAGGGGTGAATTTCCGAGGCTGGCGCGTTCAGCGTAATCGGCTGCTTTTTGCTGACTGGATCCCTTTCTTGTTGTTTGGCGAAATCCAAATCCGCTCGTGGCGGAAAATCGTCATCAATTGGCGATTCCAGGTTTTCGTAGAGGTTGAATTTCAGGCTGGCGCCAATTCCCTCAGCCTTGCGAATAAATTCAGAGGCCACCCGCGGCGGGCACAGGTCGCGCACTGTTTCCCGCCATTGTGCCAGCCACAAATCAAAATGCTTGGGACGAATGGCTTTGTGTTGTCGGTGAGCCAATATGGGGTTGCCGTGATATCGACCCGTATCGAGCAAGACGCTTGTCCAGTAGTCCTGCATTTTTGAAAGGTATTCAGGCCAATGATCCCCAATTGCTCCGTCCAGCACGGGGCCAAGCGTAGGATGACGCCGGATGCGGGCGTAAAACGCCTCTACGACGTCTTTTACCATAGTCTCATCAATCAATGGCGCAGGCGTGCGAAGAGATTGAACTATTTCCATGTTCATATCGGGGCCTCCTTATAAGAAATATATAAAATACATCTTTTAGAGAAATTGGTAAGAAAAAGCAGCATGGTCAATACCGCTATTATGCGGCGGATCAACGCAACTCGATTGTGTCCGGCGACGGAACTATCGAATTCATTCCGCTGCTCATTTTTATCATTGAGCAAGGTAGCGCGTTAACGTATCCAGCTGGAGGAAGAAGATTATGAACGCCGTGTTTCCAGCCCAGGCCACGGTCAACCACTGTGCGAGCGCTCCCCAAAACGGACGGGCGCTCGCGGCGCAGCGCCAGACTACTATAAGGACCCAAACCGTATACGCCGCAAAACAAAATTGCGTCACTTCCTGCAAATAAATGCGGCCATCGTAAATCGCGCGCAAGCACAGAATAGCGAGCGCCGAACTTACCAAAACGCCATAGCCCCAAAACACTTTGCCCAAAGGGAGGACGCCGTTCCAAGCGCGTATCTCCGGCTCGAGCATACTTATCAGGAAGCTGGCTAACAGTGATTTTTGCGTGCGGTCAGGTGACATTTTTCATTTCCACGTTCAGACGAGTCCATTGGACATCCGAACCGTCTATTTGTTGATTGTTCTACGGGCACTCGGTCCAAACCAAGGACCACGCTTCGAAACAAGGCGGCGGATTCGACGGTGTGTCGGTCAACTGGAAGCCTTCAAATTCAAAATCACTATACTGTTGTGGTTTTCACGAGATTTGCAAAATATATACGGGTTTTACAGCTTTCTAGGAGGCCTGACCAAAAAGAAGTATAGTATATACAACATATGCGGTAAATCATGCAAACGTGATATGAACATTGTCGCCCGCCTTCGACTGACCCGCCAGAAAAATTGCAATGGAAGGAAAAGTATTTTTCTTTTTGCGATTTTCGGGAACTAATTGGCTCCTGTATGATCTATAGACCATGACGCCGAAACCCAGAAAGCTCGTTACATCACAGTCCAGCGTTCCTTCTGCGCTGGAGCCGTTGACCGACTATGACCTCGTTTTACGGGTCTTAGGAGAATGCGACGGCGCCGCGTTTGAACTCATCATGCGCCGCCACAATCAACGTCTTTATCGACTGGCGCGGAGCATCCTGAAAAATCCAACCGACGCAGAGGATGTGGTCCAAGAGACCTACGTAACGGCATTTCAAAAGCTAGAGTCGTTTAGGGGCCCAAGCGGGTTTTCGGCGTGGCTGGCGAAAATCGCGCTGAACTTCGCCTATCGACGCGTTCGTCGGCGCGGTCGGGTCGTCCTCTTCGAAGATTTTGTCTCTCCCCCAAACGGAGAAGGCGACCCGCTTATTTCCAGAATTGAGAATATTGAATCCAGTGAACCAGATCCCGAGTTGAATGTGCAAATTGCTGAACTGCGTCAGCTTCTTGAAAACGCCATAGACGCACTCCCGGTGGAATTTCGGACAGTATTCATTTTGGCGAAGGTAGAAGGCCAATCGATCAAGGAAGTCGCCGAAACATTGTCGCTAAATGAGCAGACAGTAAAAACGCGCCTCTTTCGCGCCAAGAAAAAACTTCAGGAATCCCTGGGTGACGCATTCGATGAACTTGTGCCGTCCCTACATTCGTTTGATGGCGAGCGTTGCGACCGCATCGTCTTTCGCGTGCTCGCGAAGTTGACCCGGTAACATTCAACAAAAAGAGGTTCTTCCGTGAACTATATGCCAGCGAACGAATTTGACGATTCAGCACTGCCGGACATCCAAAGTCGGCGAGATGTGCGCGACGTCGCTATCGATCATGTCGGCGTTAAAGGCGTTCGCTACCCCGTCGTGATCGGGTCAACACAAGGCGCGATATCAACGATCGGTGATTTTTCCATGTCGGTTGGCCTCAAATCAGAGGTCAAGGGAACGCATATGTCCCGCTTTATTGAAATGCTCGAGAGCAAGTCGTCGCCGCTGACTCAAGAAAGCTTCGTCAATCTCGCGCGAGCGACGGCGGATCGCCTCGGCGCCCCGTTTTGCGAGATCGAGCTGAAGTTTCCATTTTTTCAGAGTAAAACAGCGCCAATTTCCGGCGCGCAAAGCTTGCTCGACTATGACGTTGTCTGGCGGGCGGTTGTATCGAACAAGGGCGATGCCGAATTCACGTTGAAGGCGATCGTTCCCGCGACCAGCCTCTGCCCGTGCTCAAAAGAGATTTCAAACTACGGCGCGCACAATCAACGCTCGCTGATTTCAATTGAAGCAACATTGCGTGAAATGGTTTCCCTGGAGGAACTCGTGAACATCGCACAGAATGCGGCGTCTTGCGAGGTTTATGGGCTCTTGAAACGCCCGGATGAAAAATTCGTGACGGAGCGCGCGTATGACAATCCAAAATTTGTCGAAGACATGGTGCGGGATGTCGCCGTCGCATTAAGAGATGATTCGCGAATCTCGAAGTACGTCGTCGAAGTGGAGAACTTTGAATCGATTCACAACCACTCGGCCTACGCACGGATTGTCGGCCGCCCGGACGTGAACGTCCAAGAAGCGGCATGAGGCAAGTAACGTAGCGTTGCGTAAGTCTATTAATAAGCAAATTCAAAGGAGGAGGTTATGCACAGTCAACAGATCCTATCGAAGGAGAAGGTGAGCCGGCGCGGGTTCATGGGCAGAGGAACAACGGCTACTCTTTCAGTGGCGGGCTTAAGTGTTTTATCAGGCGGCGCTTTCTCTATGGCGAGTCGCAAGGGAGCAAAAGAAGACCCGGCCGCAGACGCCGGCTTGATTAACACTGCTTTGTCTCTTGAGCACGAAGGCATCGCCGCCTATCAGATCGCGGCGGAGAGCGGCTTTCTTGACGATGCTGTCCTGCAAGTCGGGATCTTGTTTCAAAGCCATCATAAAGGGCATCGCGACGAACTAATCAAATCGGTACGCGAATTAGGCGGAATACCGGTGGAGGCAAAGTCGATTGGCGAGTATGCGACAGCGCTTGGCGCCGACCAGTTAAAGTCGCAGGCGGATATCTTGCAGCTTGCTATCGGTCTCGAACTGGGCGCCGCAAACGCCTATCTCGGCGTTATCCCGTCCCTCAACGATCAAGAATATGGACATTTGTTCGCGCGCCTGGCGGCGGACGAGGCGATGCATTGGACAGCGCTGAAGGGCGCCGTTGGTGAAGCACTGCCGCAAAATGCGCTCTATTTTGGGTAGCAGATTTGAAACTTCCGCGAAGTCCCGCCACGCGACAGGATGAGGATGGATGATATGATACTCACTATTCTTTGCGCCGCCGCGCTTGCTGGCGCGGCTGCCGAAGATCGACAGCAAATTGCTGTGATGCAGGAAACGCCCGCAATCGAGGGCGACGCCGGGCGCGGGGAAGCACTCTATCAGCGACGATGCGGCGCCTGCCATTCGATCGACCAAAATCGTGTTGGACCGATGCACCGAAATACTTACGGGTCGAAGGCGGGTTCGGTTGAAAATTTCGCTTATTCGAAAGCCTTGGACGAGCTTGATGTTGTATGGAACGAAGCGTCTCTCGATGCGTGGCTGCAAAATCCGTCCGCCATGGCGCCAGGCACGCGCATGGGCTTTCGCCTGACGGACGAGCAAGAGCGTGCCGATATCATCGCCTATCTGCGTACGGTCTCAGAACAGGGGGAGGCCGAGACCAACTAGTGTTGGAAGTTAATGAGCATGACGCGAAGCGTCACGTTGCAGTAACAGATGATCAGAATTCAAGTTCGCCAAGTCAGTGCTTCTGTGGGGACGCCGCGGTGAACAAAGCCTGCTCGCCAGGCAAGTAGATCAGCTATGAGAGGACGCTAGAATGAATCTATTTCTCTCGGACCGGCACCAGGTTGCGGAAGATACGATGGCTTTCTGGTTCGAGCCGGAAAAGCCGTTGCATTTCAAGCCTGGACAATTCGGTGATTTTTCTCTGGTCGATCCGCCATATACGGATGCAGAGGGAAATACGCGGACGTTTTCCTTCGCCAACGCGCCTGAAAGCAACCGGGTCATGATCGCGACACGGATGCGCGAAAGCGCGTTCAAGTTAAGTCTGGCGGCGCTGCCAACCGGTTCGCCGGTTCAGCTAAAAGGCCCAATGGGCGATTTTGTTTTGCACAAAAACCCGGAGCGTCCCGCTGTGTTTCTTGTTGGCGGGATTGGGATCACGCCTGTGCGCAGCATTGTCGAGCACGCATCAAAGCAGCTGAAAACGCATCGACTTTTTGTGTTCTATGCGAACGCGACGCGCGCGCGGACGGCGTTTTTTGATGATTTCAGGGCATGGAGCGCCAACAATGCAAACCTAAGTTTCGTGCCGACGCTCACGGTTGAAAGCCCCAAGGAGTGGGAATTCGAGATGGGCAAGCTCGACCGACAAATGCTTTCCAGACACCTATCCGACCTCAACGCGCCCGTTTATTATGTGGTCGGCCCGCCGGCGATGGTTGCGGCGATGAAAGAACTGCTCGACGATATCGGCATAGATGAACTGCAGGTAAAATCCGAGGATTTTGCCGGTTATTAGCGGGGTCACGATAACGTGAGTTCTGATGCGCTAGGCGAAGTCCGTTGGCGCGTCAATTTCGGAACGGAAGAAATTGCATTCGCGCGCTGCAGTCTGAACAAGGGTAGCGCCACTCTCGTTCCACGTTGTTTCAAAGTCGCGATTGCAATCGGCGCCGGACTTCTCGTTAAACACCTTGTGCGGCGAACGGTTGCTTTATTTTCCCCCCTTTTAATTTCTTATGAAGATAGTCGCGCAGCACGATGGCCAGATTGTGAACTTCATTTTTGGCGGTGTATAGCAGGGTCACAGCGCTCTTGCGACGCCATGTCAGACAACTTTCGATCGCTTCAGAATTATCGTTGAGCTCGGCGCGATAATATTTTCGGAACTCGGTCCATCGTTTCGGATCGTGGCCGAACCATTTGCGCAGCTCATAGCTCGGCGCTGCTTTCTTAATCCAGTCGTCAAAGTTGAGATCCTTCTTGGCGATTCCGCGTGGCCACAATCGATCGCTCAGCAGGCGCGCGCCGTCTGCCATTGCGATTTTGTCGTAAACGCGCGCGATAGAGATTGAATTTTTGGTTGTCATTCCTCGAGGCCTTCACCAAGCACGGCCAATGTCTTGACAGAATGAGCAAAGGCGGCGCCGGCGCTCCCAAACAGCCGGGCCTTACAATCCGGTTTGCGTGGAAGTTTGGCTTGATAGTAAAAAATATGAAGTCTGAAGCCGCGCAGCTTGGCGAAGACTGGATATAAGATTGTCTATCTCGCTGCGAGGATTTTCCTGAGGATAGACCAGGTATGCCGGAAGATTGAATTGCGGCGCGTTCTCCACAATGAAGCATTCCTGCCGTTCTACTCGCGACCTGACGAGTCGGTGCGGAAAATAGCCGGATCCGCCATGTAAATTGAGGTGGCGCAAGCCCAGCCAGCCGACGCTGACGGAAAGCGCTGATCCCGAAAAGGATGGAAACGCCGCGCGGAACCTGGCGTAAAATTCCGGCCCCCAATCGACAAGAACGTGGTCTGCATCAGGTTCTCCTTGAGACGTTGGGTTTGTTGTGACCATGACTAATTGTTCTTCGAACAGTTTTTCGACTTCAAGACCCGGCCGGTATTGCGGCGTGTACATCACCCCGATATCGAGACGGCTCTCGACGAGCGCCGGCATCAGATCTTCCTCGAAACCGATCAGTGTGCGAAAGACGAGGCCCGGTTTTAATCGGCGAACATCGCTCAGCCACTGATCCAGGAATCCGTCCCACAAACCCACGCGCGCGCCGATGACGATGGCTTCAGGAAACCCTTCCGCAAGGGCGACGTCTTGACGGGCCTGCTCTATTGTCTGCAACAAGACGCGTGCATGTTTTTGAAAACGGCGCCCCGCAGCCGTCAGAACAGCGCCCGCCTTGTTGCGAACGAACAACCGGCAATCGAGGCTTTCTTCAAGCGTTCGGATACGGACGCTCACGGTCGATTGCGTGACGTGCAGCCGCTCGCCGGCGGCGAAAAAACTCCCCTCCGCAACGACTGCAAGAAAGGTCCTTGCGAGTTCTGTGTCCATAAGCGTCCTTAGCTGATGGCCATTTTAACATGAAGAATATCGATAATAAAGGTAAATTTATATCGTTTGCATTATGTTAAATCGGTTCTTACCTCAATAATGCGCAAAGCCAGGATGATTTTGATGCGCCATACCGGCCATCGAAATCCGCCCCAGACAGAGGAGGGCGTGACATGCGCGGCTTCGATGCGGCAAACAAGATTGTGGGTGAAAGCGTTGGCGTTCATGGCTGCGCCATTGCTGACGATCCCGTATTGCAAAGACTCTCCCTTTGCGTTGACGATCTCTTGCCCGCATTGAGCCGCGCGTGCCGCGTATACGGAGACGGCGCCGCGATGCACGCCATGATCGCACTGACAGCCAGCATGGCCCGTGAAGATGGTCTTGAAGAGTCAATCGCGGAAGCATTTCGGGTCAATGCGGCGATGCTTGATAATCGGCCGCTGCGGCATATGCCCGGACCGGGGATCAACAGCACGATGCCGTTTCACCTCAAAAAGTTGGCCGAATGGTTCCAACAGCGGCTGAACCAATTTCTCGCTGCCGATGGATTGAAACACCAGGCAATAATGAGCGCGTCGCCGCGTGCCGATTCGTCCCACGAAGATGAAAAGAAATCGATGATTCAAGATAGCGGTTTGGCGGCGCAAGGCGCCCACAGTGCGGCGGCACAACAATGACAAGCGCGACAATCACGTTAGCATGCGCAGTCGAAACGCCGTCATTGGACGATCCCGGCGAGCAGGCACCGCCCAGCCGCCAATGCGCATACAGCGTTCCGCATGATTTCGATTTGAAAAAATGGCGCACCGCCGAACGTCGCCGGTTAATTAGTGAGCGGTTAAAACTCGCTCAATCGAGGCACGCGCAATTCACGCAAGCCATCATGCAATATCTGGATAGACTGCTCGGCGGCGCAAACGGTCAGACGATCAGTTTTTGCTGGCCGTTTAAGGGTGAGCCCGATCTTCGCGAATTAATGGAGCGTCTTTCACAAAGAAACAATACGATCGCGCTTCCTGTTGTCGTGGAGCGAAATCAGCCGCTGATATTTAAAACGTGGCGTCCAGGCGAGACGCTCGACAGGGGCGTCTGGAATATTCCGGTCCCGCGCGACGGGAAAATCGTGCTGCCTGACATAGTCCTCGCGCCGGTTGTTGGCTTCGATCCTTGCGGATTTCGTCTCGGCTATGGCGGCGGGTATTTTGACCGCACTTTGGCGACGATGCAGCACAGGCCAATCAAATATGGCATCGCCTATAATATAAGCAATATTCCGACAATTCACCCGCAAACTTACGACATTCCAATGAGCGCCGTTGTTACTGAAGGCGGCGTCATTTGGCCTCAACTGCAGGGCGTTGGGTCTGCGGCGAATACGAACTTGTCGCGCGTAAATACGACGCCAGATGCCGCAGTAATGCAATGAGGGAGATATGAGCGCGCTAACGAATTACGGATGGATCTCTCGCAACGTCGTGAATTTCCTTCGCCACGTAATGTCCCACGTGTCTAAACCAAAAAAGCTGAAGGATGCGCGCGATTCTGAAAAGCACGTCGCGCCTTCATCCGAAGATGGATTGCGTCCCTTCGCGTCATCGCCTTGCTCCATGCATGAACTTGATCCGGAATTTCAACAAATTGACGGCGACGCGACGCGCGAGAAAGTCGCGCTCGAACTCGATTAGCCCAAGGAGGATACCAAAAATTATGGCGATTGAACTTCCCCCGCTGCCCTATGCGCGCGATGCGCTGGCGCCGCATATCTCGAAGCAAACGCTGGACTATCATTACGGCAAGCACCACCAGGCCTATGCTAACAATCTCAACAAATTGATTGCCGGCCGGCCCGAAGACGAAGCGCCGCTCGAAGAAATCATTCGCTCTTCGGCTGATGATCCCGACAAAATCGGTATCTTCAATAATGCGGCGCAAGTTTGGAATCACACATTCTATTGGCGGTCCATGACGCCGTCAGGCGGCGGCGCGCCAGACGGCGCTGTGGCCAAGGCAATTGAAAGGGATTTCGGCGGCGTAGAGGGATTGAAGGAATCATTTGCGAAAGTCGCAAGGACACATTTTGGTTCAGGCTGGGCGTGGCTTGTCATGCAGGACAGAAAATTGAACGTACTGAGCACGCCAAACGCTGTAACGCCACTCATCATATCAAGCTCAACGCCGCTTCTAACGATGGATGTCTGGGAGCACGCCTATTATCTCGATTACCAAAATGATCGTCCCCGCTATATCGATGTCTTCATTGACAAGCTCATCAATTGGGACTTTGCGAACCAAAACCTTCAGCGGTCTTAGACTGGCGAAGTTTAATCTGTTTCCACAGCGACCTGCGACGGCGTTGGCACAGGCACGAATGGCTCACGTTGAACAGGCGCCGGACGCGGCCTCTTGAGTAGGCTGTAAGTGACGGTGATTGAAAATATCGCGGCGATAACTGCCTCAAATCCCAAAAACGTATGCGGTCCGAATGTTGTCATCGTGGCAGTTGCAATCAGCGGACCGACAATTGCACCGACCGCGTAGGAAAGCACGAGGCCGCCCGACGCCGACACATATTCATGACGGTCAAGTCTATCAAAGGTTTGTGCAACGCTGATTGGATAAACGCTGGCTATAGCGGCGCCCAGTATCAGTGCGACAACGAACAACCCTACCGGCGTTTCCGCGCTGAAATTAAACAGCGCTTGCAGCCCCCAGGCGGCAGGCGGCAGCAATGTCACACCGATTAAAACCAGTCGGCGATCGAAAAAGTCGGAAAGCTTGCCTACAGGCCACTGAATTAGAAAGCCGCCCAGAATCGCGACGCCCATGAAAATGGAAACTTCCGAGACGCTGAGGCCCGTTTCATAGGCGAATACGACGCCCATCACATAGAATGATCCCAATAGAACGCCCGCTGTCATTGCACCGGCTGCGCCAATTGGCGATTTCCGAAAAAGCGAGATAACTCCAAAGGGATGATATTTGCCCAGATGCGGCTCAGGAAGACGTGTGAGCGCCACCGGAATTAGAGACAAACTTATCAGCCCCGCCGCGAGCATGAACAATTCCGGTTCGCTGACATTCGCAATATTGACCAGCAACTGACCTGTCGCCACGGATAAAAATTGGACCGTCATATACAACCCCAGCACTTTCCCCCGGGTTTTCTTGCTGCTTTCATCGTTCAGCCAGCTTTCCAGCGTTGTCGCCATGCCGGCGAAGCAAAATCCATTGATCGCGCGCAAAACGAACCACGCGGGCGCGGAGAATAATGGATCGTAAATCAGCGTGGTTGAAGCACCGACGGCTGCGAAGACGGTGAATGCGCGAATATGTCCGACGCCAAAAATGACGTTTTTTGAAAAATGACTGCCTATTGCTTGCCCAACATAATATGCGGTCATCACAAGCCCGATCAGAAAAATCGGAAATCCTTCCGATTCCATCCGCAGAGGCAGAATGATTCCCAACAGGCTATTGCCAACGACGTAAACGCCGCCGCTGGACAATAACGATCTCATTCTTGCCGCACTTGCAATCATATTTCCGCCCGCCAATATTTTTTTCGCACATGAGAACGGCTGCTTTTGCGCCGTCTAATCAAAAACAGGCGACGCCCGAGGCGCCGCCGAAGAGTTCGCTCGATGGATTTTTAGCGCCTGCGTCAGTGCGCCAATTTTCAGTCGCGCTTCCTCTATCCAGCGCGTTTCCTCAAGTGGGAAAGACTGGTAATACCATCCTTTTACCGAAGACGACTGCTTCAGGCGCTGCCACACAGAGCGGCCCTTCATTCATCCAGGCAGGAAACTCTACGCACGCGCTCTTGCAAAGCCGTTGGTCGTCATTTGAACTAGAACGCCGCACATACCGTTCGCCAGAATTGCCACCATCGACGTCACTTGTGTGCTTATTCTCGGATGGGATCGGGTCTCCAACGCCCAACGTCCAGTTTGGCGGATCGCTAGCTGGAAAGGAAGCCTCAAGCGTCTGGTCGAGGGTTTCCTCACAAACGATCTTTTCGGTTGTGTCGGCCGAGATTGCGGTGCTTTGGCCCTTATTCATAGGTGGCCTATTCATGATGAAATACTCCTATCACAATATGTGATCAGCGGCTAAACGGCTCGCGCTAGACGCTTGCTTCAGGGGTGGTTGATAAGATTACTGCCGGGCCGGCGGGGAGGGGTAGCCGGCCCGGCGACAGGGACAGGCTAGCGAGGGAGAGACGCCATGCCCCTGGACGGTACCCTTTGAATCGCACTCGACGCCAATGGGCCGTCTATATTCGCATTATTGATTGCCTTTCGTAGCCGTGCGGCAAAGGCAGTCTCGCGAACATGCGACGGAAACGAAGTGACGCTGTCTGGCAATTCCGCTCTTTCAACCGCTTCGGAAAGCCAGAATAGGGTAGCGTCATCCGCAGAGCGAATAGACGCAGCAGAAAACTGTTTGTAGAGCAGATCTTCGAGATCGTTTCGACTATAATTGAGCGCAATGGTGCTGACGCCGTCATCTGTGCCCGCAACCAGGACATCACGAAAACGTCGTTCAATGATAGCATGCCAAACCGCAGCGCCGGCGCCGCTCGCCCGCCAGATCGCTGGAGTCATGCCGAGCCCGCGACGCGCCTTTTCGTACACGCGTGAAACCGCACCAAAACCCGCTTCATAAATTGCTTCGGTCGTTGGCAGTCCGAGGGTCAAATATTGCGAAAGCCGCTTCCAGCGCAGCTCGCTGGCGTATTCGTGCGGCGTAACGCCAAGTACATTTTTGAAGACGCGATGAAAGTGAAATCGGCTCATGCCGACATTTTCAGCCAATGTTGCCGGCGCAGGAGGCCGCGCAGCATTGTGCATGCTCATGCAGGCCTTCCGCACAGCATCTATATGCGGCGTCGAAGACGTCTCATGTTGAGGGCGGCACCGTTTGCACGGCGTAAATCCCGCTTCCTCTGCGGCCGCGTTGTCGGCAAAATAGACAACGTTATTTTGCAAGGGTGTCGGCGTCGTGCAGGATGGGCGGCAATAAATTCCGGTGGTCGTTACGCCATAGCGCAAGGACGCATCCAATGCGGCATCACGGGAAGCCACCGCTTGCCAACGCCGATCCTCAGCCGCCACCAACATTTTATTGCTCCTATAAGTGTTCCACCGCTCATATTGGTATGGCGATGATCGTTTTCTATCCGGGGGTTAAAATGTCACTCGCCCTATGCGGCAGGAACGGCCTCACACCCGGATGGTGCGAGGCTGGTTCCGAGGCTCCAGCGAGCTTATTTTAGATCGGCGAGGTTTGCGCCGAAATTGATGTGGTAGGGCTTTCCGGCGATAACGAAAGCCGGGACGGTCTTGACGCCGGCGGCTTTGGCCTCAGCGCGCCGCGCCGGCTTTTCGCCCAGGTGGACGCGTTCGATCTCAAATTTGGTTTTGTCCAAATTATTAGCGAACTGGCGCTCCGCGTCGGCGCATACGTCGCAGCCGACGTGATAAAAGTAAGTTTTTTCAGCCATTTTTAACTCCTGCAAAGGTTGCACAACACATATTGGAACGTCGACAATCGGTTTCTATCCGTTTATTGCTTTGTTACTGCCTTCGACCTTGCCCGTGCATTTCGCAGTTGGCGCCACTAGGGGCTGAGAACCGGCGTTTTTGAGCGGAAATGGACTGTCCGATTACCGCCCATTTTAAAGTAAAGGCGAAACTGACGCATGCGGCAAAACCCGCCTATTGACTTTCCTCAATTCGAATCCAATCTTAAGTTCAACATGTTCATGACCGCCATATTTCCCCGCCGCGTACTTCACGCAGGCCTTATTATCGCAGGCTCATAGCCCCGCGCTCTCCGGCCTTTATTTGACGGGGGCTCGGGGAAATTAATCAAAAACCGCAGTTCTGAACGCACTGATAATACCAGTGCGAGTTATCTCGATTTTCAATTTGCAAACAGAACAATGTTGACTTCGTCAGCGCCGGCTAACGCACCGGTTTATTCGACTATGGAGAAGAAAATGGATCAGGTCGCCACGGAAACATTCAAAAAGCCCGTGATCTATATCACGGACGCCGATTATGACGTTCTTTCTCGTTTGGCTCATGCCGGCGGCAACGCGTCTGCAAGCGCAGCCCTATTAGCCGACGAACTGGATCGAGCCATTAGAGTCCGCTCCGACCATGACGAAAAATTCGTCAAACTTGGTTCTCACGTTGAGTTCCAGGACGTATCGGCTGGTAAAACCAACAAAGTTCAACTCGTATTGCCAAAAGATGCGGACATCAACGCAGGTCGCATTTCGGTGCTGACGCCGGTTGGCGCATCGTTGATCGGATTGACGATAAACGCTCGCTTTCAATGGGTCGGCGCCGATGGCCGCACACGGGTGCTGGAAATTCTCCGGGTTCAAGACCCAGTAATAGGGGCATGAAATGCCGCAGACTAATGACAGTCCATGTGCGGCAGTCGCAGCAGTGCTCGCCACTGCGCGTTGGGAGGCGCATGACCTATTGACGAGGCGTTCGCCTGAATCAGCAAATGAACTTCTCATCGCACATGCTGCAGAACTGGCGTTGTCGCCTGACGCACGTGATCAATTATTGAGCGTGGCTTTATCCGAAGCTGCGTTTTCGGTGGCTACGGGCAGGGCTGTCTTGCTGAATCCGCCAACGGTATTTGTGGATTACGACAGCACATCGGAAACAGCGCGGCATACAATCCGCGATAAAGTTTTTCATTATGCAACCGATCATTGGCAAGCGGGCCTGGACGACGCGGCTATATTCACGCGAACGTTATCGATGGACGCAATACCAATGAATGGTTTCGCTCACTCAACGACCTTAACTGAGGCTGCGGTAAATTTACAGCGATACCTTTGGGATCATCCGAAAACACCCGCAGAAACGCACATTCGACTTGTCATGTTTTTATCATTGCCGATGCTGGAAACACGACTTCTCTGTTATCGCGGCGTAAACAAATCTGAACATCAAATCATCGATTGGAGAAAGCCGACGACTTTATTACGAAAAATATTTGCCCGAAAGCTCCACAATCCGTTTGAGGCCTGAAACGGTTCTCTGCATTGTAAAGGAAATCAATAATGAGCATTCACCAAACCGACGACTTTGCCGGAACTCGACTGTCGAAAACGAAAGAACTTGCAGACAGTGGACCATTGGCGGCCCGCGCCGAAGCACCGGCGCACGACGGCCCTCTCGCGATTATCCGTCAACGATCGCGTACGCCCGGTCGCGCAGGGCTGCGCGCGTTATCACAGTGGTACATCGAATTTGAGCCGTGGGCGCCGCGTAAAATAGAACCATTGATGGGTTGGACCAGCTCGCGAGACCCTTACAGCGACATTCGTCTCGATTTCCCAAGCCTGAAAAGCGCTGTTTTATTCGCGGAATCCAGAGGGTGGCGTTACAGCATTATCGACCGCCCAGCAATACTTCAGCACCGCAACTATCAATCAGAGTTGGCGCGGCAGCGAACATTGCGTCGGCCTGCCATCCCATTAGTTCAGGATGCGGAACTGAAGTGACTTCGCGAAAATATCGCCGGGGCCGCGCATTGCGCGGCCCCGGTTCATAGACGGTTGATAGATGGCCAAGGCCGAGTTTATCCTGAGTGGGATTCGACAAACCAGAGGGATTTATCGATCCCGAGAGAGCTCAAGCTTGTACGGGAGGATATTTCATTCTTAGTTGTGCCCCTCGTAAATCGTGCTTTTTTAAGCAGTCGGTTGGCAANNTGTGTTCTTCAAGCCGGAGAAAGGCCACAGCGCTATTCTGGCCTTTCTCAACAGGAAGCGTGAATCACACCTTGCGCATGTACATCAAATGGCTAAATCGGGTTCAAACCCTAATGGAAATGTAGATTTAAAATAAACAGCCCATAGCTTGAATGGTATCTGTATGAATTCGGTACGAGAACAATCTCACCTGACGGTATCCGTTGTCTGGACCTCGTCCATCCGCGCCGCAGCCGGTATCGCTATCGCTGCCATTAACGCAAACAACGCCAGCACCGTGCCAACGCCGAGCCATTGGGCAATGACGCCGAATACACCGCCAGCAAGAAGAATAAGACCCACCACTGAGTTGCTGAGCGCTGTATAGGTAGCTCGATTGTCCAGGTCAGCCATGTCGACAACGTGTACCGAGCGCCCAAGCCGAACCCCTTGGTGCGCGATCATGAGAACGAACAACATTGTGGGCAGGAGTAACGCCGATTCCAGTCGGTCCGGCATCGCCAGCGCAGAGAAAGCGGCAAGGGCATTCGCCAGCGATGCCAACGTTGCCGAATACATCAACACCCGTCGACTCGATCGATCCGCGAGTCGCCCCCAGATATAGGAGCTCGACAGATTCGCCGCCGCCGCCGCCATCATGAACAGGCCCAGCGTGCCAAGGCCGCTGGGTTCGCTGTCCCCGCTTAGCGCAATGAAAAAGGGCGGAGCGAGCGCCGTCGACAGCAACAAGGCCCGTGTCGCAATAAACCGCTGCAGACGCCCATCGCTACGCAAGAGTTCCAATTGCGCGACGACAGCGGCTAAGCCGTCGATGCCGCCTTCGGTCGCGCCGGGGTATTCACGGATTGATCCGAAAACAAGCGCAGCGGCAAGCCATGCCGCGCCGCCGAGAATTACGGCGCCCGCGACGACCGGCAAAGTGAGTGGTATCCAGCCGGTCGAATAACCTGCAGCCAGCAGAAGCGTCGCTGCGGCAGCGACGCTTCTTGCGATCCCGCTGACCGAGCCGCGGCGACCCTTGTCCACTGTCTTGGCGAGTACATCCTTGTGGCTGATCGAGCATATGCTGCGCCCGAGGGCGAACGCTATTATGAGAGCAATCGCGACAATACCAGCTGTGTTACCGGAAAACGTCAGACCAACCAATCCGAACCCGACAATCGCAACGCCTTGCACGATACAGCCTGCAACATAGACGGTCTTGCGAATGCTGAGTCGTCGAATCCGCGCCGAAATCAGAAGTTGCGGCAACATGGCAAGCGATTCTCGCACAGGCACCAACAGGCCGATCGCCCAAGTCGGGCCACCGATTGCGTCGAGCAGCCAGGCAAGCACAAGCTTGGCATCGGCAAGGCCTTCACCAACCTTTGTCAGGCTGAGCGACACCACATGTAGACTATAGTTGCGTGGCTGCTCCCGACACGCGGACTCCGGAAGGTCACGACAGACTTGCGCTAGCTCGTCGTCGCCAACGAGCAATCCATGACGGTTGGCGAAACCTTCCATCAGATGCGATAGATTGCGGCTGCGCCTGTCCCGGTGGGGCCGTATGCGCTGTGGGCGCCCTTGCGATTATCCATCTCTTTTCCCAACTGCTTATCGGCCGAGTAGGGCGCGCCTTCTATCGGTTGCAACTTGTACAACGCGTCGCGATTGCCCTCATATACTAAAAAGACGTTTCGGCCCAGACCCAGACTCTGGTTGCAATCGGCCCATCGCACAATGCGCTTTTCGCGGAGGGTATTCTCCGTTGCCTTCACAAGATTGCGAAACCAAATAGGGTCCTGCGCGTTTGCGGGATGCCGCCAAAGCGTTGGTTGATAGAGTGAGAGACACAGTATTTCACGCTCGCCCCGCAACACCGTTGGATAGTCTTGTGTCAATGAGTTCATGCTGGCGGACCTCAGATCGTCATCCATTTTGATCATCTATTGCAAGGTCAAGCGGACAGCAGTTGGCGCTGAACCATCTGCAAAATGCCACCGTGGTTGAAGTATTCGACTTCAGCCGATGCGTCGATCCTCACTTTGGTGTCGAATGTTGTTCGAGATCCGTCTTGTCGGGTCACTGAAACCGTTGCGCTTTGACCCGGCTCGATGCCGCTACCGATTCCCGTGATGGTGAAAGTTTCGAGGCCAGTCAATCCCAATGACTTGGCCGAGTCGCTGTCCTTGAACTGCAATGGTAACACACCCATGCACACCAGATTGCTGCGGTGGATACGCTCATACGTTTCGGCGATAACTGCTTTGATGCCCAGCAACGCAGCACCTTTGGCCGCCCAGTCGCGCGAACTACCTGATCCGTACTCTTTCCCGGCAATTATAACCAGTGGCGTACCCTCGCGCTGGTACCGCATGGCCGCGTCGTAAATGCTCATTTTGTCGCCGCTTGGAACATGCAAAGTCCAGGGACCTTCGGTGTCAGGCATCATGGAGTTGCGCAGACGAATATTTCCGAACGTGCCACGCATCATCACTTCGTGATTGCCGCGTCGGGATCCAAAGCTGTTGAACTCCTCCACTGGCACGCCATGCTCGACGAGATACTGTCCTGCTGGGGAGTCGACGGCGATTGCGCCGGCCGGCGAAATGTGATCGGTCGTAACCGAATTGCCGAGAACGGCAAGGGCACGAGCGCCTTCTATGTCGACTGCTGCTGTGGGAGTGCTAGCGAAATCGATGAAGAAAGGGGGCTCGCGAACATAGGTCGATTCATCGCCCCAATCGAACAAAGTACCCGTGGGCGCCGGAATGCTCTTCCATTTTTCGTCGCCTTCGAAAATGCGACCATATTCGAGGTCGAACTGTTCCTTTGCCACCGAAGAGGCGATCAGAGTTTCGATCTCCTCGGCAGTCGGCCAAACGTCCTTCAGATAAACCGGTTCGCCATTTCGGCCGATCCCGAGCGGATCGACGGTCAGATCGCACATCACCGTGCCAACCAGCGCGTAAGCCACACACAGCGGCGGAGATGCGAGGTAGCTCGCCTTCACCTGTGAATGGATGCGGCCCTCATAATTGCGATTGCCCGACAGCACCGCCACGACCGAGAGGTCCTTGCTGTCGACAACTTCGGCGATTTCCTGAGGCAGGGGACCGGAGTTGCCGATGCAGGTCGTGCACCCGTAACCCACGAGATTGAAACCGAGCTTCTCAAGATACGGGGTGAGGCCCGCCTTCTCGAGGTACTGAGTTACCACGCGCGAGCCTGGCGCCAGCGAGGTTTTCACCCAGGGCTTCAC
>DGNI01000094.1:0-12617 GCA_002388885.1 Parvularculaceae bacterium UBA4496 | reverse complement strand
CTTGCGGGCCAGTAGTCCGGCGGCAATCATGACCGAAGGATTCGACGTGTTGGTACAGCTTGTGATGGCAGCGATCACGACCGATCCGTGAGTCACGGATGCGGCTTCGCTCGGTTCTTCCAGTTGTTCCGGCGGAGACCTGAGGAATTCGCCCGCCGACGCGCAGCTTTCGGCGATCAGGCGCGCGATTTCCTTGGAACCCACATCAGCGGCTTCGCCGTTGGCAGCGGCTCCGAACGACTGCCTTACGTCAGTTAGCGCAACGCGATCCTGGGGGCGCTTCGGTCCGGCGACGCTTGGCTCGACCTCGCTAAGGTCCAGATCCAGCACCTCGTTGAAATGCGGTTCGGGGTCGGCATCGGTCCTAAATAGACCCTGTTCCCTGGTATAGCGCTCGACCAGGTCGACGCTGTCGCCACGCCCGGTCAGCTGCAGGTATTTCAGAGTGTTCGCATCGACCGGGAAAAGTGTCGCCGTGGCGCCGAATTCGGGCGACATATTCGACAACGTGGCGCGGTCGGCAATACTCAGGCTGCTCAATCCAGAGCCGAAGAATTCGACGAATTTACCCACCACACCATGCGTCCTGAGTTTTTGCGTCAGCGTCAGGACGAGATCCGTGGCAGTCGTCCCGGGCTGCAGTGTCCCGAGCGTCCTGACCCCGACAACGATTGGTTTTGGCAGGAACATGGGCTGGCCAAGCATTGCCGCTTCAGCCTCAATGCCGCCGACGCCCCAGCCCAGCACGCCGAGGCCATTGATCATTGGCGTATGCGAATCGGTTCCGACCAGGGTGTCGGGAAAGACCCATCCGTCGCGGGCAATGACGATGCGCCCCAAATGCTCCAGGTTGACCTGGTGGCAGATTCCCATTCCAGGCGGCACCACCCGGAAGCTGTCGAATGCCTGCTGAGCCCAGTTGAGCAGTACATAACGTTCCAGATTGCGCCGGTACTCCCATTTGAGGTTTGCGGCGTAGGCATCATCACTGCCGAAACGATCAACCTGGACCGAATGGTCGATAATAAGGTCTACAGGGACGAATGGACTGACCCGCTTCGGGTCGCCGCCCGACCGTGCCAGCGCGCTTCTCATTGCTGCAAGATCGACAACGGCTGGAACGCCTGTAAAATCCTGCATCATTACCCTCGCCGGCATGAACGCGATCGATGCGTCCGCGCCATGCGGCCAACTCGCGAGCGCTTCAACATCTGCGCGTGAGACGTCCCTGCCGCCTGCTCGGCGCGCCAAGTTCTCCAGGAGGATCTTAACCGTATGCGGCAGATGAGCGACCTCCGCGCCGATGTTTTCTGCAAGCTTTGCGAGATTAATGTAGTGGGCGGATCCCGATTGAGTTGTCAGAGTCGCTCTGATACCTAGAGGGTCGTTGTTCATAGGTCGCCTCCATTTGCATTATCGCAGAAATATCGTTTGGCAAATTACCGCAGGGTAATGACCATCATGCATATTTTCAGCAGGGTGTATTCCAACGGATGGACGCCTTTCCCGCTGTTTACCAAAAACTCATAACGCCACCTTAGCACATTGGGGTCCTATTATAGAGGAAGAGGCGCGTATTTTAGTGGAATAATCTGTAATCGATGTGTTGCAGTTACCCCCCGACTATCGATCAACGTGATCCAGAGTTGGCAGTTGAAAAACTGACCGGAGCAGATTTTAGGCTGTGTGCGACTCTATAAACCAGAAGGATATATCGATCTCGCGAGAGATTTTCCTGAAGCGATAGGGTGTATCCTGATCGCCGAAAAACCACATTCATCGCTGGCTTCTCGAACATTTTCACCAAATGCCGCCTGGATAGTTGAAACCGCCTCGATATGATTTCTTTGTTTTGACGCTTCTTCCCAAGGGATATTCTTGAGGGAAGAGTGCTCGGATGCGGCGCGAGCGACGCCGTATGCATGGCCGCCCAGTGCGGTAAGGCGTTCGGCAATCTTGTCGGCGGAACCCGCGATTTTGTCGTGGATATCATCGAACAGCGCATGCAGCGTAATGAAGATTAAACCATAGACGTTCCAACGCGCCTGATTGGCTTGCGTCGTTAAGTCGAAAGCGTCATAAGGCCGTTTTTGTAATAGCGTTACTGACGCATTTCGAATGCTGTTCGCTAGTGCATTTAGTCTCGTGCATATTTAGTCTGCTGCTTTTTCGATTGGAATCTCTCAATAGAGTTTTTCCAGTAGGCGTTATTTTGCGACAGCCGACCGGGTTACTCCGTCGTATGCGCTTGTTGTTTGGCCTGCCTGATTTCACGCCGTAACGCGAGCGGCCGGTCAATTGACGGAAGTTCGATTTTTGCGCCTCCGGTACCGCGAATGATCAGCATTCCATAACCGAAAAAGCGACCATAAAGTGATTGACGGACATTGATTTTCTCAATGGTCAGGAGGCTGATCTCACGGCTTTTGCGTGCAATCAGTCCCACCTTCAAGATAACGCGCGACGATGTCACGGCGATAACAGTAGTCCACTTGTGGACAGACCGGCTCAACCAAATTACTGCGCCAATAGAGGCTCCTGCTACGCCAAGAACGAAATAGGGCCTTCCGGAGGGCGCTGAGGCAGACGAATCGGAAAGCTGCACGAATGCCCAAAAAAACAGAGGCACAGCGGCTACGAGAAGCCAAAACCAGCTAATGGCATCATACGTCCAATTAAATTTGGCGCGGTAGAGATATTCTTCATCTGTGCCCAACGTTTTCTTAACGTAGTCCATCTGGCTGCCTGACCTATTATTTTGCGTCCAGTTTCCAATGACAAACTGTTCACAAACTTTGAAATTCAATTGTAGTTGCGGTACCTCGACTGGCCGCCAAACAGCGAAACGTTGGGCCTCACCCGCGCCTTCCGCCGCATAAGCTTCCACAAATGAGATCGCGCTACCGCAAAAATATGGAAATGCCGCTCCAATTGCCTGGAGGGGTCCCTTGTCCGACAGATCTACGTCTAAGAATTACCTTTTCAAGATGCCCTGAAAGGTTCGACCAAAGAAAGTCAGAATACTGCTCATTAAATTTGATCGAAAATTACGAATTTATGCTGTATATTCCGGAGACTAAAAATAGATCTGAGCTGTTTGGTCGCAGAGAAAATACTTTTGTTGAAAGTAATTCAATAAGGCCTATATCACAGGCATGGTCATGATTTCTCGTCATATCAAACTTGGGCGGTTTGCAGGAACCCTGCTGAATCGCTCGTAACCCCATGCAGCGCAGGCTTTGGCAGCCAAGCTGATTCCCGGGGCTCTTTCCAATATTTCAGTAAAACGTGAAATCAAAGGCGCAGATACTGCGCTCTTGGTTTTCAATACTTAGACAGCGCCAGATCAAACCGAACTATCCGGTTGGCGCTGAAGCGGTTCGGAATAACAAATGGAGGATAAAGTGGACCGTTACGCAATACGGCAAATTCAAGATGCATTGGCTTACAAACTCCAGACATGCGATAAACAGGCTAAATTACCCAAGATTTTAACGGCTGGAATCAGGCGTTGGCCAAAAGGGAAAACCGAAAAGCCCGTTGAAAGTTTTGCTGCTCGGCTGCTTGCGGACCTTGGCCTACCGCCCGACGAAATTCTGCAACTGGTCGAGGGCCCGCGTCTAATCCGTCGGTCTGATTCCGCGGCGTTATTGAAACCCGTTTGTCAGATGGGCGCACAATCAAGATTTCAAAAAGCAGCGTAGCTGGCAGCTGACTTTCAGCTGTGCGCCAAAAGAGGCCCTAGACGAATAAAAATTAAGAGGAGTTCTGTCCATGATTACGAGGATGAAAGTTGACGTTTTTACGCCGGTTGGAGTTGAGCAAGAAATTCGTCAGAGGCTTAATTATGCGCCAAAGAACGCGAGCACTGCTTGTATTGAGCGCTGGGAAGACGAGGGCGGCAGTCTTGCCGCTGGGCCAGTCCGGCGGCGGACGATTGATTCGATATTCAAAAAGAGGAAATGCCGGCAGCACAAGCCTTCGACATCTCGATCGCTAATGAACTATGCTTACAAGTTTTGGGAACATGCAACTGATCAATTGATTGTTCCGGAACATCAAAAGACGCGGAACGGCGCCGACTGTTTTGATTGGCATGGAAGTCGCGCGCAAGCAAGAGAATTACGCTGCTAAGGAAGGCGGAGACATGACACAGTTCAATAATATTCTCGCGGCGGTCGGCGAGTTTCCTCAAGATGACGACGTTCTGGCGCGCGCAGCGGAAATTGCGTTGATGCATGATGCTTCGTTGACAGTTCTCAATGTAATCGAGTTCCCTGAAGATTTGGAATTAACGCAATCCGATGTCGTTCGACTCCAACAAGAAGTTCGGCGTGAGGCACGCAAAACAATCAATGCCGCTATTGAAAGGGCAGCGCCTGGCATCAATAAGACGGATGTTCATGTCGAGATCGGCTCGTCTGCGGCGGCACTGACTAAACATTGCGAAAATTTCGCACCGGATCTGATCGTCGTTCGAGCGCACCAGCGTGAATCAATTCTAACGAAGCTTATAGGTTCAACGTCCGATCGGGTTATTCGTGGTGCGACCGCCCCGGTCCTCGTCGTCAAACGTCCCGTTAAAAATAATTATCAACGCGCCCTCTTTGCAACTGACGGCCGTGAAGGGGGCGCCGACGCGTTAAATTTCTTGGCTGATCTTTTGCCTGATGCCGCGCTGCATCTTATGCAGGTCGTGACCATATTACCGCCACTCAAACAGTCGCTGATTAGCACAGGCATTGGTCAGCCGGCGATTGAAGCACACCAGGGTGCTCTAATCCGCAATGCAAAAGAAAATCTGCGTACGCTTGCCAATAAATTGCACGGCCGTGTTGTGACGACTCGAGTTGCGGCGGGCGGGCCGGGAACTGCCCTGACAAACGCCACGCGCAGTCCAAAAACCGATCTGATTGTCGTCGGTCCGGGTCGTGCGGGCTTGCTACGCCGCGCTCTGATCGGCAGCGTCACGCAGAAAGTAATCAGAGATGCGGCCTGTGATGTACTCGTTTGGCGCCCATGGAAAGGAGAAGAATAAAGTGGTTGTCACAGAAGCATCATGTTGGCGATCGAAAACTATACGCGAACGCCAACGCCGTCAGTGACGTTGTCATTGGTGATGCTAGCGGCAATTCTCTTGTCGTTGGTGATTATTACCGGCGCGGCTAAAATGCCCTAACGAGCGATCACTAAATGCTGTTCTACACGAGGTCTGTGGCGAAGAGAGTATGCGATATAAGTTCCCGCATACTTAATTCTGCTTGCCGTGCTCGGAATTTGTAAAAGCAGTAGGCCCGTCAATTAAGCCAACCTTATTGGGAGACAAGTCATGTTACATATCGATATGCCAAGCATTGCTGAATTCAGTCGTCTGACTCACGTTCGGGCAGACGCCTGCGTTTCGATTTATCTACAGTCAACGCCATTAACGCGTGAGATAGAATCTAGCCGGATCAATTTCGGCAACCTTGTCAAAGAGGCCATCCGCCAGCTTGAACAAGCCGGACTTGATAAGCGCCGCATTTGGTCTCTCAAGGAGCAGTTTGATGACCTTCTGGCAGACGATGACTTCTGGAACTATCAGGCGCACTCCCTGGCCGTTTTGGCGACGCCTGATTTAATCCGGACCTATCGGCTGGCCAACAAGCTGACGGACATGGTTGAGGTTTCGGACCGCTTTCATCTGAAGCCGCTGTTGCGCGCAATTACGTTTCCACATGCTGCGCATGTTCTCGCACTTTCGGAGAACGCCGTCAGATTAATTGAGATTTCATCAGACCTGCCGGCCGTAGAAGTCAAAGTCGCGGATTTGCCCAGGGATGCTGCCAGCGCTGTCGGCAAAGCGACGATAAACGACAGCGGGGCCGGCCGTCGCATTCACGGATCAGAGGGGCAAAAGGTTCGTCTTGGTCAGTATATTCGAAAAATTGACGCAGCGCTGCGACCGGTGCTGATGCATTCGGACGCGCCGGTTGTGCTTGCGGCGACGTTGCCAATGGAATCGCTATTTCGTTCTATAAGTGCGATCCCTTTGTTGCCGCAGTCCATAGCAAAAAGCCCTGATGATTTGAGTGAAGCCGAGCTGGCGCGTGCTGCGCGTCCGGTGCTTGACGCCTATTATCAAAGTCAAATCAAAGAGTTTCATCAACTATTCGAACAACGAGCGGGCCAGCACCGCGCGACAACCGATATATCCGACGCGGCACGCGCCGCTACATTTGGGGCCGTCGAAAATATGCTTGTTGATATCGATGCAGTCGTGGACGGCTTTATTGATGAAGAATCGGGCGCTGTCACTTTTGAAGCTGATCAAGACGCTGTAAATTATGGCGTTGTTGATGAGATAACGAGGCGTGCGCTTCGCTCAGGCGCGCGCGTCAGTGGGGTTCGCCGGCAGGACATACCCGATCAGAAACCGTTAGCCGCGATTCTGCGCTATCCTTTGTAACTTATACTTCGAATGTAGGATGTATTCGCCTAACGAACTGAACCGCAGGAGACAATAATGAATAAATGGATTTCCCCAGGCGACTGGCTATGCGACGCATTGGGCATGCCCGACGGCGAGCAACGCGTCATCTTTCGCATGTTGATCAACATGATCGTTATTGGCGGCGTCGCCCTGGGCGTCTTGCTCACGATTTTACGTTAGAAGTAGAGGTAAAAGGTGGCTGTGAAGGCAGAACGCTATTGAGTGGCGACATATATGCACAATAGTTCGTATTAGCCCAAGTCGAAAGATCTTCTGGTCGCGGACGATACGTTGGGGAAGATCACACACTGAAAGTCGTCAGAAGTCGGGGCGTTCAATGCTGCATACGACGCTGAAATGACGTCTTAGCTCATCACTACTGGCAAACGCATCGGCGAGATTGGTCATACTGGCTGACCGCTGAGGACAGGCTGGGATTTGCATTATTCATACGATTGGTATGCGTAGCTGGCCCCGAGGCACGTAAGAAATGTGAGCTCTGATTATCGTTGTGCTCCTTCCGCCACTGATACTATCGAGTAAGTCACGACGTAAGCATCATGATCCGATAGGCGCCCGCCGCTGTCGTCTCCATCGAACCATGCCTCCAACCTTATTGGACGCAGTGTTGCTGATTTCCCGTTATCGAAGATTTGAAGATCCTGTGTATCCATCCACGGTTCATCTCCGTCAAACGAAAGAGCAATCTCACATTTCGTTTCCAGCTGAACACGCTGGTTTTCGATGCAGTAGCGACGCGCAAGATTGGCGCCGTTATGTCGTTCGAATTCATCGAATCGCCGGGGCGATCCTCGCATGTTGAAGTCGCCAGCCACAATAAGTGGATTTTCTGGACTACTGTTCTGGTTTATAAACGCCGAGAGTTCCGCAGATTGCGTTTCGTGCGCAGCCAGTTGTCTTTGCACGCTTACTCCGGAAGAGCCTTGGGAGTTCATATGAAGGGTGAGCACTTCGACAGGCACCGCCAGCGTCGGAACATGCACCCTAGCTAAAATCATTCCCTTGTTACTCAAACAGTCCCATCCAACACAGCTCAGTGAACCAAACGGTTCTTTAACGATTATTGAAACAGGAAACCGACTTGCAATAGCTAAGCCGCTCCCGAGGAATTTTATTCCCCATTCCCCACGCAACAAGTTTCGATGCCGGAGAAGTTCATTATCTGTCCTCTGAAAAGAAGATTTTGAGCTGGCGCGCGGCCCAAGCAGAAAAACTGGGTGAGGTGTATTAGAAGCCGTTTTTAACGCCGACGTGCTAAAAGCCTCTTGAAAGACTATCACATCCGGCAAAATGCCGTTTTCGTCCATTCTTTCAAGTTCCCGACCGATCGCATCGAGAAACGAACGTCTGCCCGTTCGAGCCGGCCACGGCAGACCCTCAATATTGTAAGTCATTACGGAAAAGTCAGTGTTTGAGCGAGAAATATCCGCTTCATACGGCTTAAGGTTCCGCTCTACCGGATAGGTGACGCAGCCAGCCAGTATAAGAGCATGGACAGCGGCAATGATCATATTGAGGTTTAAGTTCATAGCGGACTGTCCGTCGTCAAATACCCAATCGCTAATTCATATTAAAGACGCGTCGAACAGCAAAATCACAGTCGCCTGGTTTGAATTTAATTATATTTCGTTTGCTGCGCTTGCGGAACAGCCCGAAAACTGTCCACCCGCGCGGCAGCCCAGTAGCGGGAGTAGGGCGTCTTTTCCGGCGCCTCCAAAAGAACGCCGGTTTTTAAGAAAGGATAGATGCCGTCTATGGAACTCGATTTAACAGCGTTTAAGCGCTCATAAAGATGATGCGGACGAATTTGCCAAGGGTTTTCCAGGCCCATTGCTACGACGATATCGCGTAGCGCTGCAGCGGTCGCTTTCTGGAATCGGTATACTCGTTCCGCCTTGTCGGCGATTACCAGACCGCGCTGGCGAGCCGGGTCTTGCGTTGCGATTCCGGTTGGGCATTTGCCGGTATGGCAATTTAGCGACTGCACGCACCCCAACGCAAACATAAAACCGCGCGCGGCGTTTGACCAATCGGCGCCCAGCGCCGCATTCATGGCTAAATTGGCGCCGCTGATGACTTTGCCGGCCGCGCCTATTTTGATATCGCTGCGCAAGCCGGATCCGATCAATGCATTGTTTACAAGAATGAGTCCTTCCCGCAGCGGCATCCCGATCCGATCAGAAAGCTCCACAGGCGCTGCGCCGGTGCCGCCTTCTCCGCCATCGACGACGATAAAGTCCAGCTTGATTTCTGATTGCACCATGGCTTTCATGAGCGCAAAAATTTCGTGCGGCTGGCCGACACATAATTTGATGCCCACGGGTTTGCCGCCCGACAACGACCGCAGCTTTTCTGCAAAATTCAGCAACTCCAACGGCGTGGTGAATGCTGTATGCGCCGCTGGGGATATGCAATCCTCTCCGACCGGCACGCCCCGCGTCCTGGCGATTTCCTCACTAACTTTTGCGCCAGGAAGAATGCCGCCATGTCCAGGTTTCGCACCCTGACTGAGTTTGATCTCAATCATTTTTATCTGTTCGATTGTCGCCATCGCAGTGAATTTTTCCGGATCGAATTTACCGTCCTCCGTACGGCAACCAAAATAACCGCTGCCAATTTCCCAAACAATGTCGCCGCCATGCCGTGCATGATAGATGCTAAACCCGCCTTCTCCAGTGTCGTGGTAAAAGCCGCCCTTTTTTGCGCCGAGATTTAACGCCTCGATTGCCTTTGCCCCGATGGAGCCGAAGCTCATTGCGGAGATATTCAGTATTGCCGCTGAATAGGGCATACCGCATTGTGGTCCGCCTATGTTAACCCGGAATTGCTGGGGCGAGCATTCGTTGGGCATGATAGAGTGGCCAAGCCAGTCATATTCTTCCGAATATACATTCAGTTCGGTTCCAAACGGATGCGAAGAAATGTCATCTTTTGCGCGCGCATAAACGAGACCGCGATCATTGTGATTGAATGGCCTGCCATCGAGATCGCTTTCCACGATATAGGATCGCAAATAAGGTCGCAGATCTTCGAAAATCCATCGAATATGGGCAAGCAACGGATAGTTGCGACGCAGCGTATGTTTAGTTTGAAAAAAGTCCCACAACGCAATGCATAATAAAGCAACCACAGGCGTGAGCAGCCAGACTACCCAGGGATGTTGCGGAACCAACAGGCCCAGCGAAACTGCCGTTATCGCAAGCAATATCGGAGCCGCAAATCTTATCAATGGTTTTGTCCTTCTAATCTTCAACTTCGCTTTTTGAGGAGGATGTTTTTTCAGAGCCGACGTGTATCGTAATTTCAGTATACATCTATCTTCACGCTTGGCTGAATCGTGTCAACATGAAGACTATATAGTCATTAAAGAGGGCGATCGCTGCTATGCGGCGCGAGACCATAGGTGCGCCAACCGCCAGCGTTATTCCGGCGCGCGCGCCAGTCGATGCCGTGGATCAACGCCGAGAGCTGTGCGGCGCTTAGTTTCAGCGTCCGGCCCGGTTCGATGTTGGGCGGCCACAGGAAGACGCCGCTCTCGAGCCGCTTGGTGAAAGGCAAAGCCCGGTTCCATCCCAAAAGAGAATTTCTTAGCCTTGATCGGTTCTAAAACACTTTCCCCGTTTTAGTGCTTCAATGACAAAATTGGCTCTGCAGTAGATCAATGCTGTGGGACGGGTAGTGGGACGCAAATTCATGTCATTGCGCCAAGGCTCGGGTACTAATTGACAATTTTGGGTTGACTGGCGGAGACGAAGGGATTCGAACCCTCGAAGCGGGACAAACCGCTTACTCCCTTAGCAGGGGAGCGCCTTCGACCACTCGGCCACGTCTCCGCCGCCGGTAATGCCCGAAGGCGGAGGGCTTTGCAAGGCGCGTGAATGGCGGGCGTTAGCAGTCGGCGGTAACGGCTTCATCTTCAGCATCTTCGCCCTGAAGCGCGGCCAGCATGCCGGCGTTAAGGTCCGCGGCGTTGTCTTCTTCGTCTGCCGCGTCATACGATGCGAGACAGGACTCAATCTCTGAGTCATCAGGCTCGATGGCTGCAGGCTGCGGTTCCGGCGCGGGCATACGCGCCAGGATTTTGTTGATTCTTTCTTGTGAGACGCCGTCAGCAACAAACGTAGTTGAACTTGCCGCGATGGTTTCGCGCTGTGCGGGCTCCGGTGTTTCGGGTGCTGCATTATCTTCGACGGCCGCAATTTTGACCTGTTCCGGCTGCGGCGCAGGCTTCGGGTCGCGCGGCTGTAATCGCGGCGTTAATTCCGGGGTTGGCGCCGCCGGTTCTGGCTCTGCGCTTATCTCTGCGGGCGCTGTTTTGGATTGTGCACTTGTCTCCACTTTCGCCGTCATCGCGACGGGCGCTTCCTCCGGCTGCACAATCTTGGCGTTACGCTTTTTCTTGTTGGCGGGCTGGGCCGTCGCGGCGGACGCTGTTTTGTTAAACGCAATGGGCGAGGCGCCAATGGCGGGCTGGTCCGCCGGTTCCTTTGCCGTTTCAACCATCTGCTGTGCATAGCGGCGCGCGCGTTCTTCGGTACGTTTCGGCAATGCGGGCAGGGCCTGCGGGGCGAAGGAAGAAGCGGCGTTCGCGAGTACGATGGAAGGCGGCTTCATGGAAGCGACGCGATCGCGCGGCCCGCCGCGTTCAAGGTCCGAATAAAGACGTCCGGGGATCGGCTTGTCGTTGATGCGGCCGTGATAGACCTGCACGTTTTCAAGCACGCGCTGCACATAGTTGCGGGTTTCGGAGAACGGGATGTTCTCTATCCAGTCGATGGGGTCGACGGCGGTCGAGCGCGGATCGCCGTATTTCGTCACCCACTGGCGTACGCGAGAGGAGCCCGCGTTGTAGGCGGCGATGCTCATGATGTAGGAGCCGCTGAACTCGTTCTCCACGAGGTCGCCGAGATGGGCGGCGCCGAGCGTCGCGTTGTAGTCGGGATCGGTGAGGCGGCCGGGCGAATAGGGAACGCCGATCTGCCGGGCGACAATGCGCGCCGTACCGGGCATGAGCTGCATGAGACCGCGTGCGCCGGCCGGGCTCAGGGCATCGGGATCGAATTCGCTCTCCTGCCGCGAGAGACCGTAGACGAGCGCCTTTTCGACGGGCGGTCCCTTGTGCGTCCAGTTCGGCATGGCGGCCGTCGGATAGGCGTGCTCGGCGAGCACGATGTTGCGCAGCGATGCCGCCTTGGCGATGCGAAGCGACAGTTTCCGGTCGCCGAAACTGAGTGCGAGGTCGGAAAGTGCCGCAAGCTCCGCGCGATCGTCGGTAATGTCCGCGAGATGGAGCATGATCGTCCAGAGTTCGCGCTCGCGGTCGATGTCCTTGAGAATGCGCGCCGCGCGCACGAGCTCCTTGTTCGAGAAGCGCTTCTGTCCGTCGGCGGTTTTCGCAGGCTCATCGGGAAGCTGAAGCTTGCCGCCGCTCGCCAGGGCTGCTGTCGCAAGCTGACCGTAGAAGGTCGTCGGATAGGATGCGGCCGCCGAGTAGTATTTCGCCGCCTCCTCCTTCTCGCCCTTGGCCGACGCGGCGCGCCCGGACCAGTATTCGGCCCGCGACTTGCTGATCGGGGTGGATACACCGGCGCTCAGTTTCCGGAAATGGCCGATCGCGAGATCCGGCTTGTTCAGGTACTGGAGTGCCACCCAGCCCGCCATGAACTCTGCCTCGGCGAAATCAACGCCCTCGCTCAGTCCGTTGCCGGCGGCGATCTGGTAGGCCTGCATATACATGCCTTCAGCCAGAGCCTTGCGGGCGAGAATCTTGCGTTCGACCCACCATGTTTCGGGGCGGACCATCGCCGTCGGCTCGGTCGGCGCCGTCAGAAGAAGAGGAAGGGCCGTGTGTTCGTTGCCGCGCCGCCGTTCGTAGCGAACCTGGTCGTAGAGGAGGCCGGGATCGGCGCGCAGCGGGGCGGGAACCTGTGACAGGGCGGTGGATGCCTTGTTCGNNGATCCTGCGATGAGCTGGATGCGGGCATCGGCAAGCGCTCGTTCTGCCTGCCCCACGAGAGCGGCCGTCGTCCGTGCGTCGCTCGTGCGCTGCTCCCAGAGCAGGCGGGCGAGGCGGGCCTGCTGCGCTTCGGTGGTGAGATACTTGCCATAGGCGCCGAGGATTTCC
>DGNI01000172.1:28280-28408 GCA_002388885.1 Parvularculaceae bacterium UBA4496 | reverse complement strand
CACGGTGGACGACATCGTCGAGACCGTTCGCGAGGAAACGCACGAAGACATGCTCGCGCTGGGCGGCGTCGAGGCTGACACCGGCCTTTCCGACACCGTTTTGGAAACCGTGCGCTCGCGCTTTTCAT
>DGNI01000172.1:4906-28219 GCA_002388885.1 Parvularculaceae bacterium UBA4496 | reverse complement strand
GTGGCGCTGGCGGTGCTGATGCCGATTGTCGCCTCCATGGGCGGCAATGCGGGCACGCAAACGCTGACGGTTGTTGTGCGCTCGCTCGCCACCAAAGACCTCACCGCAACCAACGCCGCACGGATCGTTTTTCGTGAAGCGCTGGTGGGATTTTTGAACGGCGTGATTTTCGCGGTGATCATGGGCGCGCTTGCAGGCGTATGGTACTTCGCCAGCGGTTGGGGGAGTGAAGCCGACGCGATCAATCTCGGTCTGGTGGTCGGCGTCGCCATGATCATCAATCTTCTGGCGGCGGGCCTTGCCGGCATCTTGATCCCGATCGGCCTTCAGCGCGCGGGCGCCGACCCGGCGGTTTCGTCGGCCGTATTCGTGACGACAGTTACGGATATTGTCGGTTTCTTCGTGTTCCTGGGGCTTGCCGCCGCAGTGTTGTTGCCGGCGGCAAGTTGATCTTCAGTTCGTCTGAAGGGCCTTGCGCCGGCGCCACCAGAAAACACCGCCGCCGATCATCAGCAGGAACAGGATGCCGGGCTCCGGCATATCGACAGGCGGCTCCTCGGGCTCGCATTCTTCCACTTCCGGATCGCATGGCGGCTCGACCGGCGGCACGATCACGGGCGGCGGAAATACCGGCGGGTTTACCGGCGGCGGCGTGAACACCGGGTTCTCCGGCGGAAACACCGGCGGCGGCGCAGGCGTTGTCGCCGTTGGCGGAACCCGCCTCGATTCTACCGGCTCAACTGGATTATATCCGGCGAGCCGCGTTGGAACCGGGCGGGGCGCTAAAAAGAATCGGCGGCGGCCCTCCGCTGGCCATCGCCTTCGCCGCAGCACCCGCAATTCACGACAATGTCGTTGCGGATGTCGCCCACGGCGCGCGCGTACCAGGCGGCGAATTCCTCTTCGGTCATGCCCGAAGAGCCTTTTCCGCCGCCAAAGCCGCCGGTCACCAAAATCGCGACCGCAATGATGGCGGCTGCGATGATGTTCGTGATCCCATTACCCAACATAAGCACCTCTGACGCCCCCGCCCGGGAATTATAGCTGAACGCCGCTGTTTCGGCGCGTGATCCGGGCGGATCTGGCTCATACCGCCCCATACTCCCAATTATTGTGCCAGAATCGCGCGCCCGGTCATCTTCCCCGGAACATGGAAAACGCATATATAACAACTAGATAGAGGGTCCTGCGAGGATTTCGGTGAATTGTGTCGTGAGACCGCGCGTCAGCGCAAATGGAAAACTGTGCCGTTTTGGCGCCTAGAAGCCCCGAAATTCGCCGCGAAAAGCCTCCCGTCTACCAAATCCGACGCGCCCGTGTTAGGAATCGTTAACGGTATTCGCTTGGGGGAGCTGTCAAATCAGCCGGTCGGCTGCGGGATCCCAACGGATGTCGGCGGGTTGATGCGAGTTTAGAGGGGTAGAGCGGGTCTGATGCGGACGGGAGAGACCGGTCTTAATCTGATCAAGGGTTACGAAGGCCTGCGTATGTCGGCGCATTATGCGCCTACGGAGCAGTGGACCGTCGGCTATGGCCATACGGGCTCTGCGCGCCACGGCATGAGCGTGACCGAAGGCGATGCAGAACGCCTTTTGCGGGATGACGTCAAACCCATCGAACAGTTGATCGGCGACACAGTGCGCGCGCCACTCAACCAGAACGAACATGACGCGCTGGTTTCGCTCATTTTCAATATCGGCGAGGACAACTGGAAGCGCTCAACGGTGCTCCGTAAGCTGAACGCCGGCGACAAGATCGGCGCGGCGAATGCGTTCGAATTGTGGACCAAGGCATTCGTCAATAACGAGCTTGCGACGCTCGATGGTTTGGTGCGCCGCCGCGCGGCGGAAAAGTCATTATTCCTGATGCCGACCGATGCGGCGCTTGTTGTTCCTTCGTCGGATGTTTCTCCGGCGTCGGAGTGCGAACCGGAATATCTTTCCGACCGCGTCATGAACGCAAAGCCCCTGGTCGATTTCGACAGGATCAAGGACGAAGCAAATCGCGAGCTGGCGCCGGAAGAACGCGCCGCCAGAACGCGCGCCTTGTTCGCGGCGACGCAGGCGCTTTCCGGCGATCCGTCGAAAATGATTATCTCAAAGGCTGAAGAGCGCGCGGATATGGGCATCACGATCGGCGCGATGCTGGCCGGCCTGATGGCGTTCGCCATGACCGGCATAGGCGTCATTCTGCTTTTAGGGCAGGAAGCGCCCGGCATCGCCGAAGCGCTGGGATTGTCCTACGACCGTTTCGCTACGCTGTTTGAAAATCTGCCGGTCTGGCTTTCGGGCGTCGGCGCGGCCATGTGCTATTTCATCCTCTATATTCTGGTGAAACGCACGGCGCGGCATGACCTCAAACGCCAGCGCGCGCGCGATCTGGCGCGGATGCGAGTGGCCGAATAGTCCTCAGCGGTTTCCCCGTGTTATTCTCTCCGGCATGACGGTTCATCTGGTAAAGCTTTGCGCCGGGGCTGAAAGCCTCGAGGATTTGCGCACCCGCATAGACTATCGCGTAGCGGCGAATTTGGCTGCCGGGCGGGGCGGGGTGCATGACCATGTAACGCGCATGCATCCGCGACGAGAACCCGATCTGCTCGACGGCGGGTCTATCTATTGGGTGATCAGGGGCGTAATTCTGGCGCGGCAAAAGATTACCGGGCTCGAAAGACGAACCGGGCGTGACGGCATTGAGCGGACGGCGATCCTGCTCGATCCGAAATATGTGCTGACCGCGCCGGCGCCGCGACGTGCGTTTCAGGGCTGGCGGTATTTGACGACGGAAGACGCGCCGCGCGATCTTGAAACGAGAACGCAGCGAAAGGCGCCGCCGCCTGAACTGAGTATCGAACTGGCTGAACTGGGGTTGTTGTAATGGTGGCTTTAAGACCGATCATCATGGGGGTTGGCGCCGCAGGCGCGGCCGCGACGGCGATTTTCACGCAACCTTTTCGCGATGCAGACGAAACACAGTCGAACGGCGATCGAGGCGCTTATGAAGTCTGTCTGAAAACGCAGATGCCCCTGTTCGAAAAGGCTTCTGCGAAATGCTACGGCCACGAGGCGTTGCTGGCGCTCATGGATGAACGCATTCTTGATTTGCAGGGAAACCCGGTAACCGCAACAATGACGCATCCGAGCGACATGTCGGTCCCGTCGCGTAATCTCAATACCTGTCGCGACTACCGCGAATTGTCGTTTGATGGATGGTACGCGGCTACTACGCGCGAGATGCGGCGCGAGGGATATTTCGTACGCGCTTGCGGCGCGCTTTCCGCAATGTTTGATGCGCAGGCGGCGGGCAGGGAGTACTTCACAAACGGATCGCCAGAAAGCGAAGAAGTGGCCTCTCTCAAGGGCGTTTTGCGAATCGGCGAAACGGCCGCGGATATCGACGCCGTCGTTGTGGAACAGCCCGGCGCTTTTCAGTGGCGAATCGCCGCCGACAGCCAGTTTGTTGAAATTCAGGAGCTTGCCAACGCCGATTTCGACAATGACGGCATTGGGGAAATCCTGGTGTTTCTGGCTGGCGGAACCAATGGCGGATCGGCGCTGTTTTATGATGTCGGGCTGATTCAGAAGGATGCGGCCGAGGCGCCGCTTGAATTCTCGCCTTTGTCTTTGGAGCGAGATGATGCCGCCGGCGCCGCCGGCTGACAAATCTCGGGAAAAGGACGAATTAATTCTCGCCGGAGCTTGGTCTTAGCGCTTGGACCGTCAGCGCGGGATGTCTATGATACGGAGGTCTTTGGAATTCCAAGGAGAAACCGGCCCTTGCCCTTAGTAAAATCAGTTTATTCATCCGTTCGCCGGACCGTCGGCGTTATTGCGGCGTTTTCGCTTTTGTCAGCCTGCGCGTCCTTTCCGGGAGGCGATGATGGCGCGCCGGAATTGAGCGAGACGGAGGCGGCAGCCGAAGCAATGAAAGTCGCCACGCTGGAGGCGGAGGTTGCACGGCTGAAATCCCAGAATGCGCGTCTCGCCAATGAAGTGCTAGCGCTGCAGCGCGAACGCGATCGTGTCGCATCGGTTGATCCGGCGCAGGCAGATGAGGCTGACGATCATACCGAGCCGTCGCTGCCGCCGGCGCCGGAAGCCGTCGACCGGGAACAACCCAATGCTGTGGTCGATGATGCGGCGTCGCCGGCGCTCGCTCAGACAGACGTGCCGGTGCAAACCTCGCCCCGGCTGGTGCAGCCTGCATTCGCGTCAAACGAAACGGTCTTCGAAAACGAGGCCGACGGCGAAATCAAAACCGAAAGCGTGCTTTACGGCGTTCATCTAGCGTCCTACCGAAAAATGGAGGAAGCGCGCGCCGGCTGGCGGCAATTGCAACGCCAAAACCCGGACGAACTTGGATTGCTTGAGCCGAGAGTGGAAGATGTCACTGTGAAAGACAAAGGCAAGTTCCTCAGGCTCATTGGCGGCGGTTTTTCCGCGAAGGACAAGGCCGAAGCCCTATGTTCCCAACTCAAGGCCAAAGGCATGTTCTGCAGCGTTGCCGGCTTCGAGGGCGAGCGGTTATCGCTGGCGGAATCGGACAGTTAATTTTCGTCAGCGGGCGGCGCGATATCATAGGCGCGCTTGTCAAACAGGACGCCTTCATATTCGTCGGCCCCTTCATAACGCACGACCAGTTCGCCGGCGCTCAAGGAGAGGAACCCGAAAGGCACTGAAACCGTCCGCTTTTCCGCATCAATGAAACCGGCGACATTATCGCGGGCGCCGAGGCGGTGAGTTTCAGCGTCTTTTTCATCCGGCGTGTAATCGACAACGATACGTCCGTAGCTTGAGTTGTCGCCTTCGGGCGTGACCGACGTTTCGAGAAACAAGAGCCCTTCCTTGTCGCGCAACAGCTTCGTGTCGGTGATTTTCGCTTTCGCCTTGCCGCCATTGCGCAAAATTACCGGCGCCGAAACGGCGAGACTGACATCGACTTGCAATCCGCTGTCGCTTGCCTTGCGGATTGGCGTTCGCGACGCTTCGGTTTCGATCAGCAGGTGTGAACGGCGCTCGCCCTTCGGCAACACCGCGCCGTCGCGAATAGCGACGGTGACGCTCATGCGTGCGCCGGGTTTCAAGCGAAAATGCGCTGGGCTGACGACGAGATAAGGCGCGGCGCTCAAATCTTCGCGCGCTTCCGGCAGGGCCGGCGTATAGCCTTCCTCTGTTGCCGTCAGATCGACCCAGGTGACGCGGCCGTCAATGATCCGGTCGGACGGATTTGAAACGGTGAATTCAGCGCTGGGGTTGTCTTCGGTAAGGACCTGGCGCAGAGGATACAGTCCCATATCGGCATTGGCCGGCGCCGCGAAAAGCGCCAGAATGCCGATGAGAGCCGCGGAAACGCTGCAGTGCTTGCCTATCGCCATGGGACCCAGAATCGTCTCACTGTCGAAACTAGCGGGAGATGGTTTCCCATCGGTTTGCAAGGAACATGAAATCCGACGCTTCGGCGCCGCCGAAGGCCGTCACTGGAAACATTAATGACGCACGTAATCGTACTGGGGAATGAAAAGGGCGGGTCGGGCAAGTCGACGACCGCCATGCATCTTGTGGTGGCGCTGCTGCGATCCGGCCGGAAGGTCGGGGCGGTGGACCTCGATCTGCGTCAGGGCAGCTTGAAGCGATATATCGAGAATCGAAGAAAATTCTGCGAAATCAAAGGCAAAGAACTTCTTTTTCCGGTTGAGGTGGATGTTGAACCGTCGAGCCTCGACAGCCGCACCGAGAGCCAGGCGAAGGAAACCGAGAACTTCAAGGCGGCGCTGCAAAAGCTTGAAGGGTGTGATTTCGTGGTGATCGATTGCCCCGGCGCGAACACCCACCTTTCCCGTCTCGCCCATCTTCACGCCGACACGATTGTGACGCCGCTGAACGACAGTTTCGTGGATTTTGACCTGCTCGCGCGAATCGATCCTGAGACGGGCAGAGTGACCGGTCCCAGCCTTTACAGCGAGATGGTCTGGACCGCGCGCAAGCAGCGGGCGATGACCGGCGTGCCGGGCGGCATTGACTGGGTCGTCATGCGAAACCGTCTTTCGGCCACGCGGGCCCGGAACAAGAAGAATATGGGCGACAAGCTGGATGAGCTGTCGTCGCGTATCGGGTTTCGCCTCGCGCGCGGCTTTGGCGACCGGGTGATCTATCGCGAGCTGTTTCCCATCGGGCTGACGCTTCTCGATCTCGGCGGCGTTGATTCGCCGGTGCGCCTCACGACCATGAGCCATGTGACGGCGCGCCTTGAAATCCGCTCTTTGGTCGCTTCGCTGAATCTCCCTGAGCAGCAAAAAGCGGAAGTCCGGGGCAAGGCCGCGGCCTAGAGAGCCCTAGCGGATAATTTTCAAAAGCGGCCGCGAACAGGCTAAGCTGTAATCCATGTGGTTTGGCGCATTTGCTTTGATTATCGCCGTCGTTGCGGCCGGCTGGCTGCTGTTTCGTATTGCCGGGAATGATGGCGTCAATAGCGAACAGCGGAACATGACGGTTTTGAAGATTGTCGTTTTGCTGGCGCTGACGGCCGCGCTTGCTGTCGCGAAACTATGGCCGCTTGCCTTGATGGTGCTTGTCGGCGCGGGCGGCGTCATGGCGATCGAGGCATGGCGCGCAAGCCACAACGAACTCGACGAAACCGAAATCACGCCCGCTTCCCCGCCGGCAAAGCGCATGAGCGAGGAAGAGGCGCTGTCGGTTCTGGGGTTGCAAAGCGGCGCCGGCGCAGAAGATATTCGCGCCGCCCATCGCAAACTGATTTCTCAGCTGCACCCCGACAAGGGCGGGACGGATTATCTGGCGTCTAAAATCAATGAAGCGCGGGATTACTTGCTAAAACGCCTTGGCGAACTTTAAGCTACGCCTTTGTTTTTCTCGCCCTCAGAATTTTTGAATTCATCTTCGTCGACGACACAATTGCGCCCGGCCGCTTTCGCCGCATAAAGGCATTTGTCGGCGCGCTCGACAAGCGTTTCCATGGAATCATCCTTGTCGAACATGGCGACGCCGATCGACATGGTGACGACGCCAAGATCCTCGTTCGTGCGGCGCTTCTTGAGGCGTCGCGACTCCACCGCTTCACGCATCCGGTTGGCGAGCATGATGGCGTTCGCCAATGAGGTTTGCGGCAGCAGAACAGCAAATTCCTCGCCGCCATAACGCGCCAGCAAGTCCTGGCCTTTGACGTTGTTGTTCATGACATCAGCGACAAGGCGCAACACCTGGTCGCCCGTCTGATGACCCCAGGTGTCATTGAATTTCTTGAAATGATCGATGTCGCCAAGAAGCAGGGCGAGCGGCTCGCCCGTCTCAACGGCTTCGTCCATATGCAGGATCAATGAACGGTCAAAAGTCGCACGGTTGGCGACACCGGTGAGTGCGTCGCGCATGGCTTCGGCCTGGATCGCCTCAACGTCGCGCTGCAGCGCGCTCACTTCGCTTGCCGATTCGGCAAGCCGCGTTTCCAGCACTTCGTTTTCAGCGCGCATGGACTTGGCGATCGTCAGTACATTTTCGAGAAGCGCGCCGACGACTGGAACTTCGGATTTCGTATCGCTCAACTGATCCGACAAATCCGTCAGCTTCCGGCTGTGCCCCTGCGCATTTTCACCGGTCTGTTCGACGATATCGTAAAGGTCCGAAACCTCCGCCTGAAACCGCGCCACCAGATTGATGACGTCATGCGACAGTTCGGCGTGCTGGATATGGTCTTTATAAAGCTTGTCGGCCTTTTCCTGGCTGACCTTGCCGTTCTTATCCATCGCCTTCTGGATGGCGGACGAAAGCGCGGCGTTACCGCCTTCCACATGCGCGTACCATAGTTCGTAGTTGCGCGGGCTTGATGGCAAGCCTGTGTGCTTCAATGCGCTGAGCGTCAGCTCGGCATAGCGGTGTGTTGTTTCGATATCTAAAGTCATGTCGCCCTGGATTTACGCTGAGGCGTAACGCCTCCCCCGATTAAAGGAGACGCTAGGCAAACATCGTAAAAGTTTGGCTAAATCAGGCCGGATAGAGGCTGTTTAAAGCCCTGAAGACAGACCTTGCGCATTCGTTAACGCTATCGTGCGACTTCGCGGGTCATGAAGGCCGGCACGTGATCGCCAAGCCCGACGGTGGGCTCGGACGGGCCTTCGCGGCGGCGAGATGATTTTTTGGCTGCTGATTTCCTGCGGGGCGGACGCGCTTCGCGCACATTTTCTTCTTCTTTATTGCTCTCGAGAGCAGGTTTTTCATCATCAGGCGTCGATTCTGATTTTCTCTCGTCACGCCGGCTGCGGCTGCGCTCGGGGCGCTTGCGTTTGTCGTCCGGTTTGCCGCGGCGGCGTTTGTCCTCCACCGGATTTTCTTCAAAGAACTTCGTGAAATCGAGAGCTTCGATCTCCTTCGCGCCAATGGTTTTGAGAATGGCGTCATAATATTTGCCGTCCGCGGGCGTCACCAGCATCATCGCCGCACCCTTGCGGCCGGCGCGGCCCGTACGGCCGATGCGGTGAACGTAATCGTCGGAATGGATTGGCGTGTCGTAATTGAAAACGTGGCTTACCGCCGGAATGTCGAGTCCGCGTGCAGCAACGTCTGACGCCACAAGAAACTGGATCTCGTCATTGCGGAACTTGTCGAGCGTTTCCGTGCGGAACGCCTGCGCCAGATCGCCATGGATCGGTCGAGCGTTGAAGCCGTGCTTTTGCAGCGACTTGGCGACGATATCGACCGTTGATTTTCTGTTGCAGAAGATGATGCCGTTTTTGACGTTTTCGTGGCCTAACAATTCACGCAAAGCAGCCCGCTTCAGCTTGTCGTCCCTCGACGGCACGTTGACGATGCGTTGCGTAATCGTTTCCGCTGCGGTCGCTGGTTTTGCAACCTCGACCTGCACAGGATTGTGCAGGAACTGGTCCGTAATACGCTGGATTTCCGGCGGCATGGTCGCGGAGAAAAACAGCGTCTGGCGCGTCATTGGCGTGAGTTTGAAAATCTTTTCGATATCCGGAATGAAGCCCATGTCGAGCATGCGGTCGGCCTCGTCGACCACCATCACTTCAATACCGTTGAGCAGAAGGCGTCCGCGCTCGAAATGATCGAGCAGGCGGCCCGGCGTTGCAATCAGTACATCGACACCGCGCGTCAGCTTCGCATCCTGATCGCCGAAGGAAACGCCGCCGATCAAAAGCGCCATCGAAAGCTTGTGATTGATGCCATATTTTTCAAAATTTTCCGACACCTGCGCGGCCAGCTCGCGAGTTGGGGCGAGTACGAGGCTACGAGGCATACGGGCTTTGGCGCGGCCCTTTGCAAGCCGTTCGATCATCGGCAGCGTGAATGAAGCCGTCTTGCCCGTGCCGGTCTGCGCGATGCCGAGAACGTCGCGGCCTTCGAGCGCAGGCGGAATGGCCTGTTCCTGGATAGGGGTCGGGTTTTCGTAGCCAGCTGAAGAGATAGCTTCGAGGAGTTTCGGCGATAAGCCGAGATCAGCAAAAGACATTCAGTCTCCGTTTGGGTTTTTAAGGCTGGCGCGCCGCGGCAGTGCGCAGGGCCAGCGATGTCACATCGGCGGGGGTTAATTCCAACGCCCCGCTCTTCCGCCGTTTGGAAGCGATGCGTCATCGGTCGCAAAATGCAGTCCGTTTCGAACCGGGCAATGCGGGTGGGGCGCTGCGTCTTATTGTGGGGCCAGTATCAAGGCCGGTAGCGCGCGCTGCATTGCAGCATTTGCAGAAAGGGGACCTAAAGGGCTTCCTAAGCGGAGTCAACGATCGGCCCCTGATTTGGTCCGCTCATGGCTGGCCTGACAGGTGGTTGTTGCCTAAAATCATCACATGAAAGCTCGACTGTCCTATATCGGTGCAATCGCTGCGGTATCGCTCACTTGTGCGCCGGCCGCCGCCGCTGACGGTTTCGACAAGGAGGCCTGCACCTTCAACGGCTTACCGCTTTACGGGGATGTTCAGGTGGTCGAGAGCTTTCCCGACATAAAGGTACAGGTGGTGGAGAGCTTTCCGGATCTCAGCGTTGAAGTGGTGACAAGCTTTCCTGACGATTGCGGCCAGTGGAAATTCGTCGAGAGTTTCCCTGACGTCAAAATTCAGTACGTCGAGAGCTTTCCGGACATAAAAATCAAAATGGTCACAAGCTTTCCCGGCTGGCCGTAAGCGCTAAGGGTTCAAGATGAAAATCATGTACGGAGTTGCTGCGCTCGCGTTGAGCGCCTGCGGACAGAATGGCGTGTCGTCAGCGCCAGCTGACGCGTTGATGATGCAGCTATCGGCGCATTGCGGGAAAGCGTTCGAGGGCCGTGTCGTTTCAGATGATGCGGTTGACGCGGACTTTGCGAAGGGAAAACTGGTTGCGCATGTGCGCAGCTGTTCCGTCAGTGAAATTCGCATTCCGTTTCATGTCGGGGATAACCGCTCGCGCACCTGGGTGATAACGCGCACCGAAGACGGGTTGCGGTTGAAGCACGATCACCGCCATGAAGACGGATCCGAAGATGCGGTGACACAGTATGGCGGCGACAGCGCGATGGTTTCCGAAAATCGAGCCGAGTTTCCTGCTGACGGATTTTCCATTGACCTCTTTACCCGTGAAGGTTTGTCGGCGTCCGTAACGAATGTCTGGGCGATAGAAATAACGGATTCTGTTTTTTCTTATGAATTATCCCGCGAGAACAGGTTTTTCCGCGTGGAGTTCGATCTGGAAGCGCCGGTCCTTGCGCCGCCGGCGCCATGGGGCGCGGAATAAATCTATAACGCGCCACTCGCGGTCGATGAGTCTTGCGCATAAAGCGCTTCACGCTCCGCTTCCGGCATGCGCATGGCATTGATGATATCGCGCTGAATTTTGAAACGGTCGAGCTCAGAACCGTTAAGTTTTTTGCCTGTTGCGATCTTCAGGTTTTGCGGATTGACGGCCTGGCCTTTCAAGTGGACTTCATAGTGCAGGTGGGGACCAGTAGAGCGGCCAGTGGTGCCCACATATCCGATGATATCGCCCTGACGCACACGCTTGCCGGAGCGGATGCCGCGGGCGAAACCGTGTAGATGCGCGTACGCCGTTTCATAGCCATTGGCGTGACGGATTTTTATGTAATTACCGAAGCTGCCGTATCGGTTGGCGCGCTGGACGATGCCGTCGCCGGCGGCCTTGATCGGCGTGCCGCGATTGGCGGCAAAATCGACGCCCTTGTGCGCGCGGCGATAACCGAGGATCGGATGCTTGCGCGTGCCGAAACCTGAGGAGAGGCGGGCGCCGTCAATCGGTGTTTTCATCAACAGGCGTTTCGCGCCCTGGCCGGTGGCGTCGTAGAACTCCACGCGGTCGCCGCTTTCATCGTCAAAGCGGTAATACCCTTTTTCGCGCGAGCGGCCGCGCCAGTTGAGCCGCGCATAAAGAATGTCGCCGGCGGAAACGAGCTTGCCCATGTCGTCATATTTGACTTCGAAGATTGCTTCGAATTCGTCGCCGCCAAATATCTCACGCTGGAAGTCGACGTCATAGGCGAATGCGTCGGCAAGATTGGCGATCACTTCGTCAGGCGCGCCGACGGATTTCGCCGACATGTAAAGACTGCCGTTGATGCGGCCAGCCACCGACATGACGCGGGTCGTCAGCGGCACGGTTTTCTTCTCAGCCGTCATTTCACCGCTCGGCGCGCGGCGGACGATGACGCGATTTTCAGCATCGGCGCGATATTCCAGGCGCAACAGTTTCGCCTGTTCGTTGTCGCCGGCCGAGGCCTGCTGAAATAGCGTCCGGTTCGGCCAACCGAGGGTCAGCGCAAATTCCTGACCGGGCAATAAGCGGCGCAGATTATGATGACGCCCGAACGCATAAGCCGCGGTGTTTGCGTCTTCGGCGCTGACGCCGACGCGTTTCAGTGCGTCGACAAAATTCTCACCGCGAGAAAGACGCACGCGAACTTCCTGCGGATCGCGCGACAAATCCTTGACGAGCGTAACTTGCGGAACAGCGTGGGTGAGAACCCTGCGCTCCATGTCGCTGGCGAAGTAAAACGGAACAGGCGCGTCGTCGTCGGTGGCGAGCATTAGACCGCCGAGTTTCATGGGGCGCGTCGGCGGCGTGATCGGCGCATCGGCGACCATTACGGCTTCGGGTTTCAGGCGTGGCAGTAATTCGTGATCTTCGTAGTTCGTGTCCTCTTCGGCGGCCGCGTTCTCTGCAACCCGAGTTGGTTTCAGGCTGGGAACAAGCCCGTCTTGCTGTGACTTTTCGGTTTTCTGAACACTCACCGCGCTTGCACGCGCGGCTTTTGATTCCGCAATCGCTTCGGCGACATTGAGCGGCTCGGCGGATGCCGTTTCACTCAGTTTGACGTCCGGCGCCACGGCGACGCTCAACGGCGTCTCAGTGGCGCGTTTCGGGGTTGATGTGGCGGAAATCGCCAGAAATCCGGCGCCGACGATCAAAACGCTTAGCGCTGCGATCAGCGCGCCGGGGCCGCGGCGCTTGCGCTCAAGCGGGCAATAGGCGTCGCCGCCGGTCGTAAGCGTCTGACCTGTATGAACAAACTCTTCCGTCATCCGCGCCGCGCCGCCTTCTTACGCAGGTTCAAATCACTATCCTCGCATGCCTCGCCAAACGCCGCAATTTTCGGCATTCTTGGGCGAAGCCGCTTCGCTCATTAGACGAAAACGTCGTTAATCAACAGAGAAAAGCGGCTGTGGCGTTTGAGGGATATGGGTAACTACATGCGGGTGGCGCGTTTCCTTGCGATCCTCGTTCTGTTCGTCGCGATTATCGCCGCGGCGCTTTACCTTTTGCGTATGCCGCTGGCCGGGTGGGCTGTCAGAAGCGCCATGGCGAATGCCGGCCTGGAAAGTCCTGAGGCGAAGGTGACGGCGTTAACCCTTGACGGGATCAGGCTTGAAAATATTTCGGCGGGATCGGGCGCGGCGCAGGCGTTCCGATTTGACTCGGTTGAGGCGGATTTTCGATGGCGTGAATTGCTGAGCGCTCGCAAAGTTGACGCGGTCCGCATCGGGCAGGGCGCATTAAGGCTGACCATTTCCGAAGACGGGGCCGTATCGATCCCGGGTGTCAAGACAGGCAGTGGCGGCGGCGGACAGGGCGGCGAACTGCCGTTCTCATCCTTGAGCGTTTCGGACGTTATGCTCTTCGTCGATGCGCCGGACGGCGCCGCATCAGGTAACATAACCGCGCTTTATGATGCTTCTGATGGCGGGACCGCGACGGCGAAACTCACGACGGACGGCATAATCTGGAAAGGCGTTCGCATCGCCGGCGGCGAGGCAACTGCAGAGATCGAATTCTCCGCAGACGGACAAGCGTCATTGGCCGCTGTGTTCGATGGCGACCTCGAAGTGCAAGGCGTGATCGCCCGGAGCGTAAACTTTAGCATCGACGGCGAAGGATCATCCTGGCGCGACTGGTCGGAAGGCGCGCTCGAGAATACAATTGGCGCCGCGCGGATCTCATTCAATGCGCCGGAAATCTTATTTGCGACGTCGACATTGCCGGAAGTCATGAGCCTTGCCTCTCTCGACGCTGTTTTCGGGGAACCAATAAACGAGGCGGCCCTTGCGGGCGCATTCGACTTGGCGCTGACAGAAAATGGTTTCACCATCAAGCTTGCTGATGGAAGGCCGCTGGCGCTGACGACGCCTGACGGGGCCTCTTTCTCGCTCGCGAGCACGGGCGCCGCGCCGCTTTATGCGCGCACCGGGACGCGCGAAACCGCCTCTTTCCGGTTCGGCCTTAAAAGCAACGGAGTCAGCGCTTCAGGAGCCGCCGACGCCGAACGTGACGGAGACTATTTGCGTGTCGCCGCGCCGATATCGATAGAAGAATATTCCTCGTCTGATTTGTCGCTTGACGGATCGGCGATCGATTTTCTGGCGACGGTCGATGGCGATGTTGCGGAAGCGGACCTGACGGTGAAATCGGGTCTAAGGAAAGCGCAGATCGGCCGGCTGACGCTTTCCGACGCCCCTTTTTCATAATCATTCAGGGTTGATGCGAACCTCGCAGCAAAAACGGCGAACATCTACAACAAGGAAAAGTGCGTCACGATTGAGCGCGGGCGTGCGCGTCTTGCCGAACAGAACGCAGAAGCCGTTCTGGGGCGCACGCAGCTTTGCAATTCGGACGGGCCACTCGCCGTGTTCACCTGGGCGGGCGACATGGTGTGCACCCTCAACGGAGAGCTTTCTTCGGCAAGCGGGCGCTTCCGTCTCGGCGATACCAGCGCGACGGGGCGCCCGCCGAACATTCGTTTCGATGCGGTTTATAATCCTGTCGGCAATCGCACCAAAATCGACGGGACAGTCACCGGCGGCGATGTCGCCTTGAATGACGCCATAGACATTTCCGCTGTGCTCGGACAGTTCGAATTCCTTCTCGATCCTGAAATGATGCACATAGACGGCGTCATAGAGCGCGCGCGGATCGAGCAGAGCGGCGAGCCCAAATTTATCACGCCCGTCATTGCAAACGGTAGGGTCAAGCTTGAGGGCGCTCGAACGACATTCGACTACGAACTGGAAACGCCGGCCGGGAATGCGCTGGGAACGGGTATTGGAACCCACGATATGGCGAGCGCCGCGGGCGAGACGGTGTTCACCTTTGACGGCCTGCGTTTCACGCAAACCGGGCTGCAGCCAAATGAGCTGGCGCCCGGCCTTAAAGGCATTGTTTCCGCAGCGACCGGCGGCGCCGACGGCTTGGTGCGCTTCGGCTGGTCCAAGGAAGGAATTACCTCGGGCGCCGAACTGGAACTGAGGAACATTTCCTTCAGCGGGCCGACGCTGGCGATCACTCGAACCAGCGGCNNAATTATCAAACCTGCTCCCGGTCACGACGAACGGGTTGCAGAACATCAGGCTCAACATTGTCGACGCCGGCGCGCTGAAACTGGAGAACGGCGAAGTGACTTTCGAGTTTCCCGGCGACGACACGCTGCATCTCGCCCGAGGGGAGTTTCCCTGGTTCGGCGGAACCATCGGCGCTTACGATGCGACGGCTTCTTTTAAGGGCGCCGCAAACATTCCGTTGCGTACAGAAAATATAGACCTGAAACAGGTTCTGGAGTTCGCGAGCGTAGACGGCCTTTCCGGCGAAGGAATGTTGAGCGGTTCCCTGCCGCTTATCTTCGAAGGCGGAAAAGCGCGGATTGAAAATGGCGTTCTTCGCTCTGAGGGGTCGGGCGCAATCCGCTACACGGGGCCAGCGGCGGAAGCGGCGGCCGCGGCAGGTGAAAACGCGCAAATCGCTTTCGACTTCTTGCGTGACCTTCGCTACAAGTCGCTTGAAGTTACAATCGACGGGGCGCTCGACGGCCAGCTTCAATTCGGGCTGCGGTTTGAAGGCTCCGGCGATCTGACGGTGCGCAATCAGAATGTTCGCAACGTGCCGGTTCTTTATCGAATCAATCTGACCGTGGAGAACATGGACCTGATCCGTCAGGCGAACCTTTTGAAGGCGATCCAGCTTGAAGTCGAAGAGGAATTGTCCGGAACGAACAGGAACTAGGGTAAAATGTGACGGCTTTGGGGGAGGATGAGCGTAATTCCGCCTGTTTTTCGCCTCAAGGCTGCAGTAGTATCCCTGCCAGAAAATAGTACTGCGCGTATTTGCATTCGAAAAGTTTCAGCGTGGAGGGTGATCCTAGATGATCAGAACGCAGATAGTGAGAATGGCGATCATGGCGCCGGTTGTGGCGGCCTTGCTCGCGTGCACGAGCGTCAAGCTCGAAGGCGGCGATAAGCCGATTGAAGTCAATCTAAACGTCAATGTGTCCGGCGAAGTGCGCGTCAAGCTGGAGCGTGAGATTGAAGACGCAATCGCCGACAATCCGGATATTTTCTAAAGGGGGTAGCGATGGATCATTCAATGAAAAAACATTTTCTCTGTATGGCCGCGGCGGCGATGCTGCTGACCGCAGGTTTGGCGTCCGCGAACGCTGCAAGCCCGATTGTAGAGCGCGCGAAAGACGAATGCGTGGTCGGCGAACAGGCGGACGGCTATCTTGGCGTCGTTACAGGCGCTGACGCGAGCAGCGAACTGCGCCGTGAGATCGCCGACATCAATCAACAGCGTAAGGCCGTTTACGCCGATATTGCCAAACGCAATGGCGTCACCATTGATGTTGCGGCGGCGCTGACAGCGGAAAAGCTGATGAATGGGGCCTCGCGCGGCCAGTGCATTCGCGACCAGTCCGGGAACTGGCGCGAAGTCTAGGCCGTATTTAGCCGAGCCAAACCTCCGCGAATCGGGGATAAGGAACTCTTTCGCAGCAAAGAGTTCCTGTTCCCATGTCTGAAGCGCTTGATCTTACCCCGCCCGATAACGACGATCCTGATGCGCTGACCCTGTCGGCGCTCCTGTCTTCCCGCGTTTGTCACGATCTCATCAATCCGGTCGGGGCGTTAAGCTCCGGTCTGGAAGTGCTTGAGGATCCTGAAATGGAAGGCGCCATGCGCGAGGCGGCCATGGACCTCGTCAAATCAGGCGCGCAAAGGGCCGTAGCGCTTTTGTCTTACGCACGGCTGGCCTATGGCGCAGCTGGCGGTTTCGGCGCCCAGATCAGCCTCGATGACGCCAAGAAGGCGCTTTCCGATCTTTACGCCATCACCAAAGCCAGCCTCGAGTGGAAGATCGGTTCCGGCCTTGCCGCTAAGGAAAACGTCAAGGTCCTGATGGTGTTGGCTTACGCGGCGGCTGACTGTGTACCGCGCGGCGGCGAGGTCGTGATCGAAGGGGATATCGACAACTTCACGATCACCGCCACAGGCAAAAAGCTGCTTCTGAATGATAGTCTGGTTCGTGCGCTCGGCGGCGACGCGAGCGAGCTGACGCCGAAAATGACGCCGGCCCTGATCGCTGCGCAACTGGTGAAATCGGCCAATGGTGTTTTGCGCGTCAAACGATCTGACGAAGCGGTGGTTTTCAAGGCGTCCTTCAGAGGCGAATAGGCCTCCTGTTAACCAACAGCTAACGCCCTGCGGTGCACAATAATCGTCCGAAATCCAAAAGGACGGGACGCCCATGACCGCCAGAAAGCACTGTCTTGTAGTCGATGATTCCGACGTCATCCGCGAAATCGCGGTCCGGATTGTTATGGAGCTCGGCGTTGACGCATCAGGCGTTGAAAGCGCTGCAGATGCGGTTGAATACTGCCGGCAGACGAAAACCGACGCGGTTGTGCTCGACTGGGACCTGCCGTCCATGGGCGCGCTCGATTTCCTGCGCGGCGCGGCCGAGCTGGACGAGGCGATGCGCCCGGCGATTATTCTGTGTGCGACAGAAAACGATCCGCAGCAGTTTACGCTCGCCAAGGCGGCCGGCGCCAAGCATCATATTTTAAAGCCCTTCGACAAGGACACGGTGGCGGCGAAACTCTCTGAGCTTGGCTTGATCGATAGCGCCCTATCGGACGCGCCGACATCAGCCGCGGCCAGCGATCGCCGCTAGCTGGCGCCCCAAAAAAGCCCGAAGAGAATGCAAAAGGCGGGGGCAAAAGCTGGGGCGAAGTTCGCCATAGCTGACCCGACGCAAATCCGTATATGAGCAAGTCATGAGTCTTATCCAGCTTGTCGTTCTGGCGATCATTCAAGGAATCACCGAATTCCTGCCAATATCGTCCTCGGCGCATCTCATTCTTGCGCCGCTGGCGGTGAAGGACTGGCAGGATCAGGGCCCCCTTATTGATATCGCCGCGCATGTCGGCTCACTCGGCGCCGTGCTTTTGTATTTCCGTATGGAAACGGCGATGCTGTTTCGCGGCGGCATTGATACGTTGCGGTTCAGGGCGAGCGATGACCGCAAGCTATTTCTGTTTATCGCCGCAGCCACGATCCCGACCCTGCTTCTTGCGTCGGTATTCGTTCTGTTCGACTGGACGACGGCGCTGCGCTCGCCGGTCGTTATCGGCTGGGTCAGTATTATTTTCGGCGCGCTTTTATGGCACGCAGACCGTTCCGCGGGCGCCAAGGAAGGGCTCGACAAGATGACATGGCGCGACGCCATGACCATCGGCGTTGCGCAAATGTGCGCGCTCGTCCCCGGCGTTTCGCGCTCGGGCGTCACCATGACCATGGCCCGCTATCTCGGTTGGTCCCGGCCCGAAGCCGCCCGGTTTTCCATGCTGTTGGCGATCCCGACCATCCTTGCGCTCGGGGCGTTCGCGGCAATCGACATTGCGCAAGACGGCGCCGGTGCGACGGTCAGCGCCGCGTTAATCGTCGCCGTTCTGTCTTTTGTCTGCGCTTTTGTGGCAATCGCAGTACTGATGCGGCTGGTCCAGCGTATGAGCTTTACACCCTTCGTCATTTACCGGGTCATCTTTGGTATAGTTTTACTTATCTTCGCCGGTTCGCTGAGCGCCGCCTGATTAGCAATTCTGTCTTCGCAAAGCCTCAAAAACGCCTTGGCGATTACTTCATTTGCGTTCAAGGTTGCAGATATCGGTTCAGTTAAAGAAACAACTCATGTCTGAAATGTTGCTTGATGAGAAAAGCGTCACACCGGATGGCGTTCGCGCCGCTGCAACGCGCCTTACGGGGCAGGCCGTTCGCACGCCGCTTCTCGAAAACGAGGTTTTAAATAAGACTGTCGGCGGGCGCGTCCTCATCAAGGCGGAGGTGCTGCAGCGATACGGCTCGTTCAAATTTCGCGGCGCCTATAATCTCATTTCACAGCTATCAACGGAACAGCGCAAAAACGGCGTGCTTGCATGGTCGTCCGGCAATCATGCGCAGGGGGTCGCGCTTGCTTCGCGTCTCGTCGGCGCGCAGGCCACCATCATCATGCCCGAAGACGCGCCGGCGATAAAATCGCGAAACGTGAAGGATCTTGGCGCTGAAATCATCACCTACGACCGCTATAGCGAAGACCGCGAAGCAATCGCCGAAACGATATTGCAGGAACGCGGTATGGCGCTGGCGCCGTCTTACGATCACCCGCACATTGTTGAAGGACAGGGAACGCTCGCCCTTGAGGCGTGGGAGGATGCAACGGCGCGCGGCGCCGGGATTGACGCTTTTGTCATTTGCTGCGGCGGCGGCGGACTGACGTCTGGTTGCGCCACCATACTTGAAGACGTCTCGCCGCAGACGGAGGTCTGGATCGCTGAGCCTGAAGGCTATGACGAGGCTTGGGCGTCGATTGAGGCGGGCGAACGCATCAAGGCTGACGTCACGAAGCCGACCATTTGCGACGCGATCGCCACCCCGACTCCGGGCCGGCTGACATTTCCGATCATGAAACGCCTCGTTCGCGGCGGCGTTTCGCTCTCGGAAGCTGAGGTGCGGGCCGCCATGATCTTCGCCTATCAGCATCTCAAGCTGGTGGTGGAGCCCGGCGGAGCGGTTGCGCTTGCCGCGCTCCTTTCACGAAAATTTGACGCCACGGCCAAGACCACGGCAATTACGCTGTCCGGAGGCAATGTGGACCCCGCGCTATTCTCGTCGATCATCGGCGATGCCTGAGAAAAAGTGATTTACCAATAAAAACAGCGAGTTATGCTTCTGGCGCCGCCATGCATAGCTATTGTTGTGGAAAATCAGCACCTTGAAATGTTATAATATAGCCATAAATCGCCTGTAGGTATCGAATGAAGGCGAAAAGGGCCACGAAACCGGCGAAATTCCGCCGTTTCGGATTCGTAAAAAGGATCGTCGCAATTCGATCCGGACGTTCACGTTTTACTAGCCAGTTTTCCGGCACAATCAGCGTAACGCCCAAAAAGAGAACTGATAAAGGCATTGAAGAAATGACACTGATGAAAAATGGCGCGATTGCAAAAGAAAGCGGACAGGTACCGCTGTCGGCGCGCGATTTTGCGGAACTTGGCGGGCGGAAGCTCGTTTATGTCCGCACAGTGGTTGCGCGCGATGTTATCGACGATCTGATCGATGATGATGGTGAGGTCGCCATCGAAATCAGCGACGGCGATATTCTTTACTCTGTTCACTCGTCGAGCGGCGAGCGGCTGGCGCTTGTTGGCGACCGGGAGCTCGCATTTGCGGCCGCGCGTCAATATGAGATGACGCCTGTCAGCGTACACTGACGAAATTCTTAAACTTCTATTTGGATTGAAACAGCGCTTGCTAAGCGGCGTGGTGCTTTTGATCCGCCGTAGCAATAGCGAACAACGCTTCAGGCGTGTCTGCGCCGCGCAAAGCATCCCGAGCGTCGCTGTCACGCAGTAACCGTGAAACTTTCGCAAGCGCCTTAAGATGTGCGGCTGTGGCGTTCGCCGGCGCCAGCAGCATGAAAATCAGGTCCACGGGCTGATCATCGACAGCATCGAAACTGACAGGCGTTTCAAGCTGCGCCAGTACGCCGACTATCTTGTTCAGGCCGTCCATTTTGCCATGTGGCAGGGCGACGCCGTCGCCAACGCCGGTTGAGCCAAGCTGCTCGCGTTCGAGAAGCGTCGACATGATCTCGGAAGCCGGACGGCCGACGAGATCGCTTGCGGATTCCGCAAGCGCTTGCAGCGCTTCGCGCTTGCATCTGGCTCTGAGGTTATGGATTACGCCCTTCGGGCTTAGGAGATCATCAAGTCCCATCACACTCACACAACTCATTTCACCGGCGTTTGGCTCAATTCTAGGACGCTAGCCGTAAGATTTACCTTAACCGCGACTATCGAATGCCAGCCTAAAGAAGGCGGCGGGTCGCTCTAGCCCTATGAGGCTGCCGGATCAACCCATCCAATATGGCCGTCCCGGCGGCGGTATACAATGTTGATTCGGCCGTGAGCGGCGTTTTTGAATACAATCGCAGGTTGTTCTGCCAGGTCGAGCTGCATGACAGCCGCGCCCACCGTCATTTCACGGAGGGTCGTCTGGGATTCCGCCACAACCACAGGGTTCAAATCAGAGCCGTCAGAGCCGTCATCCTCCTCTTCCCCAAATGGTTCGAGGAGAAAGTAAGAGGCGTTTTCCGCCGGAAGCGGTTCCTTGGTGGTCGCATGGTGGTTTTTAAGACGTCGCTTATAGCGGCGGATGCGCTTTTCGAGCTTTTCCACGCATTCCTCGAAGGCGCCATAGGCGTCTCCGCCTTCGCCATGGGCGGCCAGAAAGACCCCGGACGCCAGATGGGCGGTCACATCACACTCGATGAGGTGACGCTCCTTGGAGAAGGTGACCGTCGCCTCGGCGCCGCGATCGAAATATTTCTCAACGCTGTCGGATAGTTTGTCGGTCACATGGACCTGCAGGGCGTCGCCCAGATCCATGTTTTTGCCGCTGACCTGAATGTCCATTGGACCTCCTGAAAATGGCGGACTTTTTACCCTCCGCTCATTATAGCCGATATCGGCTCTGGTCCGCGCGAATTAAAGGGTTAGATCGACCTTTGCAACATCGCTCTGCGGCGCTGGACCGAAGAGGGAATATTCAGGGTCTCCCGGTACTTAGCAACGGTTCTGCGGGCGATTTCGACGCCTTCTTCGCGCAGAATTTCCACAATCTTGTCGTCGGATAAAATGGAATCTTTGGTTTCGGCCTCAACGAGCTCGCGGATGCGATAGCGCACGGCTTCGGCGGAATGCGCTTCACCGCCGCTTGAGGAGGCGATGGAAGCCGTGAAGAAATACTTCAGTTCAAACAGGCCCCGGGGCGTCGCGATGTATTTGTTGGACGTGACCCGGGAAACCGTCGATTCGTGCATCTCGATCGCGTCGGCGACAATCTTCAAGTTAAGCGGGCGCAGGTGTTTGACGCCATAGGCGAGAAACGCGTCCTGTTGACGGACGATTTCGCTGGCGACCTTCAGGATGGTTTGCGCGCGCTGGTGAAGGCTTTTCGCGAGCCAGTTGGCGGTTGCGAATTGTTCGGAGATGTAGGTTTTGTCTTTTTCGTCGCCGCCCTTCACGGAAGTAATCTCCGAATAGTAGCGCTGGTTGACGAGAATGCGCGGCAGCGTTTCGCTGTTGAGTTCGACCTTCCACCCGCCGTCCGGAGACTTTGTCACGAATACATCGGGCGCGATCGACTGCACGACGCCGCCGCCATAAGCGTAGCCGGGCTTGGGTGTCAGTGCGCGAATTTCGGCGATCATGTCGCGCACGTCTTCTTCATCGGCGCCCGTCGTTCGCATGAGGCCTTTGAGATCGCCCTTCGCGACTAGCTCAATGTTTTCGACGAAAGCCTGCATCGCTGGATCGTAACGGTCTGCGTCAATAAGCTGGAGCTTCAGGCATTCCTTGAGATCGCGCGCGCCGACGCCGGATGGATCGAACGACATGATCATCCGGTGCGTTTCTTCGACGTCACTTAGCTCGGCCCCGAGACGCTCGGCAATCAGCGAAAGGTCCTCTCGCAGGTAGCCCGCTTCATCGATCATATCGATGATGTATGCGCCGATAAAAAGCTGTGTCGCATCGCGGGTCGCGAGATGCAGCTGCTCGGTCAAATGATCGGCCAGCGAGATTTCTTTTTTAAGGGTTGCCCCGAATTCCTGATCATCGGCGTCGAAAGACCGACCTGATGAGACCGAAGACCACTCGTTCGGGCGATATTCGCCATAGGCTGCATCGCTTGCCGAACCACTGGCGTCGGCGTCGTTGTAATGCGGGTCAGGCGTTTCTCTGACCGGATTCGCGTCCTCCGTGCTTGCAGGCGGCGTATCGCCGGATTCGTCGCTGCTTTCGCTACGGCGCTCGGAAGGGCCGTCAACGGGAGACTCGTCGCGTTCCAGAAACGGGTTCTGCTCGAGTTGGTCGTCTACGTAAGAAGCAAGCTCAAGATTCGACAGCTGCAGCAGCTTGATCGCCTGCTGCAATTGCGGCGTCATCACAAGTTGCTGTGATTGTTTAAGCTCTAATTTTGGAGCTAACGCCACCCAGTCCCCCTTCTAACCCCTTTATTACATCTGGAAACGATCGCCGAGATAGACGCGTCTAACATCCTTATCGCCAACAATATCTCCAGGCGCGCCCTCAAGAAGCACTTCGCCTTCATGAATGATGTAGGCGCGGTCGATGATATCGAGCGTCTCGCGAACATTGTGATCGGTGATCAGAACGCCGAGGCCGCGATCTTTCAGATGCGCGACAAGCTCACGAATTTCGGCAATGGCGAGCGGGTCGATACCGNNAGCAGCATGAAAGACGGCGCTGTCGCCAGCGCGCGTGCAATTTCGACCCGGCGGCGCTCGCCGCCTGAGAGGGCGATCGCTGGCGCGCCGCGCAGATGCGTGATGTGAAATTCGTTGAGAAGATCGTCGATGATCCGCTGCTGTTTGTCCTTGTTGCTTTCGACAAGCTCGACCACGGCGCGCAGGTTCTGTTCGACGCTAAGACCTCTGAAAATCGAGGCTTCCTGCGGCAGATAGCCGA
>DGNI01000172.1:0-4833 GCA_002388885.1 Parvularculaceae bacterium UBA4496 | reverse complement strand
GTCTTGCCGGCGCCGTTGGGCCCAAGAAGGCCGACGACTTCGCCGCGTTTGACGCTCATGGAAACGCCGCGAACAACCGGCCGCCGCTTGAACGACTTGCCGAGATTTTCCGCAGAGAGCGCGCCGCCGCCTTCGACGACCTTCGGCTTCATCCTTCTGGATTTCACCGCATCGCTCGAAGCGTTTGCAGGGATTTTATTTTGCGTTTCCATATTATCGCTCATTAAGCGCAACTCTCTTTAAAGTTCAGTGAAGGCTTTCCGATAAGGTTTCGTAAACGTTAACCATCAGCTCTGCTCTTCATCGGATTTCGTAAAGAACAGGCCGCGAATACGTTTACCGGGTTCAGGGGCGAACAGAACCTTGCCCGTATCCACCCAATAGGTGACTTTCCCGGCGGAAAGCACCTGCTTTCCTTGCGTCAGGATTACGTCTTCCGTCATGACGATTGTCCGGGCGGCGTCATCGAAAACGGCATGTTCCCCGGTAATGGCTTCTTTACCATTTGAATAGCGTACGGTTCCGATGGCGGTAATGGTTTCAAACCCGCCTCCGTCGATCAGTACGGCTTCGAGCCGGTCGGTGGTCAAAATCCCTTCGCCCTGAACCACGCGAACATTGCCGGTCCAGACCGCCAGATTGTCCTGAAACTCGGCCGTATCCCCGGTTATGTCGATGGGCTCATCGCTTCTGGAGACGAGTTGCGCATGTGCGGCGGTCAGACTGAGGAGAGCGGCAGCGAGGCAGGAGAGGCTGGTTTTGATTACGGCGTTCATGGTTCTTCTTTATTGCGGATTATTGACGGTGACATCTTTAAGTTCAGGCTTATCGTCGGCCGATGCAGGCTGGTCGCCGGATTTTGGATAGATGCGCATTCGCACATTTCCTTCGAGCACGACTCTGCCTTCGGCGTTGTACGCTTTCATTCGGTCCGCCTGTACGGCCTGTCCATTGGGTCCTTCGCCGCCTACGCCGGAATCGCTTGTAACTATTTCGTCGTCGATGGAAACGGTCGCCGCCGGCGAACGGAATACATAGGTATCTGCGCCAACGTCGTGACTGAGCGTTACATCATCTGTCAGTTCAAGGATTTTTTCTTCCGAACGGTAAACGCCGCTGTGGGCTGTTACCGTATTTGTCTCGTGCGCTTCACCTTGAACAGCTTTCGGCTGTTCGAGTTGAACCACATCCTTGACGCCTGGGTTTTGTATGGCTGCGTTCGCGGTGATCTCAAAAGGCCGCCCGCGGTTATCGATGCCGGAAAACCTTGGACTCGCCATGCGCAATTCTTCCGCGGTGGCGGTTATGGTTTTGAAATCATCAAGGAATGCGTCATCTCCCTGATCCGATCTCGTATTGAAAAAGAAAGCGGCGACCAGAACCAGCGCGAGCACTGGCAGTGCGATGCGCAGCCGGCGAACGAGGCGCGAGCGGGCGGCGGCCTGATTGCCTGTAGTCCGCGCGTGCATCGGCAGGCTGTCGAGAATCCGTCTTCCGGACGCCTGTGAAGAGGGCGTGACTGACGGTTGCTGATCAGTGACGACGGTGCTCATGCCCGGCGCGGCCTTCCTGTAATCCACAAGGTTCTATGTCTCGTGCGCATGATCGCCGAGCTTCCCCACAACAGACATATAGTCGCGCGAGGAGCGACGGGAAGCAAGTACCGCTAAATCGCCTATTTCGCGAGGTTTTTTCCGTTCAAGAATGCGCGAAAATGTCGATTTCCGGCCATCCGGCGAGGTCGAGGGCGGCCCGGGCGGGCAAAAAGCTGAAACAGGCCTCGGCAAGGGCTGTCCGGCCCTCCCGGGCCAGCATTTCGTCAAGCTTGTCCTTGAGGCTGTGGAGGTGGAGGACGTCCGAGGCGGCATATTCGACCTGAGCAGGGGAAAGCTCCGTAGCGCCCCAGTCCGAGGATTGCTGCTGCTTTGACATGTCTATGCCCAGAAGCTCACGGGTGAGGTCTTTGAGGCCATGACGGTCCGTATAGGTCCGGCAGAGCTTTGAGGCGATCTTGGTGCAATAAATCGGCGATGTGCCGGCTCCGAGCCATTGCTGGAAGGCCGCCACGTCAAAACGGGCGAAATGGAAGATTTTAAGGACTTTCGGATCGCGCAAAAGCGCCTTTAGATTGGGCGCGTCATACGTGCTGCGGTCGAGCTGCACCAAGTGCGCGTCGCCGTCCCCGGCGGAAAGCTGCACGACGCAAAGCTGATCGCGCTGGGGGTTCAGCCCCATGGTTTCACTGTCCACAGCAACGGCCGTGCCTAAATCAAGCCCGTTCGGCAGGTCGCCCTTGTGTAGATGGTTGGTCATTCGCGTTTTCTTTTCTTCGCAGTGTGGCTCACTGCGCCATAGCATTCTCATCGAAATAGTGAAGACGAAATTAAGCCGCCTTCCTGACAACGACGGAGCCCGCTGAATAGCCGGCCCCAAATCCGCAGATCACCCCGATCTCGCCTGCAGCGATGTCCGCGCGGTGCTTGTGAAAGGCGATGATCGAACCGGCGGACGATGTGTTGGCGTATTCATCAAGCACGACAGGCGCCTCTTCGATGGAAGCGTCGCGGCCAAGCACTTTGCGCGCAATAAATTCGTTCATGGAAAGGTTCGCCTGATGCAGCCAGAAGCGTTTTACGTTTTCCGGAGCAATGTCGAGGTCGCCAAGATGTCCGCTGATAAGTTCGCTCACCATTGGCACGACTTCCTTGAAGACTTTCCGTCCTTCCTGAATGAACAGCTTGTCCGTAAACGGGTCGGCCTGCGGGTCAGCCGCAGCGCCGGTTTCCCGTTCGCAGTGGTTGAAAAAGCCGAAATTATTGCGGATGTTATTCGAGAATTTGGTTTTAAGGCGCGTGCCGAGAATTTCCCAGGACTCAGCCCTTGGCGCGCCTTCGTTGCGTTCCAGTATAACGGCGGTGCACACATCTCCAAAAATGAAATGGCTGTCGCGATCGCGGAAATTCAGATGCGCCGAGCAGATTTCCGGATTGACCATCAGGATTCGCGTTGAGCCGGCGCGGATAAGTCCCAGCCCGGTTTCGATGCCGAAGGTAGCAGAAGCGCAAGCGACATTCATGTCAAATGCGAAGCCCTCGATCCCCAGCGCATCCTGAATTTCAACGGCGATGGCCGGATAGGCGCGCTGCAGGTTCGAAGCCGCGCAGATAACGCCGTCAATATCGTTGGCTTGCAGGTCGGCATTGCGCAACGCTTCGCGCGCCGCGTTCACCGCCATTTCGGCAAGCACCGAAAGCTCGCTATTGGGGCGCGGCGGGAGGTGCGGCGCCATGCGATTAATGTCGAGAATGCCGCTCTTGTCGAGAACGTAACGCGCCTTGATGCCCGACGCTTTCTCGATGAATTCTGCGGAAGATTTTTGCAACGGCTCGATCTCGCCTGAAGAAATCTCCGGCGCGTTCGCTGTGTTGAACTTATCGACATAAGCATTGAACGCTTCAACCAGCTCTTCATTGGATATGGAGTTCGGCGGCGTAAAAAGACCGGTGGCGACGATTCTGACATCGGCTGCGGGATGCGTCATCTTGAATTTACTTCCTGTCGATTTTTACGGCAATTTGCGCCGTTCCTCGCGGACACGCAACCGGACCGGCGTCATTATCTCGCGAACTTCTGCACTGCTTTCCAGCGCGGGCAGGCTGTCTCGTGATCATTGACCATGCCGACGGCCTGCATGAAGGCGTAAACGATCACCGGCCCGCAGAATTTGAACCCGCGGCGTTTTAATTCTTTCGCCATGGCTTCGCTTTCCGGCGATTTCACCATGTGGTCGCGATAGTTCATCACTTTGTTGACGATCGGAGCGCCGTCGACAAAGTCCCATAAAAAACCGGAGAATCCGTTCGGTTCCGTCTCCATGATATCGAGGTAGACTTTCGCGTTGCCGATGGCGGCGTTGATCTTGGAATTCGACCGGATGATGCCTTCGTTGTTCATTAGCCTTTCGATTTTCTTGGGCGTGTAGCGCGCTATTTTCTCCGGATTGAAGCCGTCAAAGGCTTTGCGAAAATTTTCGCGCTTATAAAGGATCGTGCGCCATGAAAGGCCGGCCTGAAATCCGTCAAGGATCAGCTTTTCATAAAGCGCGCGATCATCATATTCCGGCACGCCCCATTCTTCGTCGTGATACTGACGGTAAACAGGATCGTCCAGCGGCGCCCAAAGGCAGGGAGCTTGTTTCTTCGGCGCCATTTAAACCCAGTGGAGAAGTTTCAAGAGCCAGATGACCAGGATAACGACTTGGATGATGAAGAAGGCAAACCGGACGAATACGAACAACCGGCTTGTTGAGATGAGATGCGCGACCGACTGCGCAATGCGCGCGCCGAGGAAAACATAGGCAAGCCCGTCCGTAAGGCCGGTCTGGTTCGTCGCGATGGCATAGAGCAAGACGGCGCCGACGGCGGGCAGGTTCTCGTAACAATTGGCGTGCGCACGCGTCAGGCGCTTGCCAAATGCGTCCATGTCGTCGCCCGATGGCGCAAAGGAATTGGCGGCGCGCTTACCGCCCATGACGAGCGATGTGCGGATAAAACCGAGCGTCATCAGGAGCAGCAGGAACCAGGCGACGTAAAGCAAAAGCACTGTGGCGGTGGGAGTCATGGCGTTTCCTTCCAGTGTATTTACAAGAAGACTAGCCCTATTCGAGATATTCGGGAACGCGCAAATGCAGCGCGTTGCCGCCACATTCAATAGGCGCATTTTCCGCTGCGGCCTTTTGCCAACGGTCCATACGGATGGAGGCGAGGGCAAGGTTTCCGGCGCCGCTCATCAGCTCTCCTAGCCTTGTTTCGCCCGCCGTGACCTCGGCGCCTT
>DGNI01000140.1:1912-62602 GCA_002388885.1 Parvularculaceae bacterium UBA4496 | reverse complement strand
TGGCGCCGTCGACCAGCATGCCCACAGCGAGAATAAGACCGAACATCACCATCATATTGAGCGTGTAGCCAAAGACGGCGAGCAGCATGAAACCCATGAGGAACGTCGTTGGAATGGCGACGCCGACCATCACAGCCGAGCGCATGCCGAGTGCGGCGACGACAACGATCATGACGAGCAGGATCGCCGTCATGACCGAAGCGGTAAGGCCGCTTANNTGACAAAAATCGACTGGTCGCTGATATATTCATATTTGATCGTCGCGGGCCAGAATTGCGATTCTTCCTCGATGATGCGCCGCGCTTCCTCGATGGTTTCAACAATGTTGAACTCAGCGCGTTTTGAAATTTCAACGCCGATGGCCATCTGGCCATTGAAAAGCGCATAGCCTTCGCGGTCCTTGAACGTGCGGCGCACGCTGGCGATGTCGCCGATGGTGAGAACGTTCTCACCGCTGACGCGCACCGGCGTTGTCGCGAGATCCTCCGCATTTCTGACCAGTCCAGGCGCTTTTACCGTGAACCGCCCGTCCTCGAGATTGACCGTGCCGGCGGTGACAAGCTGGTTGTTGGCGTTCACTGCATTGACGACTTCGAGTTCCGTCAGCCCGTAGGATTCCAGCACTTCCGGGTCGACAATGACTTCGAGAAGCTCTTCGCGCGCGCCGGTGAGACGGGCTTCGAGAACGCCGGAAATGCTTTCGAGCCTGTCTTCGAGGCGCTGCGCCGTCTGGTAAAGAGCGCGTTCCGGCGCATCGCCGTAAATGATGGTGGTCAGGATCGGGAATTGCGTCTGGACATTAAACTCACGCACCACCGGCTCTTCCGCATCGGCCGGGTATTCCGACTTTGCGCGGTCAACCGCTTNNCGTCGAGGACAGCCTGATCGATATCAACGCCAGACTGAAATTCCAGAATGAACTGCGCCGCGCTATCATAGGCGTAGGCATCCATCTGCTTGAGGCCTTCGACATTTTGCAGTTCAAGTTCAGTCGGCCTTAAAAGCAAGCGCTCGCCGTCTTCAGGCGAAATGCCCGGTAATACGATGGTAACGCCGACGAACGGGACCGGCACATCGGGGTCCGCTTCACGAGGAATGGTCTTGAACGCGAGCACGCCGAAGAAGATCATGACCACCATGGCGGTCATGACGACGCGCGTTCGTGAAAACGCAGCGTCGATCAGCCGGGTCATGACGGCACATCCGTCTGATCGGCGGGGACGGATTTCACGGTCTGTCCGGCGGAGACATATTCCTGACCGCGCACGATCACGGTGACGTTACCTTCAAGTCCCGAAACCCAGACGCCGGAAGCCGTTTCACCGATCAGCCGCACGGCTGCAAAACCAACAACATTGTCACTGCTAACAGTCCTGACGCCGATATCGCCGGCGTCGTTCAGAACCAGCGCGGAGCGGGGCACGCGGTGCGCATTGCGTTCCTCGGCGAAAACCTTGAATTCCGCAGTTACGCCGTCACGCAGCGCGCCGTCTTCGTTTGGGATTTCCAGTTCGACATTGAAGGTGCGTGTCGCCGGGTCCGCGGCTGATGCAACGAGACGTACCGTTCCTTCGATCGTTTCGCCGGTGGCGAGGCGAGCGACGCCGCGGTCGCCTTTTGACAGTTTACTTACATCGCGCTCTGAAACCGCGCCGGTCACAAGGAACGGCGAGCGCTGAATGACCGTCGCGCATGGATCGCCAATGCCCATGAAATCGCCGACCTCCACTTGCCGTTGATCGAAGACGCCGTCGAACGGCGCCTTTATATCGGTTTTTTGAAGGTCGAGCGATGTGCGCTCAACCGCCGCCGCCGCCTGGTCACGGGCGGCTTTGGCCGCTGCAACGCTTGTTTCCGAGCGGAAACCGTCAGCGTTGAGTTTCACCGCGGCGTTATAATCGAGGTCCGCCTTGGAGAGCGCCGCGCGCGCTTCGGCGAGCGACGCGCGCCGCGCATCTACATTCAGTTTGCAGAGAACATCGCCTTCTTTGACGAGCGCACCGAGCTCGGCCGGCGTCGCGGCCACTTTGCCGCTTGTCTCGGCGCGAACGACAACCTTGCGCTCGGCTTCCGTGCGCCCGCGCAGGACAACCTCGTCCCGCCAGCTTTCCGGCGAAATGACGGTCGTCAGAACGGAGAAGATTTCCGATTCAGCAGTCTCGGCTTCCTCGGCGCTGTCAGAGCCGAAAAGGCCGGTTACGAGGAAATAGAGCGCGATCAACGCGACAAAGATGCCGGCGAGCTTGACGGACTGTGATACTTGCATGGCGGCCGGCTCGTTTCAGTATGGATAACAGCGAGTTAACAGCTTCGGGTGAACAAACCCTTCACGGTTCAATTATACTGGTGAGTTTACCGGCCTGCTTCAAGGATTGGGCGCTGAAACAGACTGCTTTTTTCTGACCCCGGGGCTCATTCGCCACGCCAGGGGCCGGGGCATGTCTTCAGTAATACTGATTGGGCATGAACGCCGCCGGCGCCTTGTTGAGGACCGTGCCCAGAATATTGGTCTGGCCCAGCACCCGCTTGGCTTCTTTCAGTTCATCGACCCGCGTGTCGCCCGACGCCGCCACCAGAAGCACACAGTCGACTTTCGGCAGAAAAGCGATGGTGTCGTCGCATCCGAGGAGCGGGGACATGTCGAACACCACTACGCGCGACGCGAATTTATTGACCGCCGTATCAATCAGTTCGTCGGCCTTTGGCGAAGTCAGGTGTTCGGCGCCGCGCCGCGTAACGCGTTCATTGGCGAGCACCAGCACATCCGGCAGTTGCGGGCGAAGTGCGATTTCATGCAAGGGACGCTTACCTTCGAAAAAGTCCAGAACCGACGGGAATTCTTTCAGTCCGAGGTACCGGGCTACGCTGGGCCGATAAAAATCGAGATCGATCAATGTCGCGCGCGAGCCGGTTTTCGAACCGATGGCGATGGCGAGGTTGATCGCCGTCACTGTTTTGCCGGCGCCGGAACCCGGTGAGACGACCGCAAGCGTGCGCCAGTTATTAGCTTCCATCTTTTGAAGAACGCGGGTGCGCAAGACGCGATAGGCGTTGAGGACCGGGTCCTGCTCGTTCGCAATAATGCGGTGTTTGCCGAAATTATCGAAATCGCACTTGGCTGGCGCGAAAGAATATTCCGAAGGCTCGCTGCGCATGACCGGCGCGGCGGCGGCAGCGGCGGTCGCTGGCGCAGCCGGCGGCGCTGTCTTTTCTCTCTCATGTCGTGCGCGGGTGACGGCGTTGCGAATACGATCCATTGGGCGGCCTTACTCTGATACTCTGTTTAACTGATTTACGCAGGTTCCGGTTCAAGCATACGCCCTTTGGCGCGGTGTCGTTCTGACTTCTTGCGAGAAAACGGAAGGCGCAGCCGCCGTTCATTTTCGCCATGTATGTAAGGAATGACGGCGATCGGTTGGCCATCAAGAACGTTCGCGACGTGACTGCGCCCGCGCAAGCGGGATTTTACAAGCTCAACGCCAAGCGCGGTCGCGCCTCCAGCGCCGAGGGCGAAGATCAAGGCGACAAAGATCAGCTTCGCACGGTCCGGGCTTGACGGTCTTTCCGGATTGAGCGCCGGTTCGAGGATCGAGAATTTCTCTGTCTGCTGGCTCTCTTCGAGGTTCTCCGCGAGCTGCGCGTCCTGCTGCTTGTTGAGAATGTCCTGATATTCCTGGAACACGTTTTCATAATCACGGGTCAGCGCCGCAAGGCCGCGCTCAACTTCCGGCGTGCGTTCGATGCGAGACTCAAGATCGGAAATCTGCTGCGTTGTGGAGTTGACCTGCTTGTTCAGCATTCTGATCCGGTTTTCTACGACCGCAATCCGCCCTTCAAGCTGGACGCCCGCGATATCGGTCGAGCCCTTGCGGGTCTCTTCGGTAATGCGCTGGCTCAATGCATCGCGCGCCTTTTCGACATTCGCTTCAGCCGCCGCGATTGCTTCAGCATCGGGTTCCGCCGCCCGCTCGACAGACGTCAGCTCATCTTCGGCATTGGTGAGCGCATCGCGCAACCGGGTTATCTCCCGGCTCGGCGCCATCCGTGATTTCAGCGCTGCAATCTCATCACGCTTGGCGGCGACTTCCGGATAGGAGTCGCGATAGGTGGCGCGCAGACGTGCGAGATCCGATTCGAGCTGGGCGAGCTGCGCGGACATGCTGTTATCGCCGTTCGTGCCGGAGATAAGCTGGTTTTCAAGAAAGCGGCGTTCTTCTTCAAGCTGTGAAATCGAAGACTGAGCCGTGGAGAGTTCGCGCTGTAATCTCTCCAGCATATTGAGATTCATATTGAGGTGTTCGGGCAGGGCGCCGGAATTTTCCGCCTTGTATTTCGACACCCTGTCTTCAAGCTGCGCGACCGTGTTGCGCAGGCGCGTCGTCTCACGCTCGAAAAACTCCGTCGTGTTCGAGGCGCCGGCGGTGCGCGTGCGCACGTCTTCATCGAGGAATAGCGTCATGAATTTATTGGCGACGAGGTAGGACTTTCGAGGGTCCTGATCAGTATAGGCGACCGTAAAGGCGATCGTGCCGTCGCCGGAGCCGCGATTGGCTGTGGTGGTGATAAGGTCGACTTTCAGATTATTGCGCATCCGCTTGACGCGCTCGGTTTCTGAAAGCCCGAGCGCGCGCGGGAAAAGTTCGTATTCGGCGGCGACTTCGAGCAACCGGTTGCGGGTCATCACCCGCTGGCGAATGGTCTGGATGCGCTCCTGCGCGTAGGCGTTTATGGTCGAGCGCACGAAATCCGTCGGAATCTGCTGGGATTCAACAAGGATCGTACCTTGCGCGGTGTATTTCGCCGGCAGCAGCATGACCGTGATAATGCCGATCGGTGCAAGAATGATCACCGGGATCAGGAAATACAAAAACCGCCGCTGCAGGATGATCAGCGCGTCTTCTAATGTAAATTCATCACCCATACCGGCTATTCCGTCTCCTTGAGGGCCCAAACACCCAAATCCGCCTTGCACTCTCGCGTAGATTGCAAAATGTACGCCGTTTTCAAGATATTAACCGTTTTTTAGACCGGATTGGGGCGATCTTGAGCTTCATCCTGCGGCAATGCTGTCCGGTGCTGCCGTTTCATTCACCATCTTTCAGCGCAAAGCGTGATAAAACAAGCGGCTATGAGCCATCTTAGCAAGTGCGGAAAGACGAAAACAGTGAAATCATATGACTGACGCCGGATTTGACCAGGACCGGCGCTTCCGCCTTGGCGTCATCATCGTGAATTACCGTACGCCGGCGCTGGTTGAGGCGTGCCTCGTCTCGCTCGGACCGCAGCTTGAAAGCGTTAACGGGGCCTGCGTTGTGGTGGACAATGCTTCCGGCGACGGTTCTTTTGAGCGGCTGTCCGCATGGGCCGCGGCATCGCCTCATGCGGGGCGCATTAAAATTTTCGCCGCTCCGGCGAATGGCGGGTTTTCCGCCGGCAACAATATCGGCTTTACAAAAATTAACGCTGACTTCGTTCTCCTGTTGAACAGCGACGCCGCCGCCATGCCCGGCGCGCTTGCGGTGCTTCTCGATGCAGCAGAAAAAGCGCCCGACGCAGGCATGTTCACGCCGACGATTATGACTGAAGCGGGTGAGGTGCTGGTCTCGCGGTTTCGTTCTCACAGCCTTACGAGCGAATTCGTGGAGGGTGCGCAAACGGGGCCTGTGACGCGCCTCTTTCCATTCGGTGAAACGCCAATCTTTCCGGATGACACGACGTCCGAACCGGACTGGGTAAGTTTTTCCGCCGTCATGATCCGCAATGAAGCGATCGAACAGGCGGGGCCCATGGATGAAGGATTTTTTCTTTATTACGAGGACTGTGAATACAGCCATCGCATTACGCGGCTCGGTTATGGCATTCGCTTTGTGCCGGAGGCCGTGTTCACGCACGAACCGAGCAGCTCGACGAAACTGCGAGAAATGCAAGGCGAAACTCAGCGCTTGCCTGAATATTATTACCGTTCAAGGGCGTATTTTTTCCGAAAGAAATACGGGGCCATCGGGCCGGCGGCGGCGAACATGGCATGGCTTGCCGGACGCGCGATTGCGCTTTTGCGAGGTGTCGCCGGCAGACCCGCGCCGCGGCTTTGTAAAAACCGTTACAGCGATATGTGGATCGGCTGGCGCGGCGAAGCGAGCTGAAGTCTCACATGATAAAACTCACCCCTTCATCCTGAGGGGCCATTTCTTCGTCCTTCGAGACGCGCGCATTACATGCGCGCCCTCAGGATGAAGAAATGGTTGTCTCGAAGGGCGAAGGGATGGGTTTTGTACCAGACAAAAAGCTGAAAAAGCCTACGCGTCCGGATCGAACTCGTCAGTGACTTCCGCATCTGCGGGCGGCACATATTTCGGCAGTTTCGGCTGCAGATCGCGCATGTAACCGAGCAAGCGCGCATCGGCGTCTTCCATGGTTTCATGCTGCCAGATTGGCGTCATGATACGGATCATCGCGCCGTCCGTGCGACGGATTTTCACCGCGTCGAAGATCAGGAGAAACTTCATGACGAATTCGTTGGCGATTTTTCGCCCGCGCTGATCGTACCAGTAATAAAGCAGCTGACGCACGCCGCGATTCTCGATGATGATGCGATTGTAGTAAAATGTCTCGCCGGTATCGAGCGTGATCGGCACGACATGATGATCGGTGATCTGCCATCCGCCGCCCGGAATGCATTGACGCGGCGAATGCCAGCTGTGCCCGTGCCGCTGCATATTAAGATAGGCGATGTATAGATTGAATCTTTCGCCTTCCGGGCTTGTCATGTTGGTGATCAGGAAATCGTCGGCGCCGAGAACGTCAAGCGTCTGCGCGTCCACCTGTTCGATCGTATTTTCCCAGCCCGTAAACTCATAGGGAAGTGCTGCAAGGTCTGTCCGCGCAGGCACTTTTAAGATATTCGACGTGCCGAAGTGAACATATGCACCTGCAGCAGCAATGATCGCGAATGAAATCGCCGCATTAAGCGTAAAAGAGGATTTATTCCATTCAGCCGCAGGCTTCTTCGGCGCAATTTCCGGAAGCGCGAGTAATTCGCCAGGCTTTTTGCGGCCCGAAATACGCCCGAGAATAACGATGACGCCGAACAGTATGGCGAGGCAGAAGAGGAAAACCACCCAGCCTTCGAACAGGTGAATAAAGCCTTCAGCATGTTCATTGCCGTATTGCTGGACCAGAATGCCGGTAATGGCGATGCGCACGCTGTTCATGAAGATGGTGATCGGGATTGTTGAGAGGAACACAATCGCGCGCTGCCAGAGCGGCGCCTTGTAAAGATAGGCGGCGAGAAAACCGAGACTCAAAAACGGAAACAGATACCGCAAGCCGCTGCAGGCTTCTGCGACCTGTAGTTTGTAATCGCCAAGATCGATGATGTTGCCGGTCAGCAGCACCGGAATGCCGAGCGCCTCGATCATCGCGACGCCGAGCTGCGACGACCATAACTGGAACTGCTGGGACAAAATGGTGATCGCCCAGTATGGCGGCGGCACCATGAACAGCATGTAGCCGACTGGCAAAAGCGTCAGCCAGAACAGGCTCCATCCTCCGAGCGTCAACGCCAGAGATGAAAAGAGTCCGAGCAGGGCGAGCTGCTGGAAGATCATTAGCGACGTCACTGTCAATTCCGACAGGATCAGGACCACTGCGGCGATTACGACGCCGGCGAGGCCGAGAAGCTCCGGCTTGCCAAGGCTTTGCTCAAGCGCATCGCGCCGCGACCACAACATCCACCCGGCGATCAGCGGCAGGAAATAACCGTGGCTGAGCTCTTGCTGCTCGCCCCAGCGTTTGAACAGGTTCTCAATGCCGCCGTAAAATGCAAGCACAATCACGAGGCCCAACAGACCGACGAGATAGACCGGCCGTAATTCAAACCCTTTTTTTGGTGCGGGAGGCGTTTCCTGCGGCGTTTCGGTCATAGGGGCGTTTTGCTCGCTCTGGTTGATGGCCGCTGCCGCGCGGCACGGGAAGAAGCATGACAAATCAGCAAAAAAGGCGCCGCGGATCAATGAGGCGCCCAAGAGATGTATTAATGTGAGTTAACCAACTTTTCCCGGAATGAAGCGTTTACATTGAATTCTGGGCGCGCTCGCTAAAACCTTCCATAAAAATCGGATGTACCCATCACGAATCAAAAAATTCTAATATAAACAATATGTTATGCCTGCAGACGCGGACTAGAGTTGCGCCAGATATCAGTTTTGGCTGGCGAAAACAGGGTAAAAAACACGTTCAGGGTGAATCTGGCCCCATGTTTGCTCATAGAATTGCGCGTAAACGAGCAAGAACCTATTAACGACGTCGCCGGTTTCGAACTGAAACGCCGTTGATGCGTTAACCAACGGGACCGGCATTTTAAGTGACCATGGCAGAACCACTCCCTGAAACGACCTCCGGCGGAACGCAGACGGCGTATGACGTCTTGCAGGATGCAGCTGAGCCTGCGGCGCTGGCGAAGGATGATTTCGACCGCGACGTTTGGTGTCTCATGGGGCTACCTGCGGATGTTTCGGGCGTCGACCAGGCAATGGCCGCAATCGACCAGGCTGTCCGCGCAAATCGGAAGCTTTCGTTTGTCACGCCCAATGTGAACTGGCTTGTTCGCGCGCTTCGAGACTCCACAGCTCGACAGGAGATTTTGAACGCCGATCTCAGTCTTGTTGATGGCGCGCCGCTTGTGATGATGGCGAAACTTTTGGGTATACCGATTCGCTCACGTGTTGCTGGTTCGGATCTTTTCGAAGCGTTGCGCCGCCGCCCCGGATTTGTGGGATCGAAGTTAAAGGTTTTCTTTTTCGGCGGCCGCGAGGGCGCGGCTGAAGCCGCCGCCAAAGCCGTTAACGATGAAAATGGCGGCGTTCGTGCGGTCGGCTTTCTAAATCCCGGTCATGGCGACGTTGAAAGCATGAGCACGCAAGCCGTTATTAAAGAGATCAATGCAAACAAGCCGGATTTTGTCGTCGTCGCCTTGGGCGCGGCAAAAGGACAGGCATGGATTGAATGTAATCGCGAGCGCCTCACGGCGCCGGTGACGGCCCATCTTGGAGCGGTCATCGACTTTACGGCCGGCGGCGTTGCCCGCGCGCCGCGATGGATGCAGAGCGCCGGACTGGAATGGGCATGGCGCATCAAGGAAGAGCCTTCCCTGTGGCGGCGGTATCTCAAGGATGGCCTGAGCCTGATTCACCTCATGGCGACCTGCCTTGCGCCGCAGCTGGTTCGCTTGACAGACAGCGGTCAGCCAGCGGCTGCGGATGTCCGGCATTTGGCGGATGAAACGCATGTCATGCTTTCCGGCGATCTTCGGCGTGAAAGCCTTGCGCCTGTGCGCGATGCATTCCGCGCCTGTGCGGCTTCGGGCCGGGTGGTTTGTCTCGATTTTACCAAGGTTGAGTCTTTTGATCGCGCATTTCTTGGGCTTGTGCTCATGCTTGAAGCGCACCTCGCCCGCAGCGGCGGCCAGATCGTGCTTGTCGGCGCTAGTCCGTCGCAACGGCGACTCTTCAAGGCGAATAACATGAATTATGCGGCCCGCGACCGAGACAGCGCTGAAAAGCCTGCAGGCGAGACCATGCAGCGCGAGGCGGCGGTTTAGCGCATGCATTGTAAGGAGCATCCAACAGTGGCAAACGATGGCGGTCGAGTAACAAGGGTGGAGACCATGACGGTGACGAAAAGCGAATTAATGCCTTTCAAAGGGCGCAAGCGGGCTTTCCGGCTGATAGCCGTATCCATGCTGGCGCTTGCAGCCGCATGTGCGTCGCCGGAGCAAAAGGTTGAGCGTTACAGCCAGGAGGGCGCCGAATTTCTGGTAGAGGGCGATTTGCCCAAGGCCTACATCCAGTTTCAAAACGCCCTCAAGATTGATGAAGCGCACGTGCCTTCGCTGCTTGGGCTCGCCGAAATCGCCGAACAGCGCAAGGACTTTCAGGCGATGTTCGGAATTCTGCAGAACATCGTTCGTCTTGATTCCACTCAGATCGACGCGCAAATCAAACTCGGAAAACTTTATCTTGTCGGCAGTGACGAAACGTCTGCACTCGAACAGGCCGAAAAGGCTCTGGAGCTCGACCCCAACAGTCTTGATGCGCAGGCGCTGAAGGCGGCAGTGCTTTTGAAGATTGGTGACAACGCCGGCGCCGTGGAACTGGCGCGCGGGGTCATTGCTGAAGACCCTGCAAACGCTGAGGCGGTCACGGTTCTCGCCACCGAACGTTCCATTGAAGGCGATTTTGAAGGCGCGCTTGAGGAAATCAACACGGCGCTGGCGGCCGATCCGAAGATCGCCGTTCTGCAACTCCTGCGTATTCATGTCCTGAATACGCTGGGCCGTCAGGACGAAACACAGCAAGCCTATGCAGAGCTCATCGAGCTTTTCCCTGAGGAACCCGCTTACCGTCGTGTCTATGCCCAAGACCTCGTTCGCCGCAATGATCTAGACGGCGCGCTTGAACAGTTTCGGGCGATCGCAGAGCTAGAGCCGGAGAACCTTAACGCTAAACTCAATGTCGTACGCGTCATTAAACGCGCAGACGGTTCGTCCGCCGCTGAAACGCAGCTCAATCAGTATATCGAGGCTGAGCCGGAAAACACCAAGCTCAAATTTTCCATGGTGGACTTCCACATCGAGGAAGACGATTTTCAGGCGGCGCGCGCAATGCTTGACCGGCTTGCCGCTTCTAATGATCAGGATGTTGCACTTCAGGCCAAGAACAAGATCGCCGCATTCCTGTTAAAAGACGGCGAGCGGGATAATGCTGCCGCATTGATCGACGAAATTCTTGATGCCGACGAGCGCAACACCGATGCGCTGATCAAGCGCGCTGCCCTGCAGATCGATGACGAACAGTACGATCAGGCCATCGTCAACCTGCGTACGGCGCTCGACAATAGCCCTGATACTTATGACGCCATGGTGCTGATGTCTGCGGCGTTTGAAAAGCAGGACAATTTCAGTTTCGCCCAAGCCGAATTCGCCAAGGCTTTTGAAGCGAGCGATCAGGCGGCGCGCATCGGCCAGCAATTCGCAAGATTTCTCCTGCGCCGCAAAAACCCGGAACGTGCAGAAGAAGTGCTTGTTGACTCATTGGCTGCGCATCCTGGCGACGTTGAAAATTTAAAACTGCTCGCCTCTATCCGTCTAGCGAGACAGGACTGGCGCGGGGCTGAAGAAGCTGCGGAGATGCTGGCGCGGGTCGAGAATCAGGATGCGGTTGCGGCCAATATCAGGTCCCGCGCTTTTGTTGGGCTTGGCGATTATGAAAGCGTCATCGAAGCGTTTGACGCAAGCGAAGAAACCGTACCGCTTGAAAGCCAGCCGCTTGCGGCGGTGGTGACATCGTACATCCGTACGGATCGTTATGACGAAGCCGAGGCCTTGCTGAACCGTGTTCTCGCATCCAATGAAGAAAACTACGCCGCACGGTTGTTGCTGGCGCGCATTCACGGTCAGAATGACGACAGGCAGTCATATATTTCGACGCTTGAAACGGCGATTGAAAAAACGCCCTCCCGCCCTGAGGCTTATGAGCTTTTATACCGTTATTATCTCGGCGAGAGCCGTTTCGATGAAGCGGCGGCGCTGATCGAACGGGGCCTTGCCGCGGCGCCGGAAAATTACGCGATGCGTGTTTTCAAAGCGGACGTCCTGATCAATCAGGGCGAGCGCGCCGAAGCGCTCGCACTCTATTCCGAGTTGATTGACGAGCGTCCCGATGACCGGATCATCGCCAACAACTTCGTTTCGCTATCAAGCGATCTGCAACTTGACGAAGCGAGCATCGCGCGCGCGCTTGAAATCGCAAAAACTTTCGAGGACGTCGATAATCCCTATTACCGCGATACGGTCGGCTGGGCTTATTACCGCGCCGGAGATTATGACCGGGCGCTTGAATATCTGAGCCAGGCTGCCGGCGAAGTCGAGGAAAGCGCTGAAATGCGTTATCACCTCGGCGCTGCGCAGTTCGCCAGTGGCGATGAAGAGGCGGCCCGGGAAAGCCTGCAACAGGCGCTGACCCTTGGCGGCCCGGATTTCATATTTGAAAACGAAGTGCGGGCGCTGCTAGACCGGATGTAGCCCGTGCGTCCGCTCGCGACCGTTTGTACGCGTTGCGGCGGCCCGAACGCCGATTGGAACCGTTAACACTATGTACGAGCAGTTTTTCGGTCTTTCGGAAAAGCCGTTTTCGATCCAGCCCGACCCATCTTTTCTCTATTGGGGCAGGACGCATCGGCTGGCTTACGCCATGCTCGAATACGGCGTGCTCAATCACGCCGGTATTTCGGTTGTAACCGGCGAGGTCGGCTGCGGGAAAACCACGCTCATTCATCGCCTGCTCGATCAGCTTTCAGACAGTCACACTGTTGCGTTGTTATCGAACGTACAGGCCGGCCGCGGCGATCTTTTGAGCTGGGTGCTGATGGCGCTCGGCCAGCCTTTCAATGATTCAAGCCATGTCGCGCTGTTTTCGCAGTTGCAATCGTTCTTCATTGGCGAGTACGCCAAGGGAAGGCGCATCGTTCTCATTATCGATGAGGCGCAAAACCTTTCAATCGACATGCTCGAAGAGCTGCGGCTCTTGTCCAACATCAATGCCGGCAAGGATCAGCTCCTGCAGCTAATCCTCGTCGGGCAGCCGCAGTTGAAAGATGTCTTGAACCGCCCGGAATTGTTGCAGCTGACGCAGCGCGTCGGTTCTGATTTTCATTTGACGCCGCTCAGCCGCGAGGAAGTACAATCCTATATCGAAACGCGGCTTTCGATTGCGGGCTGCCGGCGGCGGATTTTTACCGAGCGCGCCATCGACCAGATCGCGGAACAATCGCGCGGGGTGCCGCGGGTCATCAACGTCATCGCCGACACGGCGCTGGTTTACGCCTTTTCCGCCGAAGACCTGGTGGTTGGCGTTGAAACCATCCGTAACGTCATTCGCGACAAGAAAGCCTACGGCGTTTTTGGAATTGCGTCCGATAAGGATGCGGCCGCGCCGATTGCATCGAACGCTCGCAAAGGCCCGGATGCATTCGTTGACGAAGAAGTCGAGGCTGAAAAAAAAACACCGCCGCACATGAATCAGCCGCGCAACGGCGTGGACGAAACGGCGAAGAGGCCAAACCCTCGACCTGAGCCGCGCCGCGAACAAGCTGCGCCGATCCCGGTCAAAACCTTGGCGGATGTCGAAGCGTCTTCAGGCGGCATTGCGGCGCAGATGAGCGTTACGGCGGGCGCTGTTACATCCACTGAACTGGCTGCGCGCGCGCCGCAACCGGCGCCGGAGACGGAAAATGCTACAAAACAAAAGGCGGCCGAGGTCGCGGCGCCTGTCACGGGCGTTGTAATTGTCGGCGTAGATCCCAAGGTTTCGCCCGAAGCGGCAATCCGTTCGGTCGCCGACGGGCGGGCCGTTGTGTTTGCGCCGCTGGTTCCGATGCAGGATGCGGTTTCGACGGCGCGGAAAGCCGGCGCAGTTATTGTCGAGAATGACGGCAAGCCGCTTCAGACCGGCGGCCGGGCGCGCAACGCCGGTTACAGGCACCTGAAAAAACTGACGCCGCAACTTGAATATGTGCAGTTTCTCGACGCCGGCGCCGCACTTGACCCCGACTGGATTGCTGCGGCGGAAAAGTTCATGGAGCGGCGGCCTGAAGTTGCGGTCATCGAGGGAATGTCGAGCGGTCGCAGCGGCGCTTCGCCGGAAAACTTAACCGTCAAAGAACAGCAAAGAAACGAAACCCCGGGTGAAATCGTCATGACCACAGGCCCCGGCGCGTTTGTGCGCGCTTCGGCTTTTGAGGCGGCGGGGGGATTTCGCGGCGATCTGATTTCTCTGGACATGGAAGATTTGTGCATACGCCAGCGCCGCCGCGGCGCTCATGTCTGGCGTCTGGAAACCAATATGTCCGTATGCGACGCGCCGCGATCAAAACCCGGCCATTGGAGTCGCGAGGCGCGCCGTCGTGGTTTCGATAACNNGCCATGTCGCTGCATGGCGGCCCGCCGGAACGGCATGGCGTGATGCAGACGGTTCGCGCCGTAATCTGGGGCTGCGTTTTTCCGGTTATTGTCGCCATCGCTGCGGGGCTGGGTGCGCTTGCCGCTTCTGTAATGACGCTCATGACGCCGCCGGCGTTCGTCGCTGCGGGCGCGATTGCTGCAGGAGCTTTCGTTTACCTCGTGCAGTTTTTCTCGAGTGCAGTCCGCCGCGGTATTTTCAGAGTGTCATCTTGGCGGCGGGCTTATCGCACCGTTTTCGGGCGTTTTTCTGAATTCTCCGGCGCCATGCGCTACTGGCTCGGCGCGGACCGGCCCTAACTCGGAAGCGCTCATGAATTTTCTCCTGATTATAATATCCGCCGGACTGGCGGTTGCGGCGTTTGCACTGGCGGTGTTTCTTTTGGCGGAAGCGGTTCTGGCCCTGTTTCCGGCGGAAAAAAAACGAAGCATGGAAAGTGCTGGGCCGATCGCCGTGCTTATGCCAGCGCATAATGAAGCCGCGGCCATGGCCGCCTCGCTTGAAAATGTGCGCGCGCAACTGCGTGACCGCGATCGGCTGATCGTGGTGGCGGACAATTGCGATGACAACACCGCGGACATCGCGCTTAAACACGGCGCAGAAGCGCTCATCCGGAACGACCCCGGCCGACGCGGCAAGGGCTTCGCCCTTCAATACGCCATCGACGTCTTGCGCGCTGCGCCGCCGGAGATCGTAATCTTTGCTGACGCCGACTGCATTTTCGATGAGGGCTCCCTGCAACGTATCGCGTCGCTTGCTTCTCAAGAAGAACGTCCTGTGCAGGCGCTATATCTCATGAAGGCGCCGGATGGCGCCGGGCCCCGTTTGCAGGTCGCCGAGTTCGCATGGCTCTTTATGAACAAGGTCCGCATGAGCGGCCTTCAAAATATGTTTGGCGTTACGCGATTTACCGGTTCCGGATTTGCGGTTTCGTGGCGCGACATTGAAAAGGTTGAACTCGGGTCCGGTGAGATCGTCGAAGATCTGGCGCTGACATTCCAGCTGACGCGCGTCGGCGCGGCGCCGATGCTGGCGGAAGATGCTGTCGTCACAAGCATGTTTCCAACTGGCGACGATGCCCTGACGCGGCAGTCTGCGCGCTGGTCTCTCGGATCGTTACGTTACGGGGCGCAGTCTTTTGCATCGCTTGTCGCCGAAGGGGTCAGTAGCAGCAACTTCAAGCTCATCGGCGCAGCGCTTGATCTGATCATTCCGCCGCTCACGGTTTTTGTGACTGCACTGTTGGGTACGCTCGCATTTGGTCTGTTGGTCTGGCTCGTCACGGGTTTTTCGGGCGCGTTTTCCATGTCCCTTTGGGCATTCATACTGACGGGGCTGGCGATTGCGCTCGGCTGGGCGGCGTTCGGGCGCGATGCGCTGCCGCCTTCGGCATTCGGCGGGCTTGCCGAATTTTTGCTGTCGAAGCTTCGCATCTTTGGCGAGGCGGGCCGCGAAAGCGCGAAACGGTGGACGCCGACACGTGGTCCTGATGATACGGAGCCGCGTTCGTGAGTGAAGCGCAATCGCCAGTGGGGTTTGTTGCGATCGGGCGCAATGAAGGAGAGCGATTTAAACGATGCCTCTTGTCGCTCAAGAAAAATGGCGAGTGCGTTGTTTATGTGGATTCCGGATCTACAGACGATAGCGTCAGTTTCGCGAATGAACAAAGCGCGGCGGTTGTTTCGCTCAATGCCGACGAACCGTTCACCGCGGCGCGCGCGCGCAATGCAGGATTTGATGCGCTTGTCGAGCGATGGCCGGACGTTGAGAAGGTCATGTTCATCGACGGCGACTGCGAACTTGTCGACAGCTTTGTGAATGACGCTGTTTCGGTGCTGGATGGCGATGCCGCCATCGGCATTGTCACGGGGCGTTGCCGTGAGCGCGACCCGGACGCCAGCGCCTATAACCGGCTTTGCGAAATTGAGTGGCATGGGCCGGTCGGTGAGATCACAGCTTGCGGCGGCATCTTCATAACGAGGGTGGACGTCTTTCGCGAAGCGGGCGGCTTCCGTGCAGATGTGATCGCGGCAGAGGATGATGATTTCTGCGTGCGGGTCGGCAAGAAAGGCAAACGCATCGTCAGAATTGATCGCGATATGTGCCTGCACGATGCGGACATGCACCGTTTCGGGCAATGGTGGCGGCGGATGGAGCGTGCCGGTCACGCCTTCGCACAGCTTGGCGAACTGCATGACGGATATTTCCGCAGCGAGCGCCGGCGCGCCTGGGGCTGGGGGCTGATCCTGCCCGCGCTGACCATCATCGGCGCGCCTTTCACCAACGGTTTCAGCTTTTTCTTGCTGTTGCTTTATCCGGCATCGTTTCTAAGAACACGGCGGGGGCTGATGAAGTCGGGGGAAGCGCCTGAGCATGCGAGCCTTGGCGCCGCGTTCTTGACGTTAGCGAAATTTCCAAACCTTATCGGCATCATCAAATACAAGTGGAAGAAGTTAACCAGAAGCAAGGTCGGGATCGTCGAATACAAATGAAAAAGACAACGATCAAAGCCGGGCTTCTGGGCGCGGGATATATCTCCAGCTGGCACGCCGATGCGTTGAAACGCGCGCAGGGTGTTGAGATTAGCGCCGTCTGCGATCTTTCGCGTGGCGCGGCGAAAATCCTTGCGAATCGTTATGGCGCGCAAAACATTTTTTCATCGCTTGATGAGATGCTCGAATCTGGCGCAGTCGACTGCGTTCATGTGCTGACACCGCCGCATTTGCATGCCGAAGCAACGGAAAAAATTCTGAATGCCGGGGTTTCGGCATTCGTTGAAAAGCCATTCGCATTGAAGACTGAAGAATGCAAGCGGCTGGATGCGCTGGCGCAAGCGAAAAAAGTTTACCTCGGCGTCAATCACAATTTCCTGATGCTGCCGTCTTATGACCGGCTTAAGGTTGATGTGGAAAATCGCGTCATCGGTCCGGTCGATACGTTTGAGGCGAACTGGCAGTTCCCGCTGGCGCCGCTCCGCTCCGGCCCTTTCAATTTGTGGATGTTGCGCGAGCCGCAGAACCTGTTGTTCGAGCTGGGCCCGCATCTGTTCGCTTTTGTGGCGGATTTGTTCGGCGAATTTGAAGACATTGGCGTTGATTTGCGCCATCCGATCAGCATTCCCGGCGGCGTGACGCATTTTCAGAGCTGGCGCATCACTGGGCGCGCCGGCGGCGCATCGGTGACGCTCAATCTCTCGCTCATCGAAGGCGCCGATAATCGCAGCATACGCCTCAGGGGGATTGGCGCGCTCGCACATTATGACTTCGCTGAGGATACCTACCGGCTTGAGCGCGCAAGCATGGGCGACATTGTCGCCGGACCATTCATGCGTCAGGCTTCGGTTGCAGGTCAGGTGCTGGGCGCCGGCTTCGGAAACGCCTTCCGCCAATTGCGCTCGCTCAACGCGCTCGCACCTTACGGTCTATCCATAAACCGAGCGGTCGGAAGATTTTACCTGTCAATGCGTGACGGCGTGGCTGTAGACCGCCGATTGTCCGCGTCGCTCGCCGCCAACGCCACTGCGATGATTGAACGAGTGCTCGAAGCCGCGCAGCCAAAATTTGTCGCCAGAACAACTGTGGAAGCGCCTGCGCCGCAAGCAAACGGCAAGACCATGCTGGTGATCGGTGGAACTGGCTTTATCGGTCGCGCTTTGTGTAAGGCGCTTTTTTACAAGGGTTATCAAGTCCGGGTGCTGTCGCGCGGATCAGGCGGCGTTCTTGCGCGCGAAGATGGCCGCATATCCGTCGTCACGGGCGATCTGAAATCGGAAGACGATTTGACCGCTGCAATGAACGGTGTCGATGGCGTTTTTCATCTGGCGAAAGCGACGGAGACAAGCTGGGAAGGTTATCTTGAAAACGACGTCGCCGTTACACGCCGCATCGGCGAAGCGTGTCTGGCCGCTGGCGTTGGCCGCCTCGTTTATACGGGCACGATCGATTCCTACGACGCTTCGCAGCCAACCCGCCCAATTACGGAGGAAACGCCGCTCGATCATGATCTCGAGCGCCGCAATCTTTACGCCCGCTCGAAAGCCGCCTGTGAAGACGAACTGAAAACGCTGGAGCGTGAGAAGCAATTGCCGCTTGTCATTGCCCGCCCCGGCATCGTCATCGGCGAAGGCGGCCCGCTGCAACACTGGGGGATCGCCATGTGGCGCGGCGCAACGGCGTGCATGCTATGGGGCGAAGGGCGCAACACCATGCCGTTCGTACTGGTTGACGATGTGGCGGACGGGCTGGTGCTTGCGATGGAAAACGAAGACGCAAAGGGGCAGTCGTTCAACCTGATCGGTGATCCGATGCTGAGCGGTAAAGATTATTTTGCGGAAATCGGCGCCGCTTATGGCGTTTCCATGCGCGCGCAGGCAACGCCGATCTGGGTGTATTTTACGGTTGATGTCGCGAAATATTGGCTGAAGCGTTTGCTTGCCGGAAAATCGGGCATCACAAAACCAAGTTACCGAGACTGGAAATCGCGCGCACAATTTTCCCCATACGAAAATTCAAAGGCAAAAAAACAGCTCGGCTGGATGCCTGAATCCGATAGGGAAGCGTTTATCAATCGCGGCATCGCGCAAGCGAATCTCTTCGGCGTTGCGCATCATGACCAGCGTAGTTGAACGCGAATATTGATAAATCTCCAGGGTTTGGAAACCGGCTGTTAACGTCAGGTTGCGCAAGCGTAAAACTGCCATGTGCGGTTGTCATTAATACGGCGTAAGATTCTCGTAAAAGCCAGAAAATACGTCGATATAGCGACAATTCTAACAAGACATTCAATTTGGCATTTGCCCTGATCGTCTAGTTTCCCCTGCGGCGTCGAACCCAGACGCATTAGTGACGAGTACAGGGGCGCGGGAAAATTATGAGTTCCGGTTTCGATGTTTCAAAGAATTTTTCATCTTTTGATCTAGCCGACATACTGAACGCTTCCGAGGCGGGCCTTATTTCACCGCCAGCGCGCCCTGGCAAAAAACCTCGTAACAACAATGTAAAAAAACGGCTCAGTCAGGCCGCCATGATCGCGCCGCTGCTAGCAGCGGAAGGATGTCTTACACTCAGCGGAAAAGGCGGGCCGGTTAGCGCCAGCAATGACGCCCCGCCAGCGGGCGGGACGGGAACGCCCGGACCGGTAAAACCGCCCGTAACGGCTGTTCAGGCCGAAGACGATTCTAATTTTACGACCGATGTTGGCGAAAGCGTGATGATCGCCGCGCAAGACCTGCTTGCAAACGACGCCACCGCGCCTGGAACAAGCGTTGAACTGGTGCGCGTATTCGACGCCGTCAACGGTACCGTGACGCTTCATAACGGCGTCATTCATTTCACGCCTGACGATGGCTTCGAAGGCATCGCAACATTCCGCTATGAAGTACGCGACAGCAATGGAAATTTAAGCGAAGCCGTTGTCGAAGTGTCCGTGGGCGAGCACGATCACGGCGCGCATGGTCATGATGGCGGCCAAGATGGCGGTCATGACGACACGCCCGATCATGGCGGGCATCCGCACGCCGATGATCCGGCAAAAGCCACAGAGCACATGGCGGTGCTTAATCTCGTGCCGGTCGAAGATGCAACGCATATCGCCGTCAATAGCGGGTCTTGGTTCGACCCGGCCACATGGGCGAATGGCGAAGTGCCGGGCGAGGGCGCCAAGGTTCTGATCCCGGGCGGCGTCGAGGTCGCCTATGATGGCGAAAGTCCGGTTTCTCTGTTTACGGTGCGCGTAGACGGCGCCCTCGAATTTGCGACGCACATAAACACATTTATGGAAGTCGATACCCTGATCGTTGCGCCAAGCGGGCGGATGACCATCGGCACGGTCGACGATCCAGTGGCGGCGAATGTACGCGCTGTTATTCAGATCGCTGATAACGGCCCCATCGACACGTCATGGGACCCGATGTTGTTTTCCCGCGGCGTCATCAGCCATGGCGACATTCAGATTCACGGCGCCGAGAAGGAGACTTTCTTGAAAGTCGCCATCGATCCCATGGCGGGAGACACGTCGATCACGCTCGATGGCCCGCCCGAAGGCTGGCAAGTAGGCGACAGGCTGGTTCTGACTGGTACGCATCTGACGCCAACAGAACCTGCGGCCCCGACGGAGCCGCGCAATGATCAGACGGAGGATGAAGAACTCATCATTACGCGTATTGAAGGCAACACTATCTATTTCGATACGCCGCTTCAGTTCAATCATGAAGGCCCGCGCGACGACCTTAAGGCTTATGTCGCGAATTATACGCGCAACGTCGTGTTTGAAACGGAAAATGCTGACGGTCTGCCCGTCTATCAGCGCGGCCACGTCATGTTCATGCATTCTGATGAAATTGACGTGCGTTATGCCGAATTCACAGATCTTGGCCGCACCGACAAGTCCGAACGCGCATTTGATGTGGCTGAGCTGGACAATGTGCAATTCGATACGAACATAAAGGCGCGCTATTCGCTTCATATTCATCGCGCCGGCGTTTCGGATCTCGACGATCCTGCGATGATCGTCGGCAACGCTGTCTGGGGCTCGCCGGGCTGGGGCTATGTCCACCACGATTCAAATGCCGTGCTTGCCGACAACGCCGCTTATAATATTTACGGCGCCGCCTTCGTCGCCGAAACGGGAAACGAAACCGGGCGCTGGTCACATAACATTGCGATTAAATCGATTGGCAATGGTGGTGGCGCCAAGTGGCATGAGGATGTGGAGGCCTTCGACCTCGGCCGCACCGGCGCCGGCTTCTGGTTTCAGGGCCGTCTTGTTGATGCGGTGGATAATGTCGCCGCGGGCGTGCCGGGCGGCCACGGCTTTGTCTACATGTCGCGCGGCAACGGCGTGATAGGCGTCGACCCGGCGACAGCGGATTACTCAGAGTCGCTGCGTTATGTTGATGAGGCCATCATCAACTACCCGGCGATTTCGCAATTTGACGGCAATGAAGCATTTGCTGTCGGTACAGGTCTTGAAGTGATCAAGCATGGTTCGGAGCAGGGCCACGACGTGCGCACAGTCATAGAAGATTTTTTAGGCTGGGAAGTGGGTACGGGCATTCACTTGCAGTACACGGCGCACTACACGCTGAAAGATATTGATCTGCTCGCCACCGACGGCGCGTCAGGCGGAACGGCAAGGCGTGGCGTTGAGTTTGGTCCGAATACCATCGACAATGTCATTAATGGCGCGAATATCGCCGGATTCCCAACTGGCGTTCATGCCATGAAGAATGACGTGAATCTGGCGTTTCCATTTAACGGAGACTGGGGATACGTCTTTATCGATGTGAATGTTGAAGGCGCCGCCGTCAATTTCGATAATATCAGCGCCAGCGCCGGCGATCTCTTCCTCACAGGTAATCAGCTTGTTGAAGGCAGGCTGCTGTTCGACACGGATATCGACGATTATCCGGCGGCGCCGACGCCTGAATCGCGCGGACATCTCGATCTTACCGGAACCAAGATTGATTCAATCGGCGCTCAGGAGGTCGGCCCAAGCTGGGATCCGATCCGTCACGACTATTTCACTATTCGCAATGCGGTCGAACAGGAAGGCTACTGGACGCTTCCTGACGGGCGCAAAGTGACCGTGCTGGAGCAATATATTGCCGACCGGGCGACCGGCGAGATCAGCAAGTTCAGCGTATTCGTTGAATGGGAGCGTAACTTCAGCGACCTTGACCATGAGCCGCATTATAACGGCGTTCTCGATCTTAACAGCAACGCGCCAGTCGCACGCGGCGACTTCGCCAATGTCGCCGAAGGCGAATCCGTCACCCTCGATGTCCTTGCAAACGATTACGACCCGGATGGCGACGACATTACGGTCGATGGTCTCGTCCAGCCCGAGCATGGGTCAGTCTTTCTTAATGACGACGGTACGCTGACCTATGCAGCCGATCCGAATTATTCCGGTACGGACGAGTTCTGGTATTGGGTGGAAGACGACCATGGCAATTTTACCAAAGGCCACGTCCAGGTGACCGTCGAAGCTTAAGTCACAGCCCACCACTCAGCGCGTACGCCTTCATCGGTCTCTGAGGCCGCAAAAGTCCCGTGTTTCTTGAGGTTGTCAGGCGACAGTTGCGCCAGCGCCCAGACCGCTGCGCCGCGCACAAGCGGACTTTCATCCACCAGAAGGGCCTCGGCAGACGCCGCCAGCGTTTTATCGCCGGAATTGCCGATGGCGATCAGGACATTCCTCACGAAGCGGTTCCGGCCGGTGCGCTTGATTGGCGAACCTGAAAAAAGTTTTCGGAAAGCGGCGTCGTCGAGTGCAGCAAGATCTTCCAGCGCTGGAGATTTTAAATCTTCGCGGGCGTGAAACGCCGCTTCGCGTGCGTTCGAGGCGAATTTGTTCCAGGGACAGACTGCAAGGCAATCATCGCAGCCGTAAATCCGGTTTCCCATGGCTTTGCGGAATTCAAGCGGGATTGGGCCGGGGTGTTCGATAGTGAGATATGAGATGCAGCGCTGCGCATCGAGCTGGTAAGCGGCCGGGAATGCGTCAGTTGGACAGACATCGAGGCAGTTCCGGCATGAGCCGCAGTGATCGCGTTCGCCCGCGTCCGGTTCCAGATCCAGCGTCGTGTAAATCGCGCCCAAAAACAGCCATGAGCCGAATTCGCGTGAGACAAGATTGGTGTGTTTGCCCTGCCAGCCGATTCCGGCGCGCTCGCCAAGCGGTTTTTCCATGACCGGCGCCGTATCGACGAAGACTTTGACATCGGCGTTATTTTCTTCTGCGATCTGGCGCGCGAGACGCTTCAGTTTTTTCTTGATGACGTCATGATAGTCGCGGTTTTGCGCGTAGACAGAAATCACACCCTGCGATTTATGCTCAAGAGCGGCCAGCGGATCATGGTCAGGTCCGTAATTCACGCCCAGCATGATGACGCTGCGCGCGTCGGGCCATAAAGTTTGAGGATGCGCACGTTGGTCGGCGCGGGCCTCAAGCCAGCCCATTTCCCCGTGACGGCCAAGCGCCAGAAAACGCCTCAGCCGATCCTTAATGGTTGCCGGCAGGCCCGCTGAAGCAAATCCGACGGAATCGAAACCGATCTCGGCCGCCGCCTCGCGGATGCGCGCTTTTAATTCGCTGTCATTGACGGCCATCAGAAATCGGGATTGTCATAATGCGGCGGCGGCGGCACACCGTCCATCCTGTCGCGCATGATCGGCCGCAAGCTGGGACGGGATTTCATCCGCGCATACCAGCCCTTGACGGCGGGAAATTTTTCCCAAGGCACGAGGTCGATGTAATCGAGACACGATAGCTGCGCAGCCGCTGCGATATCGGCGACAGTATAACGTTCGCCGGCAAACCAGTGGCGCTGATCGAGCAGGTACTCGGCGTAATCAAGATGCCAGACAAGACAATCGGCGCCGATTTTCAACCGCTCATAATCTGGTTGCCCGCGCCGCATCAGCCGCCGGTTAATGCGCTCACGGAGCGTATTGTCGGAAACTTCGGCGTCGAATTTATCCATGAACCAGTGCGTCAGGCGGCGCGTCTCTGCGCGCGCTGCGGATGTTGACGGCAATAGCTGCTCGTTCGGATAGGCGTCTTCGAGATATTCGACGATGGCGCTTACCGGGCACACGGCGACATCGCCCCCGGTCGGCGGCTCGTCCATCAGCACCGGTATGGTTAACGCCGGATTGACCGCAGCGAGGACGCCGTCTTCGTCATCCCATGGGCGCTTTTCAACGAGCTGCGCCGGCAGGCCCTTTTCCGCCAGCATGATGCGGACAAGGCGCGAAGCGGGATCGAGCGGCATGTGAAACAGGGTGCGCATGTCCTCAACATAACAGCGCCCGCGCGGCGGCAAAGCCGGAATCCGCCAGTCTGGCGAGATTTTCCCGTTTAAGGCGAGTGAACGGCAAACAGCTTGCAATGTGGGGTGCGTGGCCGCGCGAAACTGCGGTTGAGGGCAGAAACAAGGTCAGGGCTGTTTCAAATGGATACGTCGCATTCACGCTATGACGAGGCAATTCCGGAATTTGGCTGGCGCGGGCAGGCGCCGCGGGCGCAGGCCGCCGCGATGGCGATCTTTTCCTGGAAGGAGCCGGGGTGGTCATTTTTGTGGGCTATTGGCGCGGCGTTAATCTTCGCCGCCGCCGCCGCATTCTCACCGGCGCTCCTTAGCCTGTCGCCGACCGTGGACATGATCGCTCCCATTGCCGAGGCAAGGGCGGTTCTCGCCGGCGAAGCGAAGCTCGTAAACCACGACACGCCGTTCTTTCTCTTGCTGCTCTTGGGCGCGGATATTTTTGTCGATGCGCCGGGCCGCGTTCATCTGGTGGCCAAGGCCATCGGCGCTATCGCTGTGATTTATCCACTGGCTTACCTGGCTGCCTCACGCTTCCCCATTCTTTTTGGAACGATCATCACGGCTGCATTTGCGGCGTATGCGGCGGCGCCGTTTTCCGGTCCGGCGGAACTCGGCCTAGCGATCTTTCTCGTCTGTATCGTTTCGTTTCTGTCTGTTTCCGCAGACGAGTCGCTGGGCCGTTCGCGGTTCGAAGGTGCGCTCGGCGGCATAGGGCTGTTCGCGCTTTGGCTGCTCAATCCGGTTTTCGCGCTTGTTGGTTTTGTTGCACTGTCGGCATGCCCCTTCATTACCGGTCGTTTTGGATTGCAGCGTTATGCGTCTGCGATTGGCGGGTTTGTATTGCTCGCTGCCGTCATTGAGTTGCTTGCTCCCGGTATGAACATCGCGCGCGCCAGCGCCGCCTCCGACATCCTGCAGATGAAAGACGGGTTCACGGGCGGGGAAAGCGCACTGGGCTTAAGCGGCGCCGCCTATGGTGCTATAATGGTGATTTTCTCGGCGATGATTTTTGGCGGGCGCGCGCATCGGCGCAACTGGCTCGCTGCGGGCGGCCTTATGATCGCGGGCCTTGTTGCCGCACGGATCGCCGGCGCTAACGCGTTGCCGGTTTTTGCAACGGCTGCAGGACTTGCGTGCTTTTCCGTCGCATCGCCGTTTTATGACGGCCTTTTCCGTGATCATGACCGGGCGAGCGTCGCTACAGCGCTGATGGCGGCGGGTCTCACATTGTTCTGGACAGTCGCCATTGCCGTTCACGCTGCAGGACAATTTTCGCTGCAATATGCGGCGGCGAAGGAAGCGCCAGAAGACATTCGCGCTGAGCTCGCGTTGGTGCAGCCGGGCGGACCGACCATCGCCAAATGGGTTGAGGAGGGGCGTTTTTCAACGCCGGAAGCGCGCGAGTTTTTCGCCCTGACGCCGGTCGACCAGTCAGCGATGTTGCTCGAAGCGGCAAGCCGCGCACGGGTCATGACGGAAAAGGGTTTTGACGTTGCATTCCTTACCGGCGCCGACACGGCATGCATTCTCGCGAAGAAACGCGAATGCCACGCCGACGGTCATGCGGCGGCGAACGCTGCGAATATCGTGTTCGTGCCGCGCCTCGATATGGATCCAAAAACCGCTGAAGCGAAAGGCCGCTCTGAAGCGCTGCTTTATACGCAATTCCAGATGGTCGAACGCACGGCGCTTTGGGACATCTGGGTGCGCAGGGACACGGCGACGCCCGCCAATCTGTTTCATGTCGGCGAAACGGGCATGTACCGCTAGCGCTTGCCCCATGCGATGAAATGCGGGTTATCATAACCGCGCGACTTCTTTCCGTAGGCCAACGGTTCGCCTGCCGGGTGCGCGAGAACACAGCCCCCGGCGGCCTCAAGAACGGCCTGACCGGCCCCGGTATCCCATTCCATGGTGCGTCCGAAGCGCGGGTATACATCGGCTTTTCCTTCCGCCAGCAGGCAGAATTTCAATGACGAACCGGCAGCGGTGAAGTCCGCGACATTGAGCGTCTTGAGATAATCATCCGTTTCCGCTGAACGATGTGATCGGCTGGCGACAGCGACAAGGCCGCCTGAGTTCGCGAGGCGTGCAGAAATTTTTACGGGCGCGCCCATAACGCCGTTCTCGTCGACGGATGCTTTCCATGCGCCGCTTGGCCCGCCGCCATAGATGATGTTTGAGGCGGGTGCGTAGACAACGCCGAATACCGGATTGCCGTTTTCGATGAGCGCGATGTTGACCGTGAACTCGCCCGTCCGGTTCACGAACTCGCGTGTTCCGTCGAGCGGATCGACGAGAAAGAACCTTGTACCGAGATCGTCCGGTGCGTTTCCGTCAGACGCGTTTTCTTCTGCGAGCACCGGGATATCCGGCGCGAAATTTTTTAAGCCTTCGAGTATGATGGCCTCGCCGATGCGGTCGGCTTCGGTCACCGGGGAGGCGTCGCCTTTTGTTTCCGTATCGAAATCGCTGGCGTAGATTTCAAGCGCCGCTGCGCCGGCCCGGAGCGCGAGCGCCGAAAGCGCCTGCGAAAGCGCTGCATCGGTGAATGAATTCTTGTTCATGAAGACGGCATGGCGCGCGCGCGCGCAGAAGGCAACTGGCGATTTGCCGCGTCTTTAGCGGAACGCGATAATTGTGAAGGCTGCGGTCTGTTTTGGCGTCAAGCCGTTAACGGGGAGGATTTCCTGAACAATCCAGCCCTCGTCGGCGAGCTGGTTGAGGCGTGACTGAAGCGCCGCCGCAGCCGCACGGCCGTAATCGCGCTCGTCGGCGACGAGGCCCAATGGCCGGACTTTCGCGTCCCGCCAGCTTACGTGAAACGCCGCAAACTGTTTCGACATGGCACAGGTAACCCTTTCGCCGCAGATTAGCCCTATAATTGCATTAATGTAATTCAAACATCGGGCCGCGATTTTCCGGTGCGGTTGTTTATTGCAGATGTAGCAGGAGTGGGGAATAAGACCGCTATGGCGGAACCGGGCCTCAGCAGCGCAGACAGTTTCTCGACCGACGGCGTTCGCCGCCGGGCCCCGGTGGCGCGCGCACTGTTCGGCGACGTGGTCCAGGTCGTTGATTACCTGCTTGTCATCTTGACGTCCGTCGGGTTCGCATTCGCCTATCACACCTATATCTTGGAGACGGAGTTCGATTTCCAGTCCTATGCGATCGCGGGGATTGTCGGCGCCACGGTATTTACCGCGCTGATGCGCCGCGACGGCTTTTATGAATTCGAGCAACTGACGAGCTTTGACGGTACGCTGCGTGCGATACTCTCGCGCTGGGCGCTGACCGTGCTGGGGCTCCTGGCTTTCGGGTTTGCGCTGAAAATTTCGGATACGTTCTCGCGCGTCTGGTTGTTCGCCTGGACAGGGATCACGCTCGTTTCTGTTATCGGCGTGCGGTTTGCCGCGATCTCGTTCGTGCGTCGGATGAGCCGCGACGGCGGCGTCTTCGCGCGTCGTGTGGCTGTGGTTGGCGCAACTTCGCTGGGTATAAAATTCGCAAGCCGTGCAGAGAATTCGCCGCAAGGGATTTCGATTGTCGGTGTTTACGACGCCGGCTTGAGCGACAATGGCGACTCGCATCTTGCCGGCGCCAAGGGTGATCTGAATGATCTCGCTGCGGCCGCCCGTAACGGTGAAGTCGATGACATCGTCATCGCCGTGCCGCGCGCGGCGCCGGAAGACATGGAAAAGCTCGTGCGGCGTCTTTCTATCCTGCCGGTTTCCATCGCGATATGCCCTAACATTCACTGGCTCGACCATCTGGGCGGCGCGATCAATGATGTCGGCGGCGTGCGTGTTCTGTCACTATATCGCCGCCCGCTCGAAGGCTGGGGCGGCGTCATCAAGTCTGTCGAGGATTATCTTCTCGGCGCCATCGCGCTTGTTGTTTTCTCGCCGCTCATGCTCGCCATCGTCATCGCCATCAAACTGCAAGGCAAAGGGCCGATCCTGTTTGCGCAGCAAAGGCACGGGTTCAATAACGCCGTCTTCAAGGTCTACAAGTTCCGGACAATGACAACGGCTGACGATGGCGATGTGGTTGAACAGGCGAAGGTCAATGACCCGCGAATTACGCCAATTGGCAAGATACTTCGCCGCTACAGCCTCGACGAGCTCCCGCAACTGTTCAATGTAATCAAGGGCGAGATGTCGTTGGTCGGTCCGCGACCCCATGCGCTTGCACACAATCACCAATACGCCCGCACCATTGAAAATTATTCCGGCCGCCACAAGGTGAAGCCGGGCCTTACCGGCTGGGCGCAGGTTAATGGCTTCCGTGGAGAGACCTCGGAGACCGAGCAGATGGCCGATCGCGTGCGCTATGACCTCGCTTATGTCGACAACTGGTCGCTCTGGTTTGACATTAAAATTCTGATTTTGACCGTGCGGGCGGTGGTCTTTCCCCAAAACGCCGTTTAAGACGCGGGTAAATTTGAAGGCGCCGCCGGCGCGGCTGGCGGCCCCAAAAACCCAGGATATTACCCATGCGCGTCACCATGATCGGCACCGGCTATGTTGGCCTTGTTTCCGGCGCTTGTTTCGCTGACTTCGGACACGACGTCGTCTGCGTCGACAAGGACAAATCGAAAATCGAAAAGCTCGAAGCTGGCGAGATTCCCATCTACGAGCCTGGTCTCGAAGCGCTTGTCGCCGAGAACGTAAAGGCCGGCAGGCTCTCTTTCAGTCTAGATCTGGCGGCCTCGACGCCGAGCGCCGATGCGGTCTTTATCGCGGTCGGAACGCCGTCGCGGCGAGGGGACGGCTTCGCTGATCTATCCTATGTGCATCAGGCGGCGAAAGAAATTGCAGCAGTGATGGACGGCTATACGGTTGTTGTTACGAAATCGACCGTGCCAGTGGGGACAGGAACGGAAGTTGAGGAAATTATCCGCAAGGCCCGTCCGGATGCGGACTTTTCTGTCGTGTCCAATCCTGAATTCTTGCGCGAGGGCGCGGCGATTACAGATTTCAAACACCCGGACCGCGTCATTGTCGGCGCGGAAGACGAACGCGCGCAAAAAGTGATGCGCGAACTTTACCGTCCGCTTTATCTGAACGAAACGCCAATCGTCTTCACCAACCGCGCGACGTCGGAGCTGATCAAATACGCGGCGAACGCGTTCCTCGCCACCAAGATCACCTTCATCAACGAGATGGCGGATCTTTGCGAAAAGGTCGGCGCAAACGTGCAAGAGGTTGCCCGCGGCATCGGTCTCGACGGCCGCATCGGGTCGAAATTCCTGCATGCAGGACCTGGCTATGGCGGCTCATGCTTTCCGAAAGACACGCTGGCGCTGGTGCGCACGGCGCAGGTAAACGAAGCGCCGACGAAGATCGTTGAGGCGGTGGTGGGCATCAACGATGCGCGCAAGAAGAAAATGGCCGACCGCGTCATCGCCGCCTGCGGCGGCAGCCTGAAAGACAAGACGATCGCGGTTCTAGGTCTGACATTCAAGCCAAACACCGACGACATGCGCGACGCGCCATCGCTTGATATCGTTCCGGCGCTGCAGGCGGCGGGCGCGAAGGTCCGCGCGTTTGATCCTGCTGGCCTCAAGGAGGCCCAGGCGTTACTTACTGATGTTGAATATACAGAAGGGCCTTACCAGACGCTTGAAGGCGCCGACGCGGTCGTCATCATCACCGAATGGGATGAGTTTCGCGCGCTTGACCTTGACCGGGTGAAGTCGCTCCTGAAGTCGCCGGTGATGGTTGATCTACGGAATATCTATCGTCCGGCGGAAATGGCGGAAGCCGGCATCGACTATCATTCCATCGGAAGGCCGCAAACGAAGCAGGCTTAAGCCGCGCGGAGTTTTTTCAGCACCGGGTTTTTGCGTTTTTTGCCGCCTGACGGCGCCGAGATATCGAGGCGCGCACGCGACAGAATGTCGGACGTCACCACCGGCGCCTCGCTGCGGAACAGCGTCTTGCCGTCGTCATCCACATAGATCACATAAAACCCGTCTTCGGCGTTGAGCGCATGGCGCAGCAGCGCCGGGTCAAGCCAGTCCATGTCTTCGCCATTCTGGCGCGGCGTCTCATCGCCGTAAACTTCCATCACTGTCACGTCGTTGCGGATCAGCGCCGCGATGGCGGGCTTCAGCAAACGCCGCTGCATCTTGCAGGCGGGATGGTTGGCGTAAGTCCCGACGATAAAGAGGGTGTTTTTCGGTGAAAACTTCTTCACCGTTTCCGCCTTGCGTAAGGATGCGCCGATTTCCGGGATCAGGTTCGGCCGCACGGATGCAATGGCGGCGACGAAACCGAACACCAGACAGGTCGCTATGATGGCGAAAGTCAGTTCCATAAGCTGTGGAAAATACCGTTTTGTCCTTGCTGGCGCGTTAATTCATGCGGAATTAAACGCATATTTCAGAACGTGTTTCGCGCTTTGCGCCGAAATTCCGCCCCGAATTCCAGCTGGATGAACCGTTAACGGGATATGAATATCACGGGCGCGCAGCCCGAAAAAGCGAATTGCGGCGCGCGATTGGCACGGAACGGGAACATGGCGGCGAATTTAATGTATGGGCGCTTCGGGGTTTGCAAGCATCTCGTCATAAAGCCCTTCGGATAGCGTGCGTTTCCGGAAATACATGATCCCGGCGATGATCAGCATAGCGACGCCGACGGCTACAAAGGCAAGGCGCGGGTCGGCTCCTGTGGCGGTAATCGCCAGCAGCGACAGCGACCCTGGGATCGCGAAGGCTGCATTGGCGAAGGCGCTCGCCGCCATGATCCGTGCCCGGACGGTCGGCGCCGCCCTGCGCTGCATCGCCGCCTGCAGGGGTGCGATGTAAACGCCGGCCAGTGCAGCCGTCAGTATCAGGACAATGACCAGCAACACGCCGGCGGTGCTGGAAAACAGATCGCCGAGACCAATGGGCGTGGTTGCGTCGCCAGCAGCCATCGGAGTCAGAAAATAAATCGTGAAACTCGCAAGCCCAGCGGCGGCGATCGCAAAGGTCGATGCGCCAAGGCTTGATTTTGCTTTCGGCAAACTCGCCGCCGTGACGGCGCCGAGCCCGGCGCCGATAGCGAACAATCCGTTGAGCGCCGCCCAGACAAGCGGCGTTGCATGCAACGCATCGCGCCCGTAAATCGGGATGATAACCGTGACGGCGGTGGAGAGAAGATAAAAGACGCCGACGCCCATGAGCGGCGGGGCGACGCCGCGCCCCTGAAACACGAAGCGGAACATCGCCAGCGTCTGCGAAAAGCCGTTGAAGCTGAGTTTCAAATCCGGCGCGTTGGCGGCGGCGAACGGCGTCTGCAGGGCTGCGAGCAGTCCGATGCTTGATGCTGCGATCAAGACGGCGCCGACCATTAACCCGCCGCCTTCCTGCGGGATCAGCGCGCCGCCGGCCATATAGCCCAGCAGGATGAAGGAAAAGAGACCAGCGTTACAAAGCCCGTTGCCGCGCACGAGTTCGTTGGCGGCGAGATATTTCGGCATGGCGCCGACGCGCACGGGCGAGAAAAACGCCGACTGCGCGCCCATGGCGAACAGCATGGCGATGGCGAGCCAGCCGGTTCCGGTCGCAAACGCGATGGCGGCGACGCACATGAGAATCAGCTCGGCGAATTTCGTTCGCCGGAACATCATCGAGGTTTCAAACTTGTCGGCGAGCTGTCCCGATACGGATGAAAAGATCAGGATCGCCAGCGGCAGAAGCGCGCCAATAAAGGGCAGGGCGTTGTCGGCGTCGGAAAAAAACGGCGCAGAGATAATCCCCGCAGGAATGCCGATCAATAGCGCCTGACGCAGGGTGTTGTCGGCGAAGGTGCCAAACGACAGCGCCGTCCACATGGGCCAGAACCGTCGCTGGAAAAACAGCGGCGCGCTTGTCGTCTTAGTTGCGTCGCTTGCGCTCAACTCGTCTGCTTTCCGGGATCGGGGAGTATCGCCCCGATCTCAATCCCCTCGGGGCGTTCATGCCCTAGAAGTTCAATAGAGCGCGCTTCGATGGCTGTCTCAAGACGGGACATGAAAGTTTCCTTGTCGAGCCCCGGCGGGATCGGCGGCAGAAATTCGATGACGGCTTCGCCGGGCGTCAGGCGCCAGCTCTGTTGCGGCCAGCGCAGGCCGAGATTGGTGGCGACGGGCAGGGCAGGGCGGCCATAGGCGTTATACATGTGAAAGACGCCCTTCTTGTAGCGATACTGCTGTCCGGCGGGCGACAGATGCCCTTCAGGGTAAATCAGGATGCGCCGGTTCTGGCCTTGCGCGATTTTCAGCTCCTCATCGACCAGCCGCGCGCGGGCATAGGCGCCGCCGCAATTATCGACGACGATGGCGCCCATTTTTTTCAAAAGCCCGCCGACCAGCGGAAATTTTTCCAGATGATCGCCGGTGACGAATGCGAGATCGCGGAACTGCGAAAACATCACGAAGCCGTCGCCCCAGCTCTGGTGTTTCGCCGCGATGATGCAGGGCCCTTCCGGGATGTTTTCTTTTCCGGCAATGCGGATCTTGATCCCCGCGATGACGCGCATCCACAAACACATTGTTCTCGTGTAAGCGAGGATCCAGTACATCAGCGGTTTGCGGCTCGGAATCATCAATAACGGCAACGCGCCGATGACGTAAAAGATCGACGTCAGCCAGTAAGCCGCCTGAAAAAGGATGGAGCGAGTGACGATCATGACGTGCGCTTTCAGAGTGAATTCTTCAAATGATGGCTCACTTTAGTCTTCATCCTGAGGGAGCCTTCGGCTCCCTCAGGATGAAGGGATTTTTGTGTCGCGAAGGATTGAAGGCGTGAAACATGCGTTCTGCAACTCGTACTAGGCTTTCAGAACGGCGATAACAGCGTCGGCGAGGGCGGCCTCTTGCGCAGCGAGATTGCCCTGAACGCGGTCGTAGATTTTATGAAGCGCGGTCTGCAGAACAACGCCAAGCGCCATTGCGGCTTTCAACGCCGCATCGCCTTTTTGAATCTCGCCGCGCTTCATGGCGTCCGCGATAACTCCCTCGACAAGCGTCACCGGATTGTGGTTGCTTTGGCGCGCAGAAGCATCCGTAAACGGAAGAAACCGGTGCGTCGTTAAAAGGTGATAGGAAAAAAGCGTCCAGTCCTCGTCAGCGACGCGCACATAGGCGCTGACAATCGCGCGCGCTTGCGCGTCGAAGCCGCCGCCTGCTTTCGCCGCTATACGGATTTCATCGGCGAGGCGTTTGTGGATCGAAAAGAACATGGTTTCGGCGAGCGATTCCTTGCTCGGGTAATGCCGGTAAAGCGCGCCTTCGGAAACGCCGCTGGCGCCGGCGATTTCCCGCGTCGTCACCGCATCGACGCCGCGCGCGCAAAACAGTGTGAGCGCCGCCCGTTCGATCCGAGCCTTTGTGGTCCCTGCGGCGGCGGTGACGCCCCGTACATCTTCGACCAGCACTTCAGGCATTTCGGGTCTCCTTCTTATGCTCGCGGCTTCATTCATGTGACGGACCTCGCCGCATGCATGACGAAAGCGGTTTTTAACCCGCCACGCGTTCACCCCCCTTTTTGGGTCGGCCAGGCCCGACGCCTCAGGCTGTCTCCTGGAGAGGGCGGCAACCACCTTTAGTGAACGCTCACTTCAATCGTACGCCCCCAGCTAAGCCGCTGGCGGGCCGATGTCAAGTGAGTGCTCACTCATTTTAGCCAGCGCGTAACTTGTTTCCATGGTTGCAGGTTGAAAAAATCGGGAATTCCGCGCCGCCAAGGATGGAAAACCATCCGGCGAACCAGATTTGTAGCGCTAGGAAACTGACAGAGGTTCGGCGCTCCGGCGCGCGCGCGCGCGGCCCGCCTTCACAGCCGCGACGAGGGGTGCGGTGACATGCTCGGGCAGAGTCACGGGCGCGCCGCCGTAACTCGCGGGCGTCCAGTAAAAACCGGAAGCGTTGTGATCGCCGGTGCGTGTGACGTCGGTAATTTCGATTTCACCGTATTTCTCGGAGACGATTTTTTTGAAATTGCGCGGCGCGCCGTCGCGATTCCATTCGATGAAAAGGTCCGGGAGAACGTTGAGATGCGGGCCGTCAAACTCTTGCGGTATGCAGACAACGCGTTTGACAATCGGCGCGCCCGTGTCCGGATTTTTGAACGTCATTACCGCTTCAGAGATTTCCCGCACGACTTCATCATATTCCGTACCCAGATTGATTAGCCCGTGCTTTTCCCGGCCCTTGACATTGATTCTGACGGCGCCGGAATTGTCATTGTGAGGAACAGAGAAAAAGCGGCGGCTTGCGTGATGGTGTTTCGAAAAACGGCGCCGAATTGAGCGCACCAGCGGCGCCAGTTTCCAGCGCAGTTGCGGCGGCACCAGCGAGCGATAGCCCTGGCGTGCGGTATCCGTTGCCGTTTTCGGCGCGCCGTAGCCGAGATCGATCCGGCGCATCATTTCATCCATAGCTTCATTGGCGCTGACCAGCATTTCCATGCCGGGGCCGCCATAGGTGAAGACGCGCGCATCCGGTCCGGCCGCATCGAGCAGGCGACCAACGGCGGCGTCCATTCGCCGGTAACAGTCGCGCAATGGTTCTTTTGTTTTTTCGGCGAGCGCCGGGTCATAGCGCTCATGCTTCGGATCATCGAGGTGCCAGTAATAGTGGCCGACATCATGCGCTTCGGAAAAGCAGGCGATGAAAAGGTCCCAGTCTTTTTGTTCAAGCTTCTCGATGCAGAAAGCCGTTTTGGTGTCGATGCGGTCGAGAATGGCGTCGAAATAGGCCCGAACCTCATCAGCCGTATCACGGGGAAAAGCGCCGAAACCGCCGCCTGCCGTGTCGCCGGTAAAATGGCGCCGGGTTTCGTCCTTGACCGTCTCGGGCAAATAAACCGTTCCCGTCAACGGGTCGTGGCCGAGCCAGTTGTCGAGGATGAAACCGTTTTTCATAGGTTTCGGCATGAGACGATGCCAGTCGACAACGCCAATAGCGTAGCCTTCCTCATCAAGCGTGTTCCAGAACGGCGTAATGTCGGGAATCGACGATTCATGGTTCGGCACGACATCATAAGTGTCGGGCTTGAACTGCATGTAGAAATGATGCCCGTGATAACCCGGGCCGGCGCCGATGGAGGCGGAATTCCAGAACTGCGCGGCGCCCATGGCGGGATCGTTTTCGAAATTGAAGACGCGGGATTGTTCTTTGAGACGGGATAGAACCGGCAGTTCGCCGTCCGCCATCATCGCATCGATATATGCGTGATCCGCGCCGTCAAAACCAAGGAATAAAGTCTTTGCTGTCATTGCCCCCACGCCCCAAATCGGAAATTTTGTACCTGTAAACCCGGTTACAAAGCAAGATTTTCGCCATCGATTTTGACATTAACCCGCAAGCGTTACGCAAAACGCCGCGTGAGTATTTCATTAACCACGTACTGCGCTGAGCAATATCGCCGCTACGCATTCGGGCCGCGCAGGCGCAGTCGGCAAATCGAGCTTTGCAGGCGACCAGAGATATCCGCGCTCATGATGATCGCCCGAGCGGATGGACGGCGGGACGTCAATTTCGCCGAACTTTTCGGAAACGATGCGCCTGAACCCGCCATGCCGGCCATCGCGTTGCCATTCAACGACAATGTCCGGAAGCATATCCCGATAGGGGCCGTCATATTCATGCGCCATGCAAACGACGCGCTTAACGATCGGGCGGCCGTCATCGGCGTCTAGGAAACTTGAAAGACCTTCTCTGATTTCTTCGACGAGCTCATCATATTCGGCGCCAGGGGCAATAACGCCATATCGTTCGCGTCCCTTTTTGTTGATACGGATTGCGCCTGCGCCGCTGCCGTGGGGGATGGAGAAAAACCGCCTCCGCTTATAGTCGTTGTCAATAAAACGTTGCCGTAACGCGCGCGCCAGAGGCGCCAGCCGTCGGCGCAACCTTTCCGGCAAAAAAGCGCGATACGTCTTTTTTGCGGTTTCGGCGGAAGACAGCGGCGCTGCATGGGACGCCGAATAACCGAAGTCCATACGCCGTGCGATTTCATCAAGAGCGGTATTGGCGCTCGTAAACGGTTCCATGCCGGGGCCAGCGAACAGGAACACATTTGTGTCTTCTGAAACAGCGTCGAGAATTATGCCCATAGCCTTGTCTAGCGCGCGATAGCATTGTTGCAGCGGTTCCCGGATCAAAGCAGCGGCTTCAGGATCGTAGCGCCAGTGTTCTTCATCCTGCAGGTGGTAATAGTAATGGCCGATGCTGTGTGCGTCGGAAAAACACGCCATGTACAGATCCCAATCCTGACTCTTTAAGTGTTCAGCAAAAAAACGCGCCTTGCCCTCGATGCGGGCTAGTACGCGCTCAAAAAAATCCTTGAGCGCTTCGGGCGTTTGCCGCTTGCGGCTCGCGAAACTTTCAGCAATTGGATTAAACGGGACGTATTTTTCCGTTTCAGCGCGCAGGCTTTCCGGCGCGAAAACGGCTTCGGTGAGAGATTCATGAGGAAGCCAGCGGTCGATGATGGCGCCGTTCTTTAACGGCGTCGGCGGCATCCCGTACCAGTCGATGACGGCTACGCGATAGCCTTCGTTGTCCAGCCGGACCCAGAATGGAGTCAGCTCCGGCAGGCCAAGTTCGCCAGCAAGGCGGATGTCATAAGTTTTAGGGTCGAACTGAAGATAGAAATAGCGGCCGTGATGATCGGGCCCCTCGCCGATGGCGGCGCACTTCCACAATTGCACATTGCCCTGGCCGGGAGCGTTGTCGATGGGCTGGACAGTGGCGTTCTTTCGAATCCGTGCGAAATTGGGAAGTTCGCCACCGGCGATCATCGCGTCGATAAAATCGCCGTCGGCTCCGTCAAACCCCAAAACTAGGTTCTTCGTCGTCATGCCCCACAAACCCGTGCCGATATTCAATCTCTAAAGGGAACATTCCAAGCAAAATTCCCGCCACGTAAGTCATGGGAAAACGGAGCATCGGCTGAAAGTTTGGTTAACGGCGAACGGATGCGAGGATCGGCGCCGTCACATCTTCGGGGCGCGCCGGCGCGGTCGCGCCCGGCGGCGCCCAGAAAAATCCGAATGACGTATGATCGCCGGTACGTGCGTGACGGGGCAGGGTCACTTCGCCGAACTTTTCGGAAACAAGGCGCGTGAAATCGCCATGCGTATCAGTACGGTCCCATTCGATAAAGATATCGGGCAGCATCTCGCGGTTCGGCCCGGCGAATTCTTTGCGCACGTCGATCACGCGCCCGACAATCGAGCGGCCGGTGTCAGGATTGATGAAACTTGAAACGCCTTCGGTGATTTCCGAGACCAGCGCGTCATAGTCGTTGCCGCCGGAGACGGTGCCGTATTTTTCGCGTCCTTCGAGATTGATTCGGATCGCGCCCGCATTGTCATTATGGGGGACAGCAAAAAACCGGCGGCGCAGATAGTCGCGGTTTGCAAAGCGTTTGCGAATGGCCCTCGCAAATGGCCCTATCCGGCGTCGCAGCGATTCCGGTATGAATGAACGGTAAGCCTGCTTTGCTGTTTCTGCGCCTGACAAGGGCGCGCCGAAGCCGAGATCGACGCGGCGTGCGATTTCTTCAAGCGCCGAATTGGCGCTGATGAACTTGCCCATGGCGGGTCCGCCAAAGACAAAAATTTCTGCCTCGTTTCCTGCGGCGGCGACAATTTTGCCGACGGCCTCATCAAGCGCGCGATAACATTGCCTCAGGGGGGCCTGGACTTCTGCTGCAATTGACGCGTCGTGACGCGAATGGGTTTCATCCTCGACCTCCATGTAATAGTGGCCGATATTATGCGCCTCCGACATGCAGGCGACATAAAGGTCCCAGTGCTCGTTATGCATCTGATCGACAAAGAAGCGTGTTTTAGGTTCAATCCGAGACAATGTGCGCGTCAGAAAATCCTGCATGTCTTCGACAGTGTCGCGGGGCCGGCTGGCGAAACCTTCCGCAATCGGATTATCGGCGGCGTAACGCGCCGTCACGCCGCGCATCGCTTCAGGCATGTAAACTGATTGCGTCAGCGGCTCATGGGCGAGCCAGCGGTGGACAAGAACGCCGTTCTTGATGGGCGTCAGCGGCATTTCATACCAGTCGACAACTGCGATGCGCTTTCCCTCGGCATCGAGGCTCGCCCAGAACGGGGTCGTTTTCGGAAGCGCCATATCGTGGCTGAGGAGGATGTCGTAGGTCCGGGGGTCGAACTGCATGTAGAAATAATGGGCGTGGGTGGCTGGCCCCGCGCCGATGGCGGCGGAGGTCCAGAACTGGACGTTGCCCTGGCCGGGGTCGTTCTCGACCTCAAACGGGGTGAGGCGGGCGCGCAGGGCTGCGAGATTCGGCAGCTCGCCCTCGCTGATCATCGCGCCGATCAGGCGGTGGTCGGCCCCATCGAAGCCTAAAACCAGGGTTTTGACGGCCACGGTCTGCGCTCCCCACTCAAAGTCCGCACAATTTCTTTTGCAAAGCGGGGCCTACCTAGGCGAGCCCGGGGCGTCGCGGCAAGTCTTTAGAGAGCGCTGCGCATTGCAACCCGTTGATGGATCGCTATATATCCGCCGACTTGCCAATGGCCGTGAGGGCGATTCGACCGCTCCTCAAGGGAACGGCCGCTAAATCCCCGAGGGAGAAGACCCGCATGTTCATATCGCCCGCTTACGCGCAGGCCGCAGAGGGCGGCGCCAACAACGCGCTGTTCCAGATGCTGCCGCTGATCTTCATCTTCGTGATTTTCTGGTTTCTGCTGATCCGCCCGCAGATGACGGCGCGCAAAAAACATCAGGAAATGGTCTCTAACGTCCGCCGCAATGATGTAGTGGTGACCCAGGGCGGCATCGTCGGAAAAGTCACTAAAGTCCTCGACGATAACGAGGTAATGGTGGAAATCGCAGACAATGTGACGGTCAAGGTCGTCAAGGCGACGCTTTCCGATGTGCGCACCAAGCCGCAGCCGGCCGCCAACGAAAACGAAAAAAAATAAAAAGAGGCGCCGCAGAGCGCGCCGCACAGGTCATTCATGCTTCAGTTTTCACGATATCAGACCGCGGGCATTGCCCTGTTGATGGTTTTGGCGGTGCTGTTTGCGGTTCCGAATCTATTGAGCGAGGAGAACCGCAACAGTCTGCCGGGTTTCATGCCGAAGGGGACCATTAATCTCGGGCTCGACCTTCAGGGCGGATCGCATCTGCTGCTCGGCGTCGATACCGACAAGGTGATTGACGACCGGATGCGGGCGATGATGTCTGATGTCCGCCGGGAAATGCGGCCCAATCGTGCTGCTGGGCAAGAGCGGGTATCGATTGACGGACTGACATATGACGACTCAACAGGAACCATCACCCTGCGCCTTGCTGATGCATCGCAGGCTGATGAAGCTGAAAGAAGGGTGCGCGAGCTGACCCGCGGCGGCATCGGCGGCGCACTGGGGCTCGGCCTGCGGTCTTACACAGTCACCGCCAGCGACCAGCGAATTCAGGTGGCGATGACGACAGAAGCGCAGAATTTCTACGCAACTGAGGCTGTGCGCGATTCTATTGAAGTTGTGCGCCGGCGCATCGACCCCGCCGGCAACAAGGAAGTGCTGATCGCGCCGCAGGGAACCGATCGAATNNGGTGCCGGGCGATAATGATCCCGAAGCCCTGAAAGAACTCATCAACCGCACCGGCCAGCTCAGTTTCCATCGGCATGACCCGACGGTTAGCCTGCAGGACGCCATGAACGGCCTCTTGCCGCCGGGCCGAATTTTCGTCCCATTCGGCGAGCTCGAAGGGTCGGGCCGTCCGGGGCTTGTCCTTCTTGAAGAAGCCGAGGTCACCGGCGACATGGTGCAGACGGCTTCGGCTGGCCCGAACAGCGACGGCGGCGGATTTCAGATCAATTTTGCGTTCGACCAGCGCGGGGCGCGCCGTTTTGCAGATTATACCCGGAACAATGTCGGTTCGATCTTCGCCATTGTGCTCGACAATGAAATTATCTCGGCGCCGAACATTCAAACGCCCATCACGCAAGGATCAGGCCGGATCACGGGCAGTTTTACAGCTTTTGAAGCGGCGAACACTGCGCTGCTGATCCGTTCGGGCGCGCTTCCGGCTGAACTGACGACGCTCGAACAGCGCTCCGTGGGTGCACAGCTCGGCGCCGACTCGGTTAAAGCCGGCGCTCAGGCGCTGGTCATCGGTTTTCTCGCGGTCATCATCTACATGGTGATTTCATACGGCCGTTTCGGGATTTACGCCGACATCGCGCTGGTGGCGAATGTTATCCTTATCGCCGGCGTGCTTTCGCTCATGGGCTCTACGCTGACCTTGCCGGGCATCGCCGGCATCGNNTGATTTTCGAGCGTATTCGCGAGGAGTTGCTTGCCGGGAAGCCGCCCATCAAAGCGGCGGAAACCGGTTACGACAAGGCGCGCTCGGCGATCATCGACGCGAACATCACGACGTTTCTGGCGGCGCTGATCATGTTTCAGCTCGGCGCAGGACCCGTGCGCGGCTTCGCGATTACGCTCGCTGTCGGCGTGGTGACGTCGGTGTTTACCGCATACGTGCTGACCCGGCTGTTCGCTGGCGGCTATCTGCTTGCCAAGCGGCCCAAAGAAATCACGCTTTAAGGGGAATTGTACATGTTGCTCAAACTCGTCCCCGATCAGACGAAAATCGGTTTCATCAAACTCCGCTTTGCGGCTTTGATCTTGTCGGCTGCGCTTGTCGTCGGCTCGATTGCAGCGCTCTTCACCCTTGGCCTCAACTTCGGCGTCGATTTCAAGGGCGGCGTTACCATCGAAGTCTCCGATGACGAACCGATCGATATCGCCGCCGTGCGTACGACCGTATCTGATCTTGGGCTTGGCAGCGTTGATGTGCAGGAGATTCAGGACTTCGCCGGCGCGGACGAAGCCGTGCTGATCAAGATTTCCCAGCAGGAAGTCGAGGACCCGCAAGCGGATCAGGACGCCAATGAAATCGCGCAACAAGAAGCGAACGAGCAGGTGCAGGCGGCGTTACGCACGCTCCTTGGCGACGGCATCGATTTCCGCAAGATCGAAGTGGTAGGGCCGACCGTTTCCGGCGAGCTGATCCAGAAAGGCGCGCTCGCTGTCGCGCTCGCCATTGCCATGATGCTGATTTACATCTGGCTGCGATTTGAATGGCAGTTCTCGCTTGGCGCCATTGTAGCGCTCGTGCATGACGTCATTATCACCCTCGGCATGTTTTCGGTGACGCGGCTTGAGTTCAACCTGCCGATCATCGCTGCGATCCTGACCATTGTCGGTTATTCCATGAACGACACGGTGGTTGTCTATGACCGGGTTCGCGAAAACTTGCGCAAATTCAAGCAAAAACCTCTGGCGGATCTGCTCGATCTTTCCATCAATGACACGCTTTCGCGCACGGTCATGACATCGTTGACAACGATGCTGGCGCTGGCCGTGCTGGTGATCTTCGGCGGCGAAGTGCTGCGTGGCTTCACCCTCGCGATGATCTGGGGGATCGTGATTGGAACTTATTCGTCGGTGTTTGTCGCGTCGCCATTCCTGTTGACGTCAAACGTCAAGCGTGACTGGTCGAAAGTTTCGGCCCAGACGGCCTAAAACCCGATCCGTAACGAATTAAACTGAACTAGTCGCCGTTCATGTGGCTCATCAGCAAGCCGCGCTCACCGTCGAAGAAATAAACGGTCCATGATCCCAGGGCGCCGGGCCGGAACTCGGCTTTCTCACCGGGCTGGGGATCATATCCCATGGTCGCATCGAGTTCGCGCCAGATCTCGCCGCTGCGAAAGGCCACGCGCAGGTCGCCTTCGCCATTTCTCCAGGCGCGGTAGACTTCGGCGTCGTAGGGCTCGCGTTTTCTGCGCTTTTCGATCGGAGAATCGGCGCGGCGAATAACGAACAGGTCTTCTTTTTGTTCCGGGGATTCTTCCACTTTTTCAGCGCTGAAGGTATCGTCATCATCACCACCGCCGAAAAGGCCGAAAAAGCGGCCTTTTTTGCGTGTCGCAGTTTCTTTTACTTCAGCTGAGTTATCGGCATCTTTCTCTGCGGACTCTGCCTCGGCTGATCTGGAAGAGGGCTTGGCGCCGTCATTGGCGGTTGACGCCAATGCTTCGAAACAGGAGAGCTTCTCGGTTTCAGACTCAAGGGATGAACAGTATAAAAGCGCCTGATTGATGGTAAGCTCCTCATTTTGAAGAGCATTTGAGGCAGGCGCGAAGAACAGTGCGGCCGCTGAAAGAACAGAAACAAGTAATGGGCGGCTTACTTGATTTATGCTTGAAACTGACATTTTGACCCTGAACCTCGGTGAACACTTCGCGAATTTTGGATGATATTGGATAATCCGGCAAGCCCGGCGAAATCAGCCAATAGCCGTTCGGCGCCGTACCAAACCGTTAACTTTGTTTTCTGCGGCCTTACCGCAAGACGCCGCGGTTAAAGGGTTAGACGAGTATGATGCGATTCTGCAACATACTTCTGAAACAACGATCTAGGCGGTGTTATAATGTTCACAGCTAATTGACAAAAGTTCGTGACTAATAGTGAATGCGGCGGGAGTGTTCTGCGCTGCCATACGCGTGGACGAGAACTCGCCTTGGGGCGAGTTTACGTGTTGGCGGTCATTCAGAGCATGTTGTGGAAAACCGAGCAGGAAAGCTCGCCGAAACGAAGGGGCATCGGCTATGGCGTTCGCCAGATCCAACGGACTATCAAAATTCAAGGCTATATTGATCGGTGGGGCGTCTTTGGCGGCGTTGTCTCCGGCTATGGCTTTCGCTCAGGATGACGTCGACGAAATCGACGAAATCGAGGAAGCCATTGATGAGGCGCAAAGCGAAGATCGGATCGTCGTTACCGGTTCGCGTATTCGCAGAAACGAATTTACCTCGATCTCTCCAGTTCAGATCGTTGACGGTGAAGTCTCTCGCGAGCTTGGCCTTTTTGACGCTCAGGAAATCCTGAACCAGACTTCAGTTGTTCAGGGCCCGCAGACCACTGCCGGTCTTTCAACGGTTCTTGGCAGCCAGGGCCAGGCGTTTACGACCTTTGGTTCTGTGACGCCGTCTCTGCGCGGCCTTCAGTCGAGCGTTACAGGTCGCGCCCGTAACCTCGTTCTTATTAACAGCCGCCGGCTTGGTCCGATCGGCGTCGGCGGCGCGCCCGCCAACCCGGATGTTTCGCTTATCCCGGGCAGCATGATCCAGCGCGTCGACGTTCTTCTGGACGGCGCCTCGTCGGTTTACGGTTCTGACGCCATCGCCGGGGTTATCAACTACGTCTTGCGTGACGATTTCGAAGGCTTTGAGGTCAGTGGTTTTTACAACTCGCCAATGCACATTGGCGGCGCTGACCAGTTCATCGTTTCCGCGACCTTCGGCATGACCGGCGAGCGCGGCTACGTTATGACCGCGGCCGAATTCTCCGAAAGCAACGACCTTCAGCGTGTCGACCGTTTCCCGCGCTACTTGTCGCCGACGGCGGACAATGGTTTTGGCCAGCAAATCTGCGACCCGGAACTTGAAATCGACACCCAGACGGGCGAGCTCTTCAAGGGCTGCGGCAGCTCCGGCCTTGGCGGTTTCTCGTTCTTCGGGCCTCTGGGCGCGGTTTTCCCGACGCCTCCGGGACAAGCTGATAATACCAACATCCCGGGCTGGTCTAATTTCGGTACGGCACCGTACGAGAACGAAGTGGGCTTCGGCAGCAACACCAACCCCGCCACATTCTTCTTCCCGGAAGACCAGTTCGTCAACGCGCTCCCGGGCATTCGCCGGTTCTCCATGTACTCCATGGGCGAATATGAACTTGGCGGTTACACCAATCCGGTCGCCTATTTTGAAATTCAGTATGGCGAACGTGAGCTGAACGACCTTCAAGTCGGTCAGGCCGTTATCGAAACAACTGAAGATACGCCTTTCAACCCCGGTTTCGGCGATTCGCTGCTTGTGCCGATTCTGCACCTCGACACGCAACAGCACCTCGACGTGTTCCGCGCTTTGGGCGGATTCAAAGGCGATCTGCCGTTCCTCGAAGGTTCGTTCCTCGATCTTTCCAACTGGACCTATGACATTTCAGGATCGTTCCACCGTTCGCGCGGTTTCCAGTCGGTTTATGGCGATCTTAACCAGAACAATCTGGCCCGGATTCTGAACGGTTCGTTCGACATGAACAACCAGTTCCAGTGTGCGCTGGACGAAACCATTTCCGGTCAGCAGCCTTCACGCGCCGGACCGGGCGGCGGTTTCGTTACGCCGGTTACTCAGTGCGACGCATACAATCTGTTCGATCCCCAGTTCTTCCTGACAGGTCGATTCCAGAACCCGGACGCAAACAACTTTTTGCTTGCAAGTACGGCTCAGGACACGACTGTCAGCCAGTACCTGATGCAGGGCTTCATCTCCGGCGACCTGTTCACCCTGCCTTGGGCGGGCGACACGGTTAAGGCCGTGTTCGGTATGGAATACCGTCAGGACTCTGTTCTTACTATTACAGATGAATTGCTTGCGACGCCGGATGCGTTGTCTCTCATCAACCCTGACGTTGGTTCCAACGGTTCGCGCCGCATCATTGAGGGCTTTGCTGAAATTTCTGTCCCGATCATCTCGGACGTTCAGTTCATTGAACAGCTCCAGGTGGACGTCGCCACCCGCTACACGGAGGAGCAGTTCTCCGGCGCAGCTTGGACATGGCAGGCCAAAGGTATCTGGAAGCCGTTTGACTCTCTTACCTTCACGGGCGGTTACGGTACGTCGTTCCGTGCTCCGGATACGGGTGAGCAGTTTGGTACGGGTATCGTTTTCGCAGGCCTGACCCGCGCAGACCCATGCTTGCCGTCGACCAACGTGCTTGAGGTTGCTGACGCCATGAATACGGCGCCTGGTCAGCCGGGCGAAGGGGTGCCGATCGGCGTGAACTTCTATGACGCAACCCAGGAAGGCATCCCGGCCGCTGTCAGGGCAGCCTGTCAAGCGCTTGGCATCGTTTATCCTGCGAACAACCTAGACGCTGCCGCAGCGCAAGCGCTGGGTCTGTTTGAGATTGGTAATGTCGGCGGCGCCTCGTTCCAGAACTTCTCGGTTCTGCGCGGGAACTCCGGCAACCTGACCGTGACGCCGGAAACCTCCCGTGCGTTCTTCGCCAAGGTTGCCTTCCAGCAGCCATGGTTTGAATCGTTCGACCTCAACGCATCGGTCAACTACTTCGACTATCTGGTTGAAGGCTCCATCGGCCAGTTGACGCAGGCCACCATTCTTGCAGCATGCTTCGATCCCGCTACGGTGGCTGTTTCTAACGGCATGTTTGTCGGCGACCTCTGCGAATTCCAGACACGTGATCCGGTGTCCGGTCTTCTCACGGCGGTGAACGAAGCGTCGTTCAACCTTGGTTCGTTGACGTCGAAAGGTCTGGACTTCAACCTGACCTTCAACGCCGACCTGCCATTCCTGAATTCGCTGCCAGTTCTTGACAATCTCGATCAGCCGCTCAACCTCGGACTGGTGTTCCGGGCGACGAGATCGTTTGAAAACAGCGAAGACATCACCGGCAACGGTATCTTTACCGCGAACCTCGGCGAGCCTGGCTTCGCCAAGTATCAGCAGAACATCACGACGACCCTGAACTACGACCGCTGGAGCCTGTTGCACCGCGTATTCTACGCAACGGCGACGAACAGCGGCATTCTGGTCGATGTTCCAAACGGCGGCGGCACCACGCTTTGCCGGCCTGCGCTGATCGGCAGAGGCGTCGCTCCGGCTGAGGCCGATATGCGATGTCAGGAACATTCACTGTTCCCGGACGCGATCCTGCACGACGTTTCGGTCTCTTACAGAGGCGACACATGGTCGGCGGTGATCGGCGTTCGCAACCTGCTGGATAATGTTGTTGTCCGTGACACTGGTATCCCGGGCGACGGGGATACAGGTACGCCTTACAACATCACCGGCTACGATCTTGATGGCCGCAACATCTTCCTCAACGTGACCAAGCGCTTCTAAGGTTGAGGTAACAATTCCGAAAAAGGCGGGCTTTTAGCCCGCCTTTTTTGTTGCGTAAAAAAAACGGGCCATTACGGCCCGTTTTGAATAAGCGCTGGAATCTTCTGTATCGGTTACGCTTTTGCCAGGTTGGCGTTCGCAAATTCCCAGTTGACGAGCTTGTTCAAGAACGCCGCCATATAGTCCCGCCGCTTGTTCTGATAATCGAGATAATAGGCGTGCTCCCATACATCCATGGTGAGGAGCGGCGTTGCGCCCGCATCGGTTAGCGGCGTTTCGGCGTTCGGCGTATTGATGACCTCAAGCTTGCCGCCTTTGGCAATCAGCCACGCCCAGCCCGACCCGAACTGTCCGCCGCCTTTCGCGGTGAACGCTTCCTTGAAATCATCCAGCCCGCCGAAGCTTTCCTTGATGGCCGCAGCGATGTCACCCTTCGGTTTTCCGCCGCCGCGCGGTTTCATGGAGTTCCAGTAAAAGATGTGGTTCCACGACTGCGCGGCGTTGTTAAAAAGCCCTTGATCGCCATTCTGCGCTGCGGCCCGGACGATCTCTTCCAGCGAGGCGCCATCGAGCGCGGTACCCTTGATCGCTGCATTGGTCTTGTTGACATACCCGCTGGTGTGTTTGTCGTAGTGGAACTCGACCGTCTTTTTTGAAATATGCGGCGCAAGCGCGTTTTTCTTGTATGGAAGTTCAGGCAGCGTAATTGGCATCCGAAAAGCCTTTCTTTTCATTCAACTCGTCAACAGCTCGCATGTATGTTTGTTCCGCGGCCGGTCCACACCCATGCGTCGAATTGATGCGGCGACGGGCCTTATTCTATTGTACGGACATGACATTCGTCACTATGCGCCCGCAATGAACGATAGTGTCGGCCATTCACGCCAGTATTGCGACGACCTTGTGCGCGCGCAGGACGAGGACCGCTGGCTTGCGTCACGATATGCGGCCGCGCCCTCGCGGCGGCGTTTGATAGCGCTTTACGCCTTTCATGCTGAGACCAGGCGCATTCCATCCGTTGTGACGGAACCCCCGCTGGGCGAAATCCGGTTGCAATGGTGGCGCGATGCATTTGAGGAAATCCGCACGGGCAAACCGCCGCGTGCGCATCCGGTGGTGGAGGAGATCGCTGCGGCTGGCCTCGCCGCATCTGCATATGAAGCTTTGGTGGAAGAGGCGATCGACGCCGGCGCCCGGCCGCTCTATGGCGAGCCTTTTGCGGATTTGGAAGAACTTGAAACATGGCTGGCGCAGGCTGACGGCGTCGTCGACGCGATGGCGGCGATGCTTGTGGGCGGCGATTCATTGCTTTGCAATACGGCGCGGCAAGCAGGCACGGCGTTCTCGCTGGCGAGGGAGGGGCGGGCGCAAGCGCCGGATCTGGCTGAAGCGGCGCGCGCGCGCGCCATCGAACTCAGCAATAAAACGGCGGGCGCATTGAAAAGGGCGCCGGCGGACACCGTCCCGGCGCTCCTGCATCTGTCGCTGACGAGAAGCTATGCCCGGCGCGAGGGACGCGCGTTTCCGTTGGCCAAGCGGCTTCGTCTCTTCGCCGCCATGGCTTTCGGGCGATTCTAGAACAATCCGCTTACGTGTGATGCTCGATGTTTTCGTCGATCAGCGCCTTGTTGTAGGCGGCAAGCGCTTTGACGCGCGAGAGATAACCCACGACTTTTTCAGGCTCTTCCGTTTCGACCACGGGAAGCCCGTGCTCTTCGGCTTCATTGAGCTTTGCGAGCGCCTCGCCCAGTGAATGACGCGTCTCAAGCCGGTCGGCGTCTTCCGGCAAGGGCGCGCCGGGCGGCATTTTTTCCATCACTTCGCGCACGCGCACGGTTTTGAGAATGATACCCTGCGGTCCCTCCGACAAATCATAGCCGCGCCGCGATAACTGCCAGTGAAAGAATGAACGCCCGCACAGCCACTGCATCACCAGGGTCGCAATGGCGACAGCGACCATGAGCGCGATGGTGATCGAATAGTCTCCTGTAAGCTCGAAGACGACCAGGGTCGTCGATATAGGCGCACCGAGAATGGCGCCCGAGGCCGCGCCCATGCCGATCATTGCGTAATAGACGGGGCTTGCGGTGACTCCGGGAAAGAGCAGGCCCAAAAGCCCGCCGAAGGCCGCCCCGGCGAATGCGCCGATGACGAGCCCTGGAGAGAAAACGCCGCCGCCGAAACGGCAGGAAAGCGTCACCGCCGTCGCAAAGCACTTCATCAGCACCAGGATGATCAGCAGGTGAATCGCGTACTCGCCGGCAAGGGCTTTTGTCACGGCCTCATAACCAACGCCGAATGTTTCCGGGTAAAGGGCGCCAATGAAGCCGACGACGAGGCCGCCGAGCGGAGGCAGCAGGAGATAGGAGATGCCTCGTTTTTGCGCGATTTCGCGCACGCCGACGGTCAGCCGTTCCGTCGCCAGCAAAAAGCCGGATGCAATGAAGCCGCACAGGAGTCCCAATAAAGCGGCAAGCGGCACGTCGATGGTGCCCGCTGCGCCATATTCAGGGATCAGGAACGCCGGTGAATTGCCGAGATGGATACGCGTGACGATCGCCGCGGAAACGCTCGCTGCTGCAATCGGGCCGAATACCGAAAGTGCATAATTGCCAAGGATCACCTCAAGCGCAAAAAGAACGCCCGCGATGGGCGCGTTGAAGCTCGCTGAAACCGCCGCCGCCGCGCCGCAGCCGAGGAGGGCGCGCCGCTGTTTGGCGTCAAACCCGAGATGCCGGTTGATGACCGAGGCGATGGTAGCGCCGAGATGAACCGCCGGGCCCTCGCGGCCGGCGCTCGCCCCTGAGCCGAGCGAGACGGCGGATATCACTGCCGTCGCGAGCCCCGTGCGCAGCGAGATGCGACCGCCCGCCACGGCGCGCGCTTCGATAACGTCGGCGACCGCCTGCGGCCTGCCGCCGTCTAGCCATTTAAAGCGGTCAGCGAAGTACAAAAACGCCGATACCAGCAGCCCGCCGATAACAGGGGCCGCCCAGGCCCGCATGAAATGCAGGGACGAGGCGCCGCTGACAATGGAGCCTTCGGTCTCCCCGAAGGCGAACATCGAGACGACATCGATGGCATAGCGAAAGCCGATCACGGCGTAGGCAGCAGCCGCGCCAATTACAACGGCGAACGCCCAGACTTTATAAACGCCGAGCCCGCTCATCTGCCGGTTCAGCTTGCGGAAGAAAATCAGTACTCGGGCGACATTCCGCGTCATGACCATCCGGCTTTTAGTGTTGATTAATCTTCATATCAGCATTCGCGCCCATGTCTAAATGTCACGATTAGTTTAACGACGAATTCACCCTGCTTTGCCAAGATCGCCGCGCATTTCATGACCAAAGGCACGGGGAACATTATGGCGGCTTCAGCCTCGCATTCCGCCCGCACTTCAGCCGATAAAATCGATCCGTCGCGGGCAACAGGGGCGCTGGAGCGCTGGCGGCGCGCGGTTGCAGAAGCAATGGGCGGTGACCCAGGCGCGCCGCTCGATCAGCCGGACCGCCGTTTGCTGATGCTGCGCATCTTCGGCGCCACGCGCCGGTTGGGCGAGCTTTGCATGACCCATCCGGACGCGGCGGCGACGGCGCTGATGGAAGGCGCCTCGCCGGTGCTGGCCGAAGCAGCACGAGATCTCACCGCGCTTGACCGTGGCGTCGGCGGGCCTGAAGCGCTGCATGCGGCCCTCGCGCCGTTGAAGAACCGGGTCGATGTCGCCATCGCTATCGCGGAACTCAGCGGTCAGTGGAGTGTGGCGGACGCGACCGCAGCGCGGGTCGATTTCGCCGAGCGCATGGTCGAGACGGGGATACGCTGGCTGGTGCGCGCAGCTGTAAAGCGCGGCGAGCTGAGCGTTGATGATACCGACAATTTCCTGCGCGGCGTTTTCGTCGTCGCGGGCGGCGACTTCGCCCATGAGGATCTCTCGCCTTACGGGCCGCTGGAAATCATCATTCTCTATGACGATGAGGTCTTCAAAGGTCCGGCGTCACGCGGCGCCGACCGGATATTCGTGCGCATTGGCGCAGAAATGCGCGAAGCGTTTGAAGGCAAGTCTGGCGATTATCCGCTTTACGCATTGCGCACGCCGTTGGGCTCCGGCGTCGGCGGCGCTGGCTTTGCGGACAGCGCCGCGCGCGTGAAAAACACCGCAGCGGGCCCGCAAGCCGATGCGCTCAAAATGTGGCTTGGCGGCGCGCGCATTGTCGCCGGCGACCGCACGGCAGGCGGCTCTTTCCTTGAATGTATGGAAGACATCATTTGGGGCGATAACCCCGTCGCCATGGATGCCTTGCGCGCCTATGTGGAGGCGAAAGACGCTGACCCGCGCGGCGTTTTCCGTCGCACGGCGGACATCTGCCGGCTCGCGATTGGCGGGCTGCGTCCGGTCTTCCGCACGGCGTCTGCGCGCGAAATTTTCGAAACGGCGGCGCGTTCGCGCACGCTCGGCAGGGACGTCGCCCGGCGTCTCGTTGCCGGTGAAGAGTTCGCGCATATTGCTGTTGCGCGCATGCAGGTCATGAAGGGCGCCTGCGCCGTCGAGGTTGAACGCGAAGACGAGAAGGCAGCGCTCGCGCTACTGTGTGGCTTCAACAAGTATGATGATTTTGCCGCGGCCTTGAAAGGCGCTCAGACTGATGCCCGCAACACGCTGAACCGCCTTGCCGGCGGCTTGCAGGAGGAGATCGCGCTTTATCGCAGCGGCGCCGAAGAAGGCGATGCGGACAAGCTTGAAAATCTCGGCTTTCTCAATGGCGCAAGCCTTTCCGCCGCCATCGATGATTGGGCGAAATCCGCGAAAGGCGTCAGCGGCGACAGAAAATTTTCAGCGCTTGCGCCGGGCCTTTTAACCGCGTTTGGTGAAACGCAGCACCCAGACGATGCCGTGCGGTTGTTCGATCAGCTGCTCGACGCTGCTGGCGAAAAGCACGACGTCTTTTCTCATGTGCGCGAGGGCGCCCCACAACGCGACGGTCTTGTCGATGCGCTGGGGTCTTTCGGCGGCGCCATCGAAACGCTGACCAAGACGCTGGAAGGCGCGGACATCATGTTCGAGCGTGCGGGCGCCGAAACGCCCCAGACCGGCAAGGAATGGGTAAAGCGGTATACGCCGCCGTCGGTGAAGGGTGAAAACGCGCTCGCCGAGCTCGCTGCATGGCGCCGGGACATGATTGCACGCATTGCGTTCAACGCTGCGAGCAGGGCGACGCCGTTCGACGCCGCCGTTGACGCGCTTAACGAGATTCATGTCCGCATGCTGGCGGATGTGTTCGACATGGCGCGCGAGAATGCCCCGGCGTCGGAAGCCGGCGCGGGGGAAAAGATCGCGCTGCACGTCTTTGAAGCGGACGGACCGCACCTGCCGGGCGCGGCGACGCATCTCGGCTTCATCGCCAGCGAACCGCTTGAAGAGGCGGGCGAGGCGTTCGCCAAACGGTATCTCGCGATGCTCGCCGAATTCGACGAAGGCGTCTTCGCCATTCTGCCGGATGCGAGCCATCGCCCCTCCGGCGTCAGCGGCCTCATGGTTCCGGCCGCAACAGCGTTCAAATCCTACGTCCAGTCCGAAGCGGTCGCCCATGAACAGATCATGCTGGCCCGCGGACGCGTGATCGCCGGCAAGGACAAGATTTTCAAAGCGGCGGAAGAGGCGTTGCGTACGGCGGTTGCCGGCGCGCGCAGGGCCGACATTTTATTCCGCGACCTCGACCGTGCGCGGGCGCAGCGCATGCGCCGTGAGAAGGCCTCGTCCGAATGGGATATCGACCGGATCGAGGGCGGACGTTCCGATGTGGAGCTCGTGATTTCGACGCTGATCTACAAACACGCTTCGGCGCATCCGTTCGTACAGGATCACGAACCCGGCGAAGCGCTGCAGGCGATGGCGCGTTCCGGGCTGATCTCAGAAGAAATGGCGCAGACGCTCGGTTCGGCGCGGGCTTTCTGGGCGCGGCTGCAACTTGTGCGCGCGCTTTCCGGCTGGAGCGATCCCATGCGCGCGCCGGTGCGCAAGCGCTTTGGCGGATTGCTGGCGCGGGCGGCGGGCGTTCACAAATTCGAGCAGGTCAAGCCGATGATGCGCGGTTATTCCGACGAGGTCAGCCGCGCTTATGCACAGCTTGTGCTCGGCCGTCCCTGTATGAACGTGGCGGCCAATACGGCCAGCTAGTCGGCCTTCGAAACCCGCTTCAACACATAAACCCGGATCGCCGAGGCAAGCCCGGGCGCCGGGTTTTGCTTCAACCTGTTGCGGTCAATCTCATAGACAAGCGAGGGCAGGGAGCGGTTTGCGGCGGATGCGAGCTCTTCCAGCGCTGTCCAGAATTCCGCCTCCAGCGCGATGCTGGTGCGGTGTCCCTTCAGCGTTATTGATCGCTTCTGCATAAATAAGAAAAACCGGCTTCCTCACCCCCGATGAGGAAACCGGTTCGCGCGGCGCTGTGCAAGCAAAAAAGGAAGGGCTTTAGTTTTTCGCCCAGTTGTCGATGCCATGATCGCGGATTTTCGACGTTGCGAGCGTCACGCCGTCGATAATGCCGGCCATGTGCGAAACCGCTTCGGAATCGGCGTTCGAAAGGTCCGTGCCGAGCGCGGCGTAGAGCGTTTCGATTTCAACATTATGCGCAAACAGGAATTGCGCGAGCAAAAGCCGGAGCTGGCTCTCGGTTGGTTTTGTGTCGGCCATCGGTTTTCCGTCCTTGTGCCAAAATGGGTCGTTTTCTTGTGGCGGCGAGACTATCCGCACGCCGCTTGTCTCTCTAAAGGCAAGAACCGGTCCAGAACAGATGGTTAACCTGCCATGGAGGTCGGATTTCGCATGGAGGGCAGTGTAAATGGCTCAGGTTTCAGGCGGCAAGGTTATTAATTTTGCGAGATCGTGCTTAATCGCCGAGGTCGAATTGAATGTTCGGCAAACGCCAATAGCGGACATCCAGAACTGCTCAGCTATTAACTCAGAGCAGCTCGTACTTTGGGCATTATGCGCCTGCTAACAGGAATTTCCGAGCCGTCCTCAAGAATTAGCATGCCAGTTCCCGCATGATCGCGATTGAGCGATTTGACAAATGCAGTATTGACGAGATGAGAGCGATGCACGCGCAGAAAAGTAGCTGGCAGAATTTGCTCCATTTCCGCCAGCGTTATTGCATGAAGGATCTCGCGCCCGCCTTTAAGGACGATTTCACTATATCCGCTTGCGCCGCGGCAGTGGGCAATTTGATCAGTGCAGACACGCTCCATCTTACCGGCGCTCGTTACATTGATGGTTGTTGCTTCATCGCGTTCTTTCGCCTGTTCCAGAGCTAGCTCCAGCCGCTCAGCGCGTGCTTGTTCTTTGCGCCGCTGTTCCGCTTCACGCACCAGCGCAAACCCCTGTTCTACAAACAAAAATAGAAGGAAAGATGCAACGAGATAAAAGAACAGGACATCAAGAAAAAGATCAGCAAAAGCGATATTTGCCGCCAGAAAGATGAAGAGCGACAGAACATAGGAAAACGCACGCGGACGCCGCTTGAAACACAGGACCGCTGTTGCCGCCAATGATATTGTCAACGGAACAATGATGGCTATGGCAGCCTTCATGTCAAAACCGGGCGATGCGGCTATTGCCGTTAAACTCAGTGCGGCAACTCCGGCGAGTATTGTCCTAATGCTTTGGAAGTTAAACGTACTGAATACATGGTAGGCCACGCTCAAGCCGAAACCCGCAGAGAACAGCGTGATTAATATCAGCCGGAGATCGTGAACCGGGTAGGCATATGGAGCGAGGCCGCGATAGACCTCCGCCAGCAATTGCGCTGCAGCGAATGCGCAAATGATGCTGATGGTCAGCGCACGTTTGCGGTCGCGTCGGCTTGCGCCGGTGATGGCAAAATAGAGCGTTCCGACAAGAAACAGTCCGAGCGTCAACAGGGAAGGCCAGTAACCTCTGAGGATTGTATTATGGATATCGCCGGCCTGGCTAATGAAGATTCCATGTATGGGGTTGCGCAAATCAAGAAACCCATGATGGGACGAGGCCCTGAATACAATTTCGTTGTCCCCGATGCGAAACAGCGATTGCGGCGGATAGATTGCGGCATCCATCTGGCCGGCGATTTCCGACCGTTTATCCGGTCCGGGCCTGCCATTGGAACCGACGTACCGGCCATTCAGGTAAACGTCGCTCGACATTTTACCAAGAACATATAGCGCCAGCGGTTCGCCATTGGCGCCCCGGGTCTCTTCGAGCGTGATTTTGCCCTTTACCCAGATGAAGCTGTTTTGCGGATTGATCTGCGTCGCCGGGATGGTTTTACAACCGGGTGTATTGAAGTCAGGAGGCTCGCCGTTTGCTGATGACGCCGGGCAAACAATAACGCTTTCGGTTTCAATAACAGCGGGTAGTTTCGCCGCGGCTTCTTCTCCAGCGATTAGAATAATCAAAAAACACAGACTGAGAAAAGACCAGTGTCGCATCAACCGACCGTAGACTTGTTTAACGCCGCCGCACAGAACCTTTAGCTCGAAATACACTACCGTTGACAGGTAAGCAGCTGATTATGGCTACGTTTTATCTTATTTGAGCGGGATAGCTGGAGAAATGTAATGAAGCAAATTTGTAGCCTCTTCGTCTTTATCGCCGCGTGCGCCTGTTCCACCTACAGCCCTGATGAAGGCGTAATGCAGGAGGTTGACCGGGCGACAGAAACGCCGATGACATTTGAAGCAGCATCGGGTGACAGCGTCACTGCATTCGAGGGGTCGTTTACCGTTCCCGAGAACCGCGCGAACCCGCAAAGCCGGATATTGACGCTACGATATGTGCGTTTCCCGGCAACAGGCGACGCTGCGGGGCCGCCCATTATCTATCTTGCAGGCGGACCCGGGGGCTCCGGCATTCAAACAGCTAAAGGCAGGCGTTTTCCACTATTTATGGCCATGCGGGAATTTGGCGATGTCATCGCCTTCGATCAACGCGGGACTGGCGCTTCCAATGATTTGCCGAATTGCGTCTCGTCTCAATATTCTCCGGATGATGCTGAATTATCAGATAGCGCCTTCCTCGAGATGCAGAAAGAGGCGTTCAAAGAGTGCCTTGCTTTCTGGAAGAGCGAGGGCGTTGACGTTCGCGGGTACAATACGCTGGAAAGCGTAGCCGATCTGGATGCGCTGCGTGAAGCGCTAGGCGCTGAAGCCATTTCCTTGTGGGGGATTTCCTACGGCTCACATCTGTCGCTGGCCGCATTGAAGGACATTGACGCAAATATTGACCGCATTGTTATCGCCAGCGCAGAAGGTCTCGACCAGACTATTAAACTTCCCGCGCGGACCGACGCTTACTTCAAAAGACTTCAGGATGCGATTAACACGCAGCCCGCCGCGAAAGAGATGTTCTCTGACATCATCGGATTGATGCGTCATGTGCATGCTCAACTGGAAGAAGAGCCCTTGATGCTGCAGATTCCACAAAGCGACGGAAGCTCCAGCCCTTATCTTTTTCACCGCCGGGACATGCAGCGTATCGCATCCGCAATGATATCCGATCCGCAAAGCGCTTCCATGCTAATCCAACTCTATGGAGCGATCGCCGCAGGAATGACGGATCCGGTGGCTGGGCTGGTCTCGCGATTCCATACGCCGAATGAGCCGATTTCCTATTCACCGATGTCGGTTCTCATGGATGTATCTTCTGGTACTGGCGCCGAGCGCCGCGAGTTGATCGAAGAACAGGCGCGAACTTCTTTACTTGCAAGTTTTCTGAATCAGCCGGTCGAGCTTGAAGACGTGGATCCTTCGCTTGTGTTGGGAGATGAATTTCGGAAAGCGCCTGTATCCGACACGCCGATTCTGGTGCTGAGCGGCACGCTGGACGGGCGCACTTATGTGGAAAGCCAGCATGAAGCTGTGTCGGGACTGCGCAACCGGCAGATGATCACGGTCGTTAATGCGGGTCACAACCTGTTTATGGCTTCGCCGGAAGTCACAGAAGCGATCCAGCGCTTCATGCGCGGCGAAACTCTGAAGAAGAACGAGATCATCGTAGAGTTGCCGGACTTTTCATCTATTCCGGGAAGGTAAGGTTCCCTGCCGTCTGCGGGGGAAGCTGTCAGCATCCAGCCTGTCGCCGCCAGACGGCAGGACTGTTCGCGGGCGCTTTCCTTTTTCCTTGCCCTGACGGCGCGGCGGCACGTAGCAAGGAAGGAACTAGTAGAGAAGCTCGGGCGCGCGCCGTTATTTCGGTCTGATCATCTTTTCGGGCCGCACGATCCGGTCGTAATCCTTCTCGGTGACGAGGCCCAGTTTAACCGCTTCCTGCTTGAGGGTTGTCCCGTTTTTGTGCGCCGTCTTGGCGATTTTCGTCGCATTGTCGTAGCCGATTTCGGGCGCGAGGGCTGTCACCAGCATTAACGATTGTTCCATGAGCGACTTGATGCGCGTCTCGTTCGCCTCAATGCCGGTGACGCATTTGTCGGTAAACGCACGCGTTGAATCGGAAAGCAGACGTATTGACTGCAGCGTGTTGTAGGCAATGACGGGTTTGAACACGTTAAGTTCGAAATGACCCTGGCTGCCGGCGAAGCTGACGGTCGCATTGTTGCCCATCACCTGCGCGCAGACCATAGTTAGGGCCTCGCACTGCGTTGGATTGACCTTGCCCGGCATGATTGATGAGCCGGGCTCATTCTCGGGCAGTGAAATCTCGCCAAGCCCCGAGCGCGGGCCGGAACCGAGCAAACGGATATCATTGGCGATCTTGAAAAGGCTCACGGCGATCTCGTTGAGCGCGCCGTGAGCCTCGACCATAGCGTCATGGGTCGCGAGCGCCTCGAATTTGTTCGGTGCGGTAACGAAGGGAAGCTTCGTGTAAGCGGCGACTTCGCCTGCGAACATTTTTGCGAATTCTTTTTTGGAATTGACGCCGGTGCCGACCGCCGTGCCGCCCTGCGCCAGCGCATAAAGCGCGGGGAGAACGCCTTTCGCCCGTTTGACGCCATTCTTGACCATCGCGGCGTAGCCGGAAAACTCCTGTCCGAGCGTCACCGGCGTAGCATCCTGCAGATGCGTGCGCCCGATCTTGATGATTTTTGCAAAAGCTTTCTGTTTTGCGCTGAGTTCGCCGTGCAGATGTTCAAGCGCCGGGATCAGGCGATGATTGATTTCTTCCGCCGCCGCGATGTGCATCGCCGTCGGAAACGTATCGTTCGACGACTGGCTCATATTCACATGATCGTTCGGATGGACCGGGTCTTTCGATCCGATGACGCCGCCAAGAATTTCGATGGCGCGGTTCGCGACGACCTCATTTGTGTTCATGTTCGACTGTGTGCCTGAACCGGTCTGCCAGACAGAGAGCGGAAAATGATCGTTCAGCTTTCCTTCGGCGACTTCGCGCGCGGCTTTTTCGATCGCCTTGCCGGTTTTCGACGGCAAGGATTTCAGCGCCATGTTGGTTCTGGCCGCGCTCAGCTTGACGATTCCCAGCGCCCGCACCAGCGGCGCCGGCATGGTTTCCTCGCCGATGGGGAAATTAATCAGCGAGCGCGCCGACTGGGCGCCATAATACTTGTCCGCAGGTACTTTCAGTTCCCCAAAGCTGTCTGATTCGGTGCGGGTGCTGGACACGGATGAAGCCTTTCAATCTTTAGCGGGTTATGGCGCGGGGTGTAGCACGCGCCGGATAGAGGACAAGGCGAGACAGAAGGTCCGCGCGCAAATCACTTAAAATTCAGGTAAACATTGCCCCTTAAGGTGACAAGTAGACAGCGGGGCGTCCCACCAGCATGAACACGACAATTACCGCAAAACCCCAATGGTTCTGGCGCTGGCTCGCCGGACCTGACGGCTCGCGCGCTTATAGCATGGCGCCGGTGCAGATTCGTCTGCTTGTCTGTTGCGCGCTTCTCATCGCCGCCGGTATCGGGTTTCTGGGTAACGGACAGAATTTCCTGCGCGATCCTGACACGCTGTGGCACGTTACGCTCGGCGCCGATATCTGGGCGACAAAAAGCTTTCCCCATGTGGACGCCTATTCCCACACATTCGCCGGCGAGCCGTGGATCGCAAAGGAATGGCTGTCGCAGATGCTGATCTTCGCGGCGCATAGCGCTGGCGGATGGAACGGTGTCATCCTGCTTGCTGTCGCCGCGTTATTGACAGCGCTCGTTCAGGTTTACTGGCCGCTATCCTCGAAACTGAACCCGGTGACTGCGGCCGTCATCGCTTTGGCGGCGATCATGTTGAGCCGCGAAGTTTTGTGGGCGCGACCGCATGTGATTGTGCTGCCCGTACTGATATGGTTCGTGTACAGCGTATGGAGCGCCGCCCGGGAAAATCGAACCCCGTCGTTTATCTTACTTCTGGCTATGTGTCTGTGGGCAAACATGCACGGCAGCTTTACATTCGGGTTCGCTGTCGCTGGGCTTTCATTTCTGTATTTCCTGAACGGGCATCGAAAGTTACGTTCAACGCAAACTTATCGCTGGCTCATTTTTCTCGCGCTTTGTCCGGTAGCCGCCATGGTGCATCCTTACGGGTACGAGGCGATCTGGTCGACGATCGTTGTCGCCAAGAGCGAGGCGCTGCCTTACATCAGCGAATGGCGCGCATTTTCCGCCCAGAAAGACGTTGCCGGAGAACTCGTAATCCTTGGCCTCATCGGCTTATTTGCGCTTGGGCGGCTGCGGCTCAACATCTTTACTGTGATTTTTTTATGCTTTCTTCTGCACATGTATCTCACCCATTTCCGGTTCATGTATCTGTTTTTTCTGCTGACTCCGCTGCTGCTGGCTGATGGCGCCGGCGCTCAAATAAAGTGGATTTCATATGAACGCTGGAAGGATAAAGCCGGAACCACGGAACTCGGCCGCGCCTTTGCAATTCTGTCTGGTCCGTTTTTGATCGTGACAGCGGCGCTTACTGCTTTTGCATTCGTATTCGCGGGAAGACATGCAGACTGGACGCCGGCGGAAACCTATCCTGTTGCAGCGATCGAGGCGGCGCGCGCAGCAGGCGTCAGCGGCAAGGTCATGAACTATTATGGTTATGGCGGCGCGCTCATCTATGAACGTATTCCGACATTTGTCGACGGCCGCGCGGACAGGCTCTTTCAGAATGGATTTGTGGAAGAGATCAACCAGACACGCCTTGCGGGCGGCGAAGAGATGCTCAAGGATCATATCGAAAAATACGATATCAGCTGGTCAATTTACCCAGCGCGGGACGGGCGGGTTAAACTGCTAGACAAGATGTCCGGATGGGAACGCCTTTACGGAGACGATCGCGCCGTCGTCCACGCAAAAGAATAAAATTATTTCTTGCGGAACGCGTCGAGACTGACAATGTCGGCGCCGTCGCCCGGTTTCTTCTGTTCTTCGGGTTTTTCGTTGACTTCTGCCTCAGCCCCATCCGTCTGGTTTTGGGCGGCATTGTCGGGGGATGCCGCGTCTGGCGTTTGGGTAGCGTCCTCGGCATCGAATCGCACACCGAATTGCGCGCTCGGATCTGCAAATTGCGTGACGGCGTCGAAGGGAATCTCAAGGCGCGATTCCCTGCTCTTGAACCAGAGCGTTACCCCAAACTGAACATCGGAAACGGTCAGATCCTCGAACTGATGCTGAAGAACAATAGTCATCCGCTCCGGATATTGTTCTTTCAGATGGTCGGGAATGATGACGCCCGGCGCGCCTGTAAGGAATTCGATAAAAAAATGATGCTCGCCAGGCGCATCGCCGATTTCCGCGACAATGTTGAGGACATCGCGCATCAAAAAGCGATAGGCCTTCTTTTGCGCTTCCTGAATGAGGTCGCTGTAATCAAGTTCGATGTCTTCGCTCACGGGGGTACGCGCCTTTTGATTTTCTCGACAAAGACTTCTTTTAGCGGCCTTGTCCCGCCAACGCCAGCAAGAGCGGGGGCAACTCTCTGCGAATCGCAGTCTTGAAAAAGAATCCCCGCCTTCTGTTGCCTGGAGCCCCCGCGGGCGAAGGCCCGCAAATAATATTACGCCGCCCCTCGGCGGCGGGGCCCAAAGGGGGCTAAATATCGAAACAAGGCGTGACCGGCGTGGTGACGCAGCGGCCTGACGTCTGACTATCGATCATAGAAAATGGGGGCTTCTGTTGCCAGGCGCCCCCGCGCCCATAGGGGCGCGATTCTTAGAATCCCGGCGCCTGAGCTACGAATTCAGACTGATGTTTGTAAAAAAAGAAAGTCCCGGCTTCTGTTGCCAGGCGCCCGCCCGCGAAGGCGGGCTAGTTATTACAGGGGGCGTGAGACGTATCGTGACGCAGCGGCCTGACGTCTGACTATCAATCATAGAAAATGGGGGCTTCTGTTGCCAGGCGCCCCCGGGCCCCGCCTGACGCTTGGATGGCATCAGGACTTCAAGTGTTCGGGTTACCCCGCTGCATTAAGCAGCAAGAGCGAGCCCTTCCGAATTGTTGTCATTAGCAACTATTCAGTTTAGCCAAATAACGGAGGCAAACCGGGCAAAAACATCGTCTTTAGACGCTCGTCGATCCTATTTCGGCCCCGTCAAAACCTCCCATCGCTAACAGCGGGAGAGGGGATTTGGTGGAGCCGCCGGGTACCGCCCCCGGGTCCGATACGGTTATTACACGCGTCATTTATCGNNTATCGCCATAGTCCGCTTGCGCGGACAGGGAGAATATAGGTGCAGAGGGTAAAAATTTAAAGGCCTTGGGGGGCTGGGCGAAAAAAGCCGCTTCCTGTCAAGATTCTGTTACATCCGTGCAGTATGTGCGCTGGGGCATGGAACTCGTGCGAGGCCCCGGGGCGATGAAAATGGAAGCCGGCGACTTCAGGAAGTGGCGCAAGACACTTGGCTTGTCCCAGAAAGACGCAGCGCATCTTCTCGGATTGAAACGCCGCATGATCCAGTATTACG
>DGNI01000140.1:0-1894 GCA_002388885.1 Parvularculaceae bacterium UBA4496 | reverse complement strand
CGCGCGGTGCGGCTTGCCTGTTATGCGATCGCACAAGGGGTTGAGGACTACAACGGCCCCAGCCGAAAAATCCACATGATCAGCAAAGAGGGCTGAGTTTAGTTTTCAGTCGTCTCTTCGGGCAACGCTTCGACAATTCCCGGATTTTTGTATTCCCAATAGCTCTTCGCCGAGCGCGCGCGTTTGACGCCGTCGCGAATGGCGCCGATCTCGGGATGATCTTCCAGCGCGAGCATTTTTTCGAGCATGCGGTCGCCGTATTTTCCGAGTTCAAAACGCATGTAGCCGAAGTCAAATTCCTCGATTGTGACGCGTTCGTCGGCGACGCGAGCGTACTGGCTTTTGGCGCTGATCGCCCACGGATTCACCAGCGGCGTTGCAAGCGCTGCCAGAACAACAACCCATAGCGCCGCCATCATCGTGTTGAGCGATCCCACAAGCGGCATCCAGCGTTTGCCGCGCCAGTTGAGTTCGGTCACAAGACCGGCAATGCAAACGACGGAATAGGCGGCGATGAGGGCGTTGATGGCGAGCCCTGTAATCCGCGGCGGAGTGAGGCCGAAATCGCCGATGCGCAGCCAGAATGCGTAGAAGGCAATCATCGCATAAATAGGGAACCCGATCAGTGTGATCAGTGCTGGCAGGCGCAACCAGAGCGGCGGCGGACCCGCTTCGCCATTCTGATAGACGCCGTTGAAAATCAGCATGCCCACAAGGGCGAGGCCCATCATCCATGCGCTCGGATAAGGCCGGTCGAAAACCGGGGCGACGCCCTTGATGGCGAGCACCAGCAACAGCGTGACGGTGAACACGGCCGTGATCAGCATCAAAATCCGGCAGAGCAGCAGCAACACGTAACGCAGCGCGCCAAGCACCGACTGAAGCCCGCGCATCAGCGCGATGGAAAGTCCGCCAATGGCGCCCATGAACGGCAAAAGAAACCACGGCTCCTGAAACAATGCGTTGAAGAAATTGACGTCGAGCGCTTTCAGCAAATACGCCCACGCGAACAGCAGGATGACGGCGAGCAGGGCGATCAGTTTCGCGCCGCCAGCGATCAGCGGCATGGTCATGCCGTGAAAGAAAACATCCGCGTAAGCGGGCGGCGCGCCGCTGTCGAAACTCGCCTTCACAAGCGTCACCAGAATATACGCCGCAAGACTGCGGCCGGCGAGAAACCAAAAGAGGCTTGGAAATTCGGAAAGGTTGTCGATCTCGTTTCCAGCGGCGCTCGCCATGAAATAATCGGGAGCCACCAGCAGTGCGGCGATCAGCAACGCGCCGCCAACGGCTTTCAGAAATCCGCCCGCCTCGGCGAGCAGAAGATAAGCTGCGGACGTGGTCATGATGAAAAACAGGGAGGTGATCCCCAGCGGCGCATCGTCGTTGCCGTCGATCCAGTATTCGACCACCCCATAGACGGCGAGGCCGGTGAGAAGGCCGATAATGAGGCCCGGCAGGGCGAGCCCTTTTCCGGCGCCGCGCGCGCGGCCGTTTTCGGCTATACTCATCGTACCCTCGTCGTTGCCCCTTCAGCGCCGATCCTAGCACGGCAACGCTTGGGGAAAAAAGCGGTTGGCCTTCAGCCTTTTGGCGGGTGAGGCCTGTCCGCTAGACTGAAGGCGGAAACACCGATTCGCGAGTAATAAATGCGTCAATATCTCGATTTGCTGCAGCGCGTCCTCGATGCGGGCGATGAACGCCTCGACCGCACGGGCGTCGGCACGCGCGCCGTCTTCGGCCATCAGATGCGGTTCGATCTCGGCAAGGGGTTTCCGCTGCTCACCACCAAGAAGCTGCATACGAAATCCATCGTGCACGAATTACTGTGGTTTCTCGCGGGCGATACGAATATTCGCTATCTGAAAGAGCACGGCGTTTCGATCTGGGATGA
>DGNI01000064.1:29078-51950 GCA_002388885.1 Parvularculaceae bacterium UBA4496 | reverse complement strand
AAATCCGACGCTCAAAACACCGGATCAATTTACCTATATCGGCAAGAACGTGCCGAAGCTCGACACTGGCGCGAAGTCGACCGGCGAAGCGATCTTCAGTCTGGACGTCTATCGCGACGGCATGCTCACGGTTGTTTCGGCGCATCCGCGAAAGTTCGGCGCGAAGCCTGCGTCATTCGATGCATCGAACGCACTTCAGATTGCCGGTGTTGAAGACGTCAAACAGGTAGGCGACGCCGTCGCTGTTTATGCAACAAACACTTACGCGGCGCTCAAGGGCCGCAAGGCGCTCGATATCACATGGGATGACAGCGCTGCGGAGAAACGCTCGTCCGATGCGATTGCACAGGAGCGCATCGACGCCGTCAAAAACGCCGGGGCCATCGCCGGAGACACAGGCGACGCCGCTGGAGCGCTCGCTTCCGCAGCCACCACGCTCGAAGCGGAATATGTGTTTCCCTATCTCGTTCATGCGCCCATGGAGCCGCTCGACGGCGTCATCGAACGCGACGAACACGGCGGGGTCGAAGTCTGGATGGGCAGCCAGATTCAGACCGGCGACCATATGGCCATCGCGCAAACCTGCGGCCTGACGCCGGACAAAGTGAAGCTCAACACCATGCTCGCCGGCGGCAGTTTCGGCCGGCGCGCGCAACCGACGTCGCATTTCGCGGTCGAACTCGCTTCCGCGTTCATGGCCGCCGGCGGCCAGACGCCGGTGAAACTGATGTGGACGCGCGAGGACGATATTCAGGGCGGTTATTATCGTCCGCTGACGGTGCATCGCCTGCGCGGCGGGCTCGATGCGGACGGCAATATCTCCGTATGGGAGCAAACCATCGCCGCGCAGTCGTTCCTCGCTGGCTCGCCGTTTGAAGGCATGATCCAGAACGGCCTTGACGCGACCATGGTCGAAGGCGCGGCGCCCATTCCCTACAGCGTGCCGAACTTCAAAAGCTCAGCACACATCGTCAACAATCCGGTGACGACCTTGTGGTGGCGCTCGGTCGGACACACCCACACCGGTTACGCCGTCGAGACATTTATTGACGAGCTTCTCGAAAAAGCAGGGAAGGATCCGGTCGCCGGCCGCCTTGCGCTCATGGGCGAAGAACATGCGCGCCTCGCGGCTGTCTTGCAAAAAGCCGCCGATATGGCCGGGTGGGGCCGCGCTGCGCCGGACGGCCGCGCATTCGGCGTCGCAGCGGTCGAATCCTTCCGCTCCTACGTGGCGCAAGTCGCAGAAGTCTCGATTGAGAACGGAACGCCGCGCGTGCACAATGTCTGGTGCGCTGTCGATTGCGGCGTCGCGGTCAATCCGGAAATCGTCAAGGCGCAAATGGAAGGCGGAATCGGCTACGGGCTCGGCGCGGTGCTGTTCAACGAACTGACGCTCGACGAAGGCGGCGCTGTGACGCAATCGAATTTCCACGATTATCGCTCGCTTCGGATCAGCGAGATGCCGAATGTGGAAGTCGAGATCATTCCATCAAGCGCGCAGCCCACCGGCGTCGGCGAACCGGGCGTGCCGCCCATCGGGCCCGCCGTTGCGAACGCGGTTCGAAGGCTGACCGGCCGGACGCCGCGAAACCTTCCCATGATCAAAGACCTCCAGGCGTAAAGGAGAAGAACGATGCGCAAGAACAGACTTCTCCCGCTTCTGGTTGTTACATCGGCAGCAATCGCCCTTGCCGCGTGCGGCAAAAAAGAAGACGGCGAGTCATCGGCCGCTTCTAATGCGATGGAAGTGAACGGGCTGAAAACCCCCGCCGCTTTCGCAGGAATAACGGACGCGAGCGAGCGCGCCGCGGCGATCTTTGGCGAAATGAACAAGGTCATCTCTCACCCGCGTTGCGCCAATTGCCATCCGAAATCGGGCGGACCAACGCAGGGCGACGCTATGACCGCGCACGAGCCGCCGGTCATTCGCGGACCTGCGGGCCTCGGCGCTGCCGGCATGGAATGTTCGACCTGTCACGGTCAGGAGAATGTCGAGTTCGCCAGCATGGAAGGTTCAATCCCCGGCGCATCACCCTGGCATCTGCCGCCGGAATCCATGGGCTGGCAGGGATCGAGCGTCGAAGAAATTTGCTCACAGATTAAGAATGGGGAACTGAACGGCGGGCGCTCGCTTGAAGACCTGATCGAGCACAACAGCCGCGATCATCTGGTCAACTGGGCGTGGCATCCGGGCGAAGGACGAACCCCGGCCCCCGGCGATCAGGAAACCTTCGGCGCGCTCACCGCCGCCTGGGTCGATGCGGGCGCATATTGTCCTCAATAAAGCTCGATGGTTGAAATGGTACCGCCTGGTGGTCTCGAACCACCGACCTCTAGATCCACAATCTAGCGCTCTAACCAACTGAGCTAAGGCGGCATCCGTCTCGAGAAGGCGCGGAACCTACGCGCGGATAAAGCGCATTTCAAGTCGCAATTTCCTGCTTTTAAAACCTTGAAATCCCGGCTCAATTAGCCGGAAGCTGCTCAACGTAAACGGTGTCGCCTGACTTCAGATCATAGCCACGCTCAATATTTTCCAAGGCCTTCTCGTCGCCTCGCAGCGTTAGATCAAAGAAATCCTTCGTCAGTCTGATCGCCGACAGTCCAATGGCGGCGCCGCGTTCAACCGAACGCTTTCCAAGGGCTGGAGAGCCTGTATCTCCAAAAATGTTCATTAAGATCCCCCAGTTTTGAAAATCAAAATGAGATCCATCATGAACCCGCCATGAGCGTATCGACGCCTGGTCAAACCGCTCCAAGCCTGACGAATCCAAATCATCCCGTCTCGTTGTCATAAGATTCAGCATGTTCAGATCGCGACCGTCGCCGTCAAATATGGGCGACTCTTTTATAAAAGCGGCGCCTCTCTGATTGTTGACTGACCCGTCAAGCATGACGACCGGAGGGTGCTGCTTGTGCTGGAGACTCGCTGAAACTGCCGGAACGCTTCCCCAGCTGTGCCCCATATAACCTATCTTGTTTTTATCAATTGCAATGCCCTTTTCCAGAAGTTGCGATTCAACAAAAAGCAAGTCTTCAGCAACACCTTGAACGCTGCCATTATCAAACCGCACTCCCGTTGATGTGATATCTTCGCCAAATTGCCCCGGTACGGCGACAATATATCCATGGCTCGCCAGGTATTCCCACAAAAAGGTGAATTCCATTTGATGAGAGCCGCTGCCGACAGCGTGAATTAAAAGCGGGAACTTTCCTTCCGCATCCTCGCCTGCCTTAGACGATTTCATCTTGGTTGCGCGCAACGCTTCGGCCTTTTTCGTTTTTTCCTCCTCTACTTGCTCAAAGAAAAATTGACCCGAAAATGCGCGGATAATTCTGTTGTTCTGAAAGTCGTTAAACTCGACATACTCAGTCGGACTGCCGCCAATCTCAGCAAGGTCGCCCAGCTTCATTGGCGCACCAGTATCTTCGACTGCCGGATACCATAGAAAAACACGCAATGGACGTCCCGAAACTTCACACGCTTCAACTTCATCCGGACAAACATCGCGGCTGTCGTCAACAAAGTGATAGGATCGGAATCCGACGGCGTATGAGCCGTACTCCAGCCCCAGATCAGGTTGCGCCAAAACGCCCGAAAGGCTGACAAAAATAGATGTCAAAAAGCCTACGACAAGCCGCATCGTCATTACTCCGATTCGTAATACTATACTGCGTTATTAGCCTGCTCTGATCCGCATGTGAAGGTTGTGGGTTGTGAGTCTTGGAAGGCTGGCGTTAAGCCCCGCCCTTGAGGACCGCGATTTCCTGTTTCAGCCGGGCGATGCGGGTCGCATCATTCGGGTGGGTCGCCAGAATTTCCGGCGGCTCGCCAGATTTCTGCGCCGACATCCGCTCCCAGAAACGCACCGCCTGATCGACGTCGTAACCGGCGCGATGCATGAAGCGCAGACCATACTGGTCGGCTTCGAGTTCATGCTGGCGCGAAAACGGCAGGATGACGCCATATTGCGCGCCGAGCCCCAGCGCCTGCAACGCAACCTGCGATCCCTGACCGTCGCCGAGCGCCACCTGCGCAACGCCAAGACCTGCCTGTGCCGCCGCCGTACGGCCGTATCGCTGGCCGGCGTGGTTGAATTTCACATGAGCGACTTCGTGGCCCATCACTGTCGCGATCTGCGCATCGTTTTCCATGATGTCGAGAATGCCGGTGTAAAAACCGATCTTGCCGCCGGGCAGTGCAAATGCGTTGAGATCTTTCGACGCGAACACCTCCACTTCCCATCCGGCCGGACTTTCACCCGCAGCGGTTATAATTTTCGGCATCACGCGTTGAACGCGCGAGGTGTATCGCGTGTCGTTGGTCGTGGGCTGTTTCGACTTGAGATCCGTCCATGCAGAGCCGGCAAGTTGCGCCATCTGGTCCCGCGACGGCGTAAACGCCTGTGAAACCGTTTCGCAGCCAGGCGCAAGAACGACGATACTGCCTGCCGCCGCCGCCTTGGCGAATTCGCGGCGAGACATCGTAACCGTGTGATTAAGTACGCGATATTTTTCCGACATCTGGAGAACCCCTTGAAATCCCGAAAACGACAAAGCGGATTATAAGCCACGGCGCGCCGCAGCACAAACCGGCCATATCGCGAACAAGTGACGAGGGATTAAGGTTCCAGCTCGGAATCCCAGTACAGAAAATCCTGCCAGCTTTCATGCAGGTAATGAGGCGGAAAGGCCCGGCCGCGTTCGTTCAACTCAAACATGGTCGGTCGCTCCGGCTCGCGCGCGGGAAACATCTTTGCTTCGCGCGGCGTGCGCCCGCCCTTTTTGATGTTGCAACCGCTGCAGGCGGCGACAATGTTTTCCCAGGTCGTGCGCCCTCCCTGCGAACGCGGAACGACATGGTCGAACGTCAGCGCATCCCGCGCCGCACCGCCGCAATACTGACAGGTGAAACTGTCGCGCAGGAAAACATTGAACCGCGTGAACGCCGGGGTGCGCGCATGATTGACGTAACTGCGCAAGGACACCACTGACGGCAGGCGCATTTCGAAAGTCGGACTGTGCACTTTCGTGTCATATTGCGCGACGACATCGACGCGATCCAGAAAGACGGCCTTCAGCGCGTCCTGCCACGACCACAACGATAACGGAAAATAACTTAAAGGGCGAAAGTCCGCATTCAGCACAAGTGCGGGACAGGCATCAGGGGTGCGCAGCGCGACGGTCATGAGCGCCGCCTCCGCACATAAAGATCAGTCAACCCAAAATGCCTACGCAATAACCTGAAAGCGGGTACTCCCTGCTGGACCGGAATTATAACCAAACCCTGTGGGTAAATCCTATAGCTGATTCTGCATGACAGAATTTTGAACAAATAGGCGATATTTTCGCAACAGGGTTAAAACGCGCGGTCAAATCGGCTCGCGGCCGCGCAGATGCGCATAGTAAGTCCACAGAATATGCGCGGCGACGCCCCGGTAAGGGGCCCATTTTTGCGCTTTTTCGTCAAACTGTTTCATCGCGGGATAGGGCCCGCGCTTGCGCCCGGCGCAATAAGCGCCGAGGAGCGCCACATCGCCGGGCGGCCAGATATCAACGCGGCCCTCGCAAAAGAGGAGATAGATCGCCGATGTCCACGGGCCTATTCCAGTGATATTCTGCAGCGTCAGCGCGGCGTTTTCATCGCTCATTTCCGCGAGCGCATCAAAGTCAAGCCGGTTGCTTTTGACGTCATTTGCAAGCGCCAGCACATAGCGGATTTTCGGTCCCGACAAACCGAAGCCGCGCAAGCCGTCTTCACCCTGGCGAAGCGCCGCCGCCGGCGTCATGGACCTCATACCTTCGAGACAACGCCCCCAGATCGCCTGCGCGCTGGCGACGGAGACCTGCTGCTCGACGATGATGCGGAAGAGCGCCTCGAACCCGCCGGGCCGGCGGCGAATGTATGGCTCGCCAATAGCGTCAAGCGCGCGCGCCAGCACGGCGTCTTTTCTTGCGAGCGCCGCGCAAGCGCCGGACGTATCGCCGAAAACATCAAGACGCAGCAGGCCCTCTCCGTCACTCTGCGGCGATCTTGTCTTGCGTTTTTGTTTCAAAGTCGCTTGCGTCATGACGCTCATGCAGTTGCGTTTCAGGATCGCCGAATGTGCGGTTGACCATGCGCCCGCGTTTCACGGCAGGGCGCTCGGCGATTTCCTCCGCCCAGCGAACGACGTTTTTGTATTCGCGAACTTGAAGAAACTCCTCCGCATCGTAAAGCACGCCGCGCGCAAGCCCGCCATACCACGGGAAGATTGCAATATCGGCGATGGTGTAATCATCGCCGGTCATAAAGCGGCGATCCATCAGGTTCTTATCGAGCACGTCGAGCTGGCGTTTTACTTCCATGGCAAAACGATTGATCGGATATTCGAATTTTTCCGGCGCATAGGCGTAAAAATGTCCGAACCCGCCGCCGAGATAAGGCGCGGAGCCCATCTGCCAGAACAGCCATGACAGCATCTCGGCCCGCAACGCCGGATCGGACGGCAAAAACGCGTCGAACTTTTCCGCAAGATACAAAAGAATGGCGCCGGATTCGAAAATCCGCACCGGGTTGTCGCCGGATCTGTCCACCAGCGCCGGGATTTTCGAATTCGGATTGATCTCAACAAACCCGCTGCCGAACTGATCACCATCGGAAATCCTAATCGGATAGGCGTCGTATTCCGCACCCGCCTCGCCTTTTTCCAGAAGCTCCTCAAGCAGCACCGTCACCTTTACGCCGTTCGGCGTCGCGAGCGAATAAAGCTGCAAGGGGTGCTTGCCGGCGGGCAATTCTTTTTCATGTGTGGCGCCGGCGATGGGCCGGTTGATGCTCGCCCAGTTGCCGCCGCTTTCCTTGTCCCAGACCCAGACTTTCGGCGGCGTATATTCAGCATTCGATATCATCAATGCTTCCTGTTCGTTGCTTCGCGCCCCATGTGGCGACCTGAGCAAGATATGAAAGTCGCAAATGCGTGAGCGCTTTTAATATTTACACTCTTCAAACAGGCGCTTGACGTCGCGGTTCAGTTCTTCGTCGAACATCCGCACCGTATATTCGCCCATGGTGACGCCGCTTTTTGCGATCTTTACCAGCGGATCGAGATAGGTGGTTTCATCTTCCTTGAGGTTGCCCATGCGATTGCGGCGCCGAAGACCCTCTCTTGATATTTCCAACACCTCCAGCGCCACTTCCCGCACCGAACGCCCGCCAACTTCCGCTTTCAACCCGAATCTTGCGGCGTCATCGCGCAACTGCTCGCGCATTTCCGTCGTCCAGTCCTTCGCCACGTCCCACGCGGCGGCGAGCGCGTCATCATCATACAACAATCCTACCCAAAATGCGGGCAGCGCACATATGCGAGCCCAGGGGCCGCCGTCAGCGCCGCGCATCTCGAGAAATGTTTTCAGCCGCACTTCGGGAAACGCCGTAGACAGATGATCATCCCAGTCGTCCATGGTCGGAATCTCGCCCGGCGCGGCGGGAAGTTCCCCCTTCAGAAAATCGCGGAACGACTGCCCCGCCGCATCGATGTATTTTCCATCGCGGCGCACGAAATACATCGGGACATCGAGTATGTAGTCCACATAACGCTCGAAACCGAAACCGTCTNNGCCCGCCATCCGCGCCGCGCATTTCCAGGAAACGCTTCAGGCGGACTTCCGGAAAGGCCGTCGTAATGTGGTCGCCCCAGTCGCCCATATGCGGCGTCTCCCCGGGCAGCTGCGGCAGCTTTCCGGCCATGAAGTCGCGGAAGCTCTCGCCCGCGACGTCCACGTAATCGCCGTTCCGGTAGGCGAAGTACATCGGCACATCGAGCATGTAATCGGCATAGCGCTCAAAACCGAACCCATCGTCGAAAACAAAATGCAACAGGCCCGTGCGATCAGCATCGGTGTCGGTCCAGATATGCGCGCGCCATGATGCGTAGCCGGAATCTTTGCCCTCAACCAATCCGGAATTGGCGAACAGCGCGGTTGCAATCGGTTGCAGCGCCAGCGACGTTTTGAACTTCGCCGCCATGTCGGCTTCGGATGAGAAATCGAGATTGACCTGCACCGTGCAGGTCCGGTGCATCATGTCGAGACCGAGCGAGCCTTTTTTCGGCATATAACGGCGCATGATGTCATAGCGCGCCTTCGGCATTTTCGGCGCCTCATCGCGCGTCCATGTGGGCGCAAAGCCCATACCAAGAAAAGCGACGCCGAGCGGGTCGCAAACTTTCTTCACCGCATCGAGATGCCGGTGCACCTCGTCGCAGGTCTGATGCACATTGTCGAGCGGCGCGCCGGAAAGCTCGAACTGTCCGCCGGGTTCGAGCGACACGCTCGCGCCCTCGCCCTTGAGGCCGATGGGCAAGCCTTCCTCAGCGATAATTTCCCAGCCCGTTTCCGCGCTCAGCTTTTCAAGGATCGTGCGAATCCCCGCCGCGCCCTCATAAGGAATCGGTTTGAGATTCGTTCTACAGAACACGAATTTTTCGTGCTCTGTGCCGATCTTCCATTGATTTTTCGGTTTGGAACCAGACGCCAAATGCGCAATAAGCTGGTCTTTCGATTCAATGCGCGGCGCATCGCCCGTTGATGGTTTGGCGGTCGTCAATTTTTCTTCTCCCAGCCCGTCGCGCTTACGCCCGTCGTGTTGGCTCTATCGCGACGCTCGCGAAAGGCCAAGCCTCGATCACATCACGGCTTCGCGACATCACGAATTGCGCCAGTCTCCCAACGCCGCCTGCCACAGGGTCAGCGCCGCAATCGCCGCCGTATCGGCGCGCAAAATGCGGGGGCCAAGCGTTGCGGGCGTGACGAAAGTTTTCGAGCGCAGCACCATTCTTTCTTCCGGCGTGAAGCCGCCTTCTGGCCCGGTCAGCACAGCCCACCCCCCAGCTTTGCTATCCATATCCTTTAGCGCTTCTAACACCGGCGTCGCGCGGCCTTCACGGCCGCCCCATTCTTCGCGTTCGTCATCGCCCGCCTCGTCGCAGAACAAAAGCCGCCTGCCTTCCGGCCACGCATCCAATAGGCGCGCCAATTTCATCGGATCGTCCACGGATGGAACCGTCAGCCTGCCCGATTGTTCGGCGGCCTCAATGGCGATCGCCTGCAGCCTTTCGACATTCATTTTCGGCGCAACGGTGCGTTCGGTGATCACAGGACAAAGGCGCGCCACGCCGATTTCCGTCGCCTTCTGAATGATCGTTTCAAGAGGCCCGCGTTTTACGGGCGCAAAATAGAGGGCGAGCTCAGGTTCTATTTCCTGCTCGCGGGTTTTGCCTTTTACGGCGACAACGCCGCCTTTCTTTTTCAGCTCGGCGATTGCCGCAGCAAACTCGCCGTCATGTCCGTTGAACAGCCGCGCCTCGTCGCCCGCCGAACGGCGCAGCACGTTTTTCAGGTAATGCGCTTGGGCTTCGCTCAACGGCGCTGCAGCGCCGGTTTCCAGCGGCGCATCAATGTAAAGGCGTGGAATCATCTCAGAAACTGGGGCACTTTTGCATGTAAAAGTTTGACGAGGTCATCGTCCATATATTCAAACTCGTCCGGTATACCTAAAACAATAACCCTTTTCCCGTTTAGATATTTTCGAAACTTCTTGGTGAGCTTATTTCGATGCGTTTTCTCCATTACAAAGATTATATCTGCCCACTCGATTTGTTCTGGAGACAAAGAAACTGCTGCATCTACAGCTAAGCCCGCGGAATCGCATTCTAGCCCCTCGAATGCAGAAAATACGTTTTCGGCAGTAGGGCTGCGAAATTTGTTTTGAGTACATATGAATAGTAGATTTTGCGTCATTTCGCCGTTTGACCTGTCAGCCATGAATAGGTCAAGAATAAATGGTTATGACCAACCCGTCCGCCGCCCAAAGCCAGGCAACGCCTGACGCCATTCCGAATAGCTGGGTCGACCGCGCGCCCGAGGCCGTAAAGCCTTATCTCAGGCTGATGCGCGCCGACCGGCCTATCGGCGTATGGCTGCTGCTCATTCCATGCTGGTGGGGGTTGGCGCTCGCAAATGCAGACGGCGCCGGCGGCCTCATATCCTTGTGGCATGGCGCACTGTTCGCCATCGGCGCCTATGTGATGCGCGCCGCCGGCTGCACCTATAACGACATTGTTGATCAAGACATTGACGCAAAAGTCGAACGCACGGCGCTTCGCCCGATCCCCGCCGGCGCCGTAACGGTGAAACAGGCATGGGCGCTGCTCATTGGTCTCTGTCTCATCGGGCTTGCGGTGCTCCTGCAATTCAACCGTTTCGCAATTTTCACTGGCCTCGCCGCGCTCATGCTGGTCGCCGCCTATCCGTTCATGAAGCGCATCACCTACTGGCCGCAGGCGTGGCTTGGGCTCACTTTCAACTGGGGCGCGCTTGTCGGGTTCGCCTCCGCCGCCGGAACGCTGCGCGCCGAAGCTTTCGCCATTTACGCCGCAGGTATTTTCTGGACGCTTTCCTACGACACGATCTACGCCCATATGGACAAGGACGATGACATCCTGATCGGCGTCAAATCCGCTGCGCTGAAGCTTGGCGAACACACGAAACCCTGGCTTGGCGGTTTTCTTTTGATGACGCTCCTCTTCTTTGCGCTTGCCGGCGCGCTCATCGACGCCGGCCCCGCCTATTTCATCGGACTTATCCCTGCGGCGGCGCATTTCGTTTGGCAATGGCGAAAACTCGACATTCATGACGGTCACAATTGCTTGACCCTTTTCAAATCGAACCGCAATGCGGGGCTTTTGCTCTTGCTGGCGCCGGTTTGTGAACTCGTTGCGCGTTCCTTCTGACCGTGTCTCGCGTTACATGACGAGCAAAGCGTTAGTCGAAGCCACGAGAGAATTGCGTTATGACCAGATTGACCCGGCGCCATCTGACCCTTGGCGTTCTCAGCGCGGCGGCCGGTTGCGGCGTGCAGACAAAGGAACAAGTCATGGCGAAAGATCCCGATCCATCGAGCATCCCCGATTACGAAAAATGGCAGCTTTCCAATGCCGAATGGAAAGACCGCCTCTCGCCTGAAGCATACGCCGTCCTTCGCCGCGAAGCGACGGAGCGCAGCGGCACGAGCCCGCTCAACAACGAGAAGCGCGAAGGAATTTACGCCTGCGCCGGATGCGGCTTTGATCTTTTCAAGTCCGAGACAAAATTCGAAAGCGGCACGGGATGGCCGTCCTTCTGGGATTACATTCCCGGCGCGCTTGGCACGAAGACCGATTTCAAACTGGTTCTTCCGCGAACCGAATATCATTGCGCCCGCTGCGGCGGCCATCAGGGCCACGTTTTCAAGGATGGTCCGGATCCGACGGGCCTTCGATATTGCAACAACGGCGTTGCGCTGACTTTTAAGCCGGCCTGACATCGCCGCCCGCCTCAATCGTTTTTATCCGCTGGTTAAGGGCTTCGATCAGCACTGCCTGTATTTCGACGGTCTCGACGAGCCTTTGTATCCACGCGCCCGCGGGCATCCCTTCTTCCGGATCGAACGCCGCCTCATTCGGTAGCGACGTAAGATGGCGTTTTTCGCGCCAGTGCCGTGCATAACCGTCTAGCGTAAGGGGATCGTGGTCCCCGCCAATGCGGGCGGTGAATTTACGCAACGGTTCGTGAATCCGCTCGAGCGTTGCGCCTTGCCGGACCACGCCGGTTTCAGGATCGCGGTCGAAAATCTTTCTGTCCGGGACTTTTCTGTCCCATTTTTCCGTTGATATAGCGCCGTCAAGCGCCTGATCGAAAACATAACATGTCAAAAGCGCATTATCGTCGTAAACCGCCTGCGCATTGACGGAACCGGCTCCTTTATCTCCCCCCGTCGGATTGCCCACCGTGACGCCGCCACCGCTGGAGACCACGACATTTTTCGCGCCGCCAGGACGCAAGTCGACGCTTGACCATCCGGCGCTGTCTCCGAGGCGCAGGGCGCCGCTTGATGACCGCAACACCGAAGCGCCGGAAATCGCAGCTCCGGCGGACGAAAAGTTTGCGGAATACGCCGACGAAGGAGCCGAACCGCCGAACCCCACATGCCCAGCGAAGCTGACATAGCCGTCATCCTTGTCGATGATCACGCCTTCGATCCAGCTTGAGCCGTCCGCGCTGATCTTGATATGAAAATCATCATCGCCCGTCAGGCCGAACTCCGCCCTGCCGGAAAAATTCGTCTGAAACAAATGCGAGGCTGTATCCCCAGCTGCAGCCTTGTTGATCTTCACCTGCGCATCGCCGGAACCGGGCGTCACATCATCATGACTGAAAAGAATGGCGTCTGATTTTACCGACAGGCGATTTGCAGAATCAGCCGTCGCATTTACGCCGAATTGCGCGACGCCCGACGCTGCGCCGATAATTTCGTTCCATGATGCGCCATCAAAGACAATGAACTCCTCATCATCAGACACCCAGGCACGCAATCCTTCAAACGCGGCGATCTCGGCCCACGCTCCGTCCTGAAAAACGGCGATGTTGTTTACTGAATAATTGTCCCACGCAGCACCGCTCGAGCCGGACGGCAATATATATGCATCACCCTCAGTGGGCGCTCCAGGTTCGGCCGCTATCGTTCGTGACAGGACGGATAATTGCGTGAGCGTATCAAGCCGACGAAATGACTCATTGACCGTGACGTGTTTCTGCGCCTGGCTCGGCGCGACATAAGAAAGAGATAGACGAGGTGATTGCTCCATTGGAAGCTGTCTCCACTACACAACAAAATTTCACGCACAGCATAAGGCCGCCGGTGAAGTGGTGGATAACTACGCACCAAATGCGGGATTCAGCGCGATTTTCATCAGATAGGTTGTATTTTTGCGCGCTTTGTTCAACTAACAGGTGTGGAACAATTCGGCCATTTTATCGTTGAACTAAGATAAGCACGTGAGAGGTTTAGATGCAGGATACGGCGCAAACAGCAGCAAGCGGCGAACAGGCTTCAGGAAACATCGACTTCGCCTTCACATTCTTTCAAGGGTTGGCTGAAAAAGCCGTAGCGTTCCTGCCGAGCGTTATTGGCGCGCTTGTGGTGCTTGTCGTTGGTTTGTGGGTCGCCGGTCGAGTCAAGAAAATTGTCGCTTCCGGGTTTTCCCGAACCGGCCGAATTGACGATACGCTTGGCGGATTTTTATCGAGTCTTGTTCATTACGGTCTGATCGCCCTCGTCATCATCACCACGCTCGGCATCTTCGGCGTACCGACCACCAGCTTTGCGGCCATCATCGGCGCCGCCGGTCTTGCTATCGGTCTCGCACTGCAGGGCACACTCGGTCATGTGGCGTCCGGCGTCATGATGCTCGGCTTTCGGCCCTTTGACGTCGGCGATTTTGTAGAAGCGGCGGGTGTTTCCGGCACGGTCAAACATATCGGCCTTTTCACGACGGAAATGGCGACGGTCGACAACAAGAAGATCATCGTGCCCAACGGCAAAATCTTCGACGACGTCATCACCAACTATGCAGGATATCCGACACGCCGCGTCGATTTCGTTTTCGGCGTCTCCTATGGCGACGACCTCGACAAGGCGATGGCCCTGATCAAATTGGAGGTCGAAAATGAATCGCGCGCGAAATCCGACCCGGAGCCGGTTATCGTTGTCGACAGTCTTGGCGATTCTTCCGTCAACATTATCTGCCGCGTCTGGGTCGAGCGCGCCGACTATTTCCCCGTAAAATGGGCGCTGACCAAAGCAGTGAAAGAACGCTTTGACAGCGAAGGCGTGTCAATCCCCTTCCCATGTCGTTCCTTGTATATGGAAAAGGCCGCCTAAAGATCATTGTACTCAATCAGGCCATAAGTTAATCTCCTCGTGCAGACCATTAAGGAGGGGACTATGCGCACGATTGCGAGAGCGTGCGGCGTGGCTGCTTGCGTATTTTTGGCAGCTCCATCATGGGCCGGCACAATGTCGGGTCTTGGCGGAAAAACATGCGAAAGTTTAACCGAACAGTGGAAGGCCGCAGGCTCTTCGGAGCGTGTGGTGTTACTTAAAGAGCTGGAAAACTGGGCTTTAGGCTACATGACGGGGAAAAACACCGAAGTCGGAAAGCTTGAACAGAAAAATATCGCGGTCATCGATGGCGAGGCGTTATCGTCTTATATTGTCGAACTCTGCGAAAATTACTCTGATCAACCAGTTTTGGCCATCGTTGAGGCGATCTATCGGGATCTGGATGCGGAGTATTCCGCATCATGACTTCGATTTCCCGAAAGGACTAGAAGCTCAGCCAATCTGAAAGCAACCTCAACAAACTTATCAAAGGCAGGGCGCGCGGCCACCGCGCACCCTGCCTTTTTTTTCAGGAGACACTCCGCAGCTATGCAATCTTGCGCATAATGAAACGATTGCAACATTCAAAAATTTTGCTTTTTGACGAAATGAGTTCCTCAGTCTGAAATATCATCAAAAATTTCCGTGTACTGTTTGAACTGAATTTAACGCAAAGCCTTTAGTCTCAGATTTCATCACTTTGGCATCAGGTTTGCGGGTCTCCGCAAATTTCGATCTAACTGGAGACTTGTCATGTATACGGATAAACGACTGAAGATTGCATTGGTGCTCGCAGTTTGCTCTGCATTTGCATTGTCCGCTTGCTCATCTCATGGCACGCATCGCGTCGCCGCAGTCGGACCGCAAGGCGCAAAGGGCGATGATGGCGCGCAGGGTCCGCAAGGCGAACAGGGACCTCAGGGCCCTCAGGGCGAGCAAGGCCCCCAAGGCGAACCGGGGCCTCAGGGGCCGCAAGGCGATGACGGCAATTTCAATCTCGGCGGCGGCGGCATGATCACCACCGGCGGCCTGATCGGGCCGAACGGTCTCGGCGGCACAGGGCTTCTCGCCAACACGGGCGATCCTGAAAATACGCTTCCCATCATCGCAGGCGTCGAAACCAAAACCGGCACGCTGGTGAATGTCGTCACTCGCAAGGGATCCAAAGTCGCCAAAGCCGTCGACCGCAAACTGCCGGGTTCAACCCCGCTTGCCGGAACGGTAGTCGGCGTCGTTGACGCCACCGGTCATGCACTTGTGCAAACCGGCAATGGCGAAATGTATCTGATTGACGGACTTGCCGCTGCGCCAGGCGAGCTCATCACGGCAAATATTGGCGAAGCCTTTCTGCTCGGCAGCACGGAGGCGGATCCGCTGATCGGCGCAAGCGCGTTGTCCGCAAGCGGATCGACAGGCGACCTTTTGACTGTTGGAGTCGGCAGCGACGGCACGCTCGTCAATCTCGATATTGACGGCCTTGCCGGTGAAACCGGGGGGCTTCTCGATCCCGCACTTGGCGCCATTGATCCGGTGACGAATAGCCTCAGTGCGACAGGCGTAATCTCCGTCAGCACCGGCGCCGAAACGGAAGGCGGCGTTGACCTTTTAGGCGGCGACATTCTCCACGGCGGCCTCAGCGGTGAAACCTTGCTCGACGGCGAGATTGGCGGATCGCTCGGCGAAACTGCGGAAGGCGTCCTCGATGGGGGGGAGGACGGTTGCAGTGTCGTCGGCGGCCTGCTTGGCGGCGGCTGCTAACGCCGCCTCGCNNGCGACCGGGCGTGCATCTGCCCTACGCCGCGCCCGGTCGCTCCCCTTTTTAAGTCAGTGTCGACTCTCCCTGAAAAGAGCGTTCCTTATGCGGACAGTATTGTTCCTTTGCATGTTCGCCGGAACGCTCTTTTTTCTACTGACACCGGCGACAGGCGCCGGCGGCCAGCCCGAGCCCATCGAAGATCGCCTGAGACCAGGCGAAATCGGCAGCCCGATGCCGAAGACAGCGCCGGAAGAGCTCCAATCGGGGGGCAACGTCGCAGTCAGCATTAAACCGGACGATATGCCGACTGTACTGATCCGCGCTATCAAATTCGAGGGAACGGATGTCCCGGAGAGCGTGGCCGATGCGACGCGCGCTTTTATCGCCCGGACGCTGTCACGTGCTGCGCTCGAAGAACTCGCCGCAGCAATGACCGCCGCCTATGAACGCTCAAATGTCGCGCTTTTCACGATCGTTATTCCCGAACAAAATTTTGAAGACGGCGCGGTTCGCGTCCTCGTCGCCGAGGGCCATGTCGGCGGTGTGTCCCTAATTGGCGAAGCCGAAAAACGAAAGCACATGGCTGTCATCGCCTATGCCGAACGCCTCACCAGAGAAAAGCCGCTCTCCCGCAAAACGCTGGAGCGCCGACTTTCGCTCATTCGCGACATTCCGGGCCTCGAAACATCGCCGTCTTTTGCGTATGGCGCCGAGCCCGGCGGCGTCGAGCTCCTGTTGGCGCTTGATTATCAAAAATCGACGGTCACCGGCGGTTTCAGCAATCGTTCATCGCGATTTGTCAAAGACGGCCAGCTCAACGCCGAGGGAAAAATCTATCGGCTGTTGCGCGACGGCGACTTTACATCGCTGAAACTGGCGGCCGCTGCAAACTTCAAGGATTCGCGTTATGCAGGGCTTCAGCACACGACGCCCGTCGGTTCGAACGGCGCGCGGGCCGACTTTGGCACCGCGGTACTTCGCTCGAGGCCAAGCGGAACCGTTATTGAGGGCGACGCCCAGCTATACGCTGCGGGCGTTTCCTATCCGGTCATTCGCTCCTACAGGCAGAATCTCTCCGTTCGCGCGGGGCTTGATGTTGTCAACAGCGACAACGCCGCTTTTGGCGCGCTGATCGCAACGGAACAGACGCGCGCCATCGGACTATCAAGTGTTTATTCGCATGTCTGGACATCGCGCAGCCTCAAGCTAACTGCAAAGCTGAAACAGGGGCTCTCTGCTCTCGATGCTGAAGTTTCCGATCTCATCGGCGAGCCGGAATATTTCAAATCGCGCATTGATGCGTCCCTGACGCAAAAGCTCGCCGACGATATTCGTGTGACGCTCAACGCCGCGGGACAATGGACAGACGATAACCTGCCTGCAAACGAACGCTTCAGCATCGGCGGCGCGACTTTTGGAAGAGCGTTTTCCGCCGGGCTCATTAGCGCGGACAGGGGATACGCTTTCCTTGTAGAACCGGCGTGGCGGCCGCTTGCATCCGGCCCATTCGATAAAAGCGAACTTTACGCCTTCGCCGACTTTGCAGATGTCGAAACATTCGCCCGCCCGGGCGGATCGGATCGAACCTATAACCTTGGCTCCTACGGTGCCGGCCTTCGCGCCGCCTACAAGGACAATGGTTATCTGGAGCTTGAACTGGCGCACCCCTTTATCCAGCCAACGGAGAGCTTCGATCAGGACTGGCGGTTTTCGATCACCTGGCGGCTCAATATCCGCCCCTGACAGCGCCTGACATTGATTGACCAGGGTTTCGCGCCTAGATTCGCCCTGTCAGAAATGCCGGGGCGGGTAGCGGAGACAAACAATGAGCGATCAGGATCTCAAAACNNCGACTGACGCGCGGGAATACGGGCCGAACCATTTTACAGCTTGCCATTGCGAGCATTGTCGTCGGCGCGGTGTTTTCATTCATGGGCATCGGCCCGCGCGAATTCTGGCGCGGGGTTCTTCGCAACGTGAAAAACATCGTCGGCTCGCTTGGTGAAAATATCAGCGAGATCATCCTGACACTCGGGACTTATTTTCTAATCGGCGCCGCTATTGTCATTCCGATCTGGCTTGTTGCAAGGCTCTTGTCTTCGCGCAAATAGTCGTCTGCCTTAAATCTTCTGACGTTAACGCTAAAGAAATAGGCCTTACTCCGCCGCCTTCGGTTTCAAAAACTCTTCCATGCGCGCGATATAGGCGATCCAGGCTTCGCGTCCCTTTTTGGTCAGCTGGCAGGTGGTTTGCGGACGCCGACCGCGAAACTGTTTCTTGACCGCGACGTATCCCGCCTCTTCAAGCTTGCGCAAATGCACGGAGAGATTCCCGTCCGTNNCCGCCGACCTTGGCTTTCAGTTCATTGAAGTCCGCCATATCCGCGCCTGACAGATACGCCATCACGGACAGGCGCACCCGTCCGTGAATCACATCGTCAATATCGCGATAATCAAAGGCGGAATCTTCACTCATGTTCAGACGATATTGCGTGGTTCGCGCTGCATGAGAAGCGCGCCGGGCAACNNTTACAAAACACCCGATGCCGCCGGCGAGAAACTGATGGGCGCTGTCGAGAAGAAACAGGCACAATACGCAGAACGCCCAGGCGAGATAAGCGTACCACCGCAGCCATTCCAGTTTCGCTGCGGTCGCCGTCGCAAAGAACGCGACGCCGTAAACACCGAAAGCGATCGGAAACATCAGGCTGAACAGAAAATAACGCGGCACGCCGAGTGCGGCATAGTTGTCGTGAACAATCATGAATGTCAGCCAGAGCAGCGTCATGAAAACGCCGACGGCGAACCATACCGATCGCGCGGTCTTATTGCCTAGCGTCATGGCGCCGGGCTTCACGGCCGCGCCGCGTCCCCAGGCAAATGAAAAAATCCAGCCGGCGGCGCCCGCGATCATCCAGGGAAGCAAAAAACCCAGCCGGCCGACCGGCAAAAGATCGAGGGCGAAGACGTAGACGATAAGCGCCGCCAGCCCCATCAACCCACCCCACAGGACATAATAGAAACCGCCCACGAGCGGCGCTGTCGCGCCTTCTTCTGCAAGAGAACGCACATAGGCGAGGTCGCTCGCCAGTTCTTCGCCTTTATCCATGGTCACCTGCGCCTTGTTCATCGCTGCCTTCGAAATTTCACTTTACAAAATAAAGTACTTTTGTTTAGCTTCAAGGGTCACGGGAAAGAAAAGGGGATCTTCAATGAAAGAATCAAAGAAAATCATGGTTTTTGCTCTATCCGGCGCCATTACGGCGACTACTGCAACCAGCCTCCTGGCCCAACCGCCGGCCCCGCCGGCGCCGGAAGTGCGCGCCGCCATGGAAAAACTCGCCTGGCTCGAAGGCGAATGGCGCGGCGAAGGCTGGCGCGCGACATCCGCCGGAAAGGAGACATTTCAGGTTTCCGAAAGAACGCATTTTCATCTCGACGGGCTTGTTCTTGTTGTTCACGGGCGTGGCTGGAGCGCTGATGATGAGGGAAATGAAATTGAGGGGCACAAGGCCTTTGGCGTTATGTCCTATGACGCGTTTGCAAAAACGTACCGCTTCGACGCTTTCGTGAAGGACGGCTATCAGTCGCGATCCGAACCGCAGGTTGGCGAGAATGAATATCGCTGGTCGCATCCGGCAGGGCCCGATGCGGAAATGCGCTATCACGCATGGCTTTCTGAAGACGGCGAATGGATTGAAAGTGGCGAGCGTTGCATTGCAGATACCTGCACGCCGGTCATGGAGATGCGGCTAAAACGAGCCTCATCCGACTAAACTCATACACGATAAACGGCTGGCATCGGACGTTAAGCGGTCTTGATACCGTCATGCGCCTTGTTCAGGCTTCCCACTTTAAGGAGCCTTTTCATGCGCCTGATTTCTTATGCTCTGTGTGCGTTTCTTTTTTCCTTGCACACCGCTACTGCACAGGAACTGAAGGGTGACGAGGAAGCGGCAGAGCTTGTCCGGAAAATGCTGGAACGCCTTGGCGGCGCCGAAATCTGGTCCGAAGCGCGAACGTTGCATCTTGAATATAGCGGCTGGAACGCCCGGCCCGCCCAGGCGGTTGACGAACATGCCTGGCGCGCGCTCGACAAGCCTGATCAACGCGTCACCTTCGAAGGGCGTCGTTCCGATACGACCTACAATATGACGCAAAACGCGTCATGGCTTGAGTTTTCAGAAAGGGCCCCGCGGCGCTTCACCCCTGAAGAACACGCGCAGAATCTCGCTTTCTGGAATTATGATTTTTATACGATCCTGCATAATCTTGCGCGCGGTGATGAACGCATCACCCTGCGATTTGAAGAACCGCAAACGGTACGTATAAACGGGCCGCAAAATGCAGACTGGGGCTGGTTCGAAATCGATGGCGCCGGACAACCGGTGCGATGGGGCGCGAGCTATGGAGACGAGCCGCTTGAATATCTCTACGGACCTGTTCGCAGATATGGCAATATCAACTTCCCCGCCTGGGGCGCAGCCACAGACGGCTCCTGGAGATTTGAATATACAGTCGTTGACGTCAGTCGAGATCCGTTCCCTTACGAGCTGACGCCGCCGCCGGAACGCGAGGAATGATCAATCGCCGCGCACTTGTCGCCGGAATTTCGTTAGCGCCGCTGGCGCACCAACTTGCATCAGCGAACGCCTACCCCCTGCGCAAGATAATTCCGTCAACCGGAGAATCCGTTCCGCCAATCGGCATGGGCACGTGGCTGACATTCGATGTTGGCGTTAATGCAGGTCTGCGGCGCGACAGGCTTGATGTGACGCGAACTTTTTTCGAAATGGGCGGCGCGATCATTGATTCCTCGCCCATGTATGGCTCGTCACAGGATGTGCTCGGCTACGCGTTGAGCAACCTGTCCTATCCTGACGCGATGTTCGCCGCCGACAAGGTCTGGATCCGGGACCGCGAAAGCGGGCCTGAGCAAATTGTACAAAGCCGCCGCCGCTGGGGCGTCGAAGCATTTGACCTGTTGCAGGTTCATAATCTTGTAAGCTGGCGAGATCACCTTGAAACCCTGTTCGCCATGAAGGCCGAAGGGCGTCTGCGATATGTCGGCGTCACCAGCTATGCGGGCCTGCGTTACGATCAGATTGAAACAATCATGAACGCGCATCCGATCGACTTTATACAGATCACATACAATCTCGCTGATCGTGAGGCGGAAAGCCGTTTACTTCCACTCGCGCAGGAACGAGGCATTGCCGTTCTCGCCAACAGGCCATTCCGCGAGAGCCAGCTCATCAACGCTGCGATGCGACAGCCCTTGCCGGACATGGCGGCGGAGATCGGCGCACGCAACTGGGCGCAATTTCTCCTGAAATTCATCATCTCCCACCCAGCGATAACCGCTGCAATTCCGGCGACGCGGCGCGTTGATCATATGCGAGAAAATATGGGTGCGCTGACCGGCCCGCTGCCTGATGCAGAATTCCGGCGGCGCATGGCTGCCGTCGCCGAAACAATCTAGGGGGATGGAGCGCCCGTTTCTGCTTTCAGGGCAATGCGCGCGATCACCTCGCCTTTTGTCAGATCGTAAATGACGACCTCAACACCGTCCGGCCCGTCAATGCGCACGGCCAGCCGGTCGCCGTCGAGGGAAATGGCGCCGGGCGCCGCGCCGACAGGATAGCGGATCATGTCAGCATTCACTGAAGTCGCTTCGAGCGGCGTGTGCTCAACATTAGAAACACTCCCATCGCCAGCGGCGCCAGCTTCGGAAACCTCATTCGGTTTTCCGAAGAGGGCGATAATGCCAAGAACCGCCACCAGAAACACAAACGGCATGGCGATGATGATGATGATCAGGTTTTTTGCGCCAATCGCCCCGGCAAGAGAGCCGAATTTCGCCGGCCCTTCCGCGCCTGTCGATTCCTGACCTTCCGTTCCAGACATGTAAACAGCTTCCTCGAATTCACTGGCCGCACTGGCGCATCCGGCCCCTTGGGGCTAAACCGCACCGGTTATGACCGGAGACGATCAATCCCTCAAGCCCGATGAGCGCGGCGTCTATTCCTTTACGGTAGGCGCAGATGACGCCGGCGCGCGCATCGACAAATGGCTGTCGGAGCGGATTGAGGCCCTGACGCGGACGCGCCTCAAGGCGCTGATCGAGGACGGCGCGCTCTCGCGCGATGGCGCAGTTTTTTCCGACCCGTCATGGAAACTGCGCGACGGCGAAAGCTTCATGCTGGCGCCGCCGCCTGTCGAAGACCCTGAACCCGCGCCCGAAGCAATCCCGCTCGACGTCGTCTTCGAGGACGCAGACCTGATCGTCGTCAACAAACCCGCCGGGTTGGTAGTGCATCCTGCGGCGGGGAACTGGTCCGGCACGCTTGTCAACGCCCTCATCCATCATTGCGGAAACAGCCTTTCCGGCGTTGGCGGCGTTGCGCGNNGCATCGACAAGGATACGTCAGGGCTTCTCGTAGTCGCCAAGAATGACGCGGCTCATCAGGGGCTTGGGGCTGCATTCTCCGCACACGACATAGATCGCGTTTACGAGGCTGTCGCCGTGGGCGCGCCCCGCCCCGGGTTTGGCACAATCGACGCTCCGCTCGGGCGCGCCTCAAGCGACCGAAAAAAAATGACCGTTGTTGACGGATGGGATTACGACGATGACGGCGAAGCCGTTCCCCGCGTGGGGGCGAGGCATGCCGTCACCCATTATAAAGTCATCGAGTCCTATGGCCGTACGCGCGCCAAACTCAAAGGCGACGCCCTCGCTTCCCTGATCGAATGCAGACTTGAGACAGGCCGCACGCACCAGATCCGCGTACACATGGCGTCCATCGGCCATCCGCTCATCGGCGATCAGACCTATGGGCGCGGACCGGGGCTTGGCGGCTTGAAACCCGGCGAGCCGGAAGCCGATCATGCGCTAGCAGTTTTGAAAAACTTTCGCCGTCAGGCGCTGCACGCAAAAATGCTGGGGTTTACGCACCCCGTGACCGGAAATGCCATGCGATTCGAAAGCGCGCCGCCTGAGGATTTTTCAACGCTGGTCGCCGCGCTGACCGGGCTTTGAACCTCAGCGCTTTCCAACCGCCTGCTGCACCCATCACCCGCACCTCGCGCCCTTTTGACTGGCCAGACGCCATAATTTGAGCGAAAAGCTGTTTTACATTAAGGAGATACCCGCTCCCGGCCTGGCAAGGACTTGGGTGCGGCGCTTGGGCTTCCTATATATCCTCTCGCAGCGCCCGGAAGAGGCGCGCACGTCTTTAAAGGGGATTTCCAAAAAGGACCGCCCGACATTGTCCGCATTTCCGCGCCTTCATGAGGCCGGGGAGAGAGAAAGAGACTGTGACGCCCATGAGTAATGCATTGACCACCACTGGAGCTGCGCTGACGCCGGAAGGCAG
>DGNI01000064.1:23380-29060 GCA_002388885.1 Parvularculaceae bacterium UBA4496 | reverse complement strand
CCGCAAGTTTCCGATGCTGGAAAAGGATGAGGAATATATGCTGGCGAAACGGTTTGCCGAGCATGAGGACCCCGACGCGGCGCAGAAGCTGATCACCTCGCATCTGAGGCTCGTTGCGAAGATCGCCATGGGCTATCGCGGCTACGGCTTGCCGATCGGCGAGGTCATTTCCGAAGGCAATGTCGGCCTGATGCAGGCGGTCAAGCGTTTCGACCCGGAAAAAGGCTTCCGTCTCGCCACCTACGCCATGTGGTGGATCCGCGCTTCGATCCAGGAATACATCCTGCGCTCATGGAGCCTGGTGAAAATCGGCACGACGGCGGCGCAGAAAAAACTGTTTTTTAACTTGCGCAAAATCAAAGGTCAGATCGACGCCGTCGATGAAGGCGATCTGCACCCGGATCAAGTTGAACATATCGCCACCAAGCTCGGCGTTACCCATGACGACGTCGTTTCCATGAACCGGCGCATGTCCGGCGGCGAAGCCTCGCTCAACGCGCCCATGAGCAAAGATGCTGACGGCGGCGGCGAGTGGCAGGACTGGCTCGTCGACGACAACGCCGTCAACCCGGAAACAAAACTTGCGCAGGAAGACGAGTACGACATGCGCATGGGGCTTCTGGAACGGGCGCTTGAAACCCTCAACGAGCGCGAGCAGCACATTCTGACAGAGCGCCGGCTTAAGGATAACCCCGCAACGCTGGAGGAACTAAGCCAGGTTTATAATGTATCACGCGAACGCGTGCGCCAGATTGAGGTGCGCGCCTTTGAAAAATTGCAAAAGGCCATGAAGCGCATGGACAAGGAAGCGCGCGCAAGGCCTGCGGAGACGGTTGAGGCTGACCTAAGGTAAGTGGCAGTGCTTTTTAAGACAGTATCAAGGCGAACTTAAAACCGGACAGGTCAAAATCGTTCAAGACAGCAGCATCGCTTTACGCAAACCTGTAAGACTACGCAGGTATTCGTAAATGTTCCGGATTCTGAAATACACCATCGCCCTTCTTCTTGCGTTGATTGTAGGCGGCGTTTTATTTCTAGCCGCCATTCGCGAATCTATCCCTGACCTTTATACGTCTGAGCATCGCGTCTCTACAAAAGACAGCAGCGTTTTCGCTGAGGCGATCGGTACGTCGCAATCCCGCTTTCTAAAAACCAGGTCGGATAATTTTTATCCATCACTTTCCGTCAGTGTTTTTCGGAATGGCGAAAATCTCTGGGCCGAATCTATCGGATATGCGGATCTGAAGAATCTAACGCTTGCGGATGGGGATACGCTCTATCCTATCGGCAGCATATCAAAAACGCTGACAGCCGCAGCAACGATGAAGCTCGTGGAGAACGGCGTCATTGATCTGGATACGCCGATTTCGACATACACGTCAAAATTGCCGGCGCATTACAATGACATAACTCTCCGGCAACTCTTGTCACACCAGGCGGGCGTGCGTCACTACGAATTTGCTTTCACGCCGCCGGCGTTCACGGAAAACGCGCTCAACAAGGAGTTTAAGACTGTTGAAGAGGGGCTTTCGATATTTATCGAAGACCCCTTGTTGTTCAGCGCGGATACTTCATTTCGGTACAGCACATTTGGATATTCGCTGGTCGCCTTTGTGCTTGAACAGGCGACAGAAAAACCGTTCCTGCAGTTGATGGACGAAACGCTGTTCAGGCCGCTTTCGTTGAACAACACGGAAGCGGATCAAAAATCGCAACCGAATGAGCGCCGAACAAAAGATTACATGAGCTTTTTACGCCGTCTGGGCGTCACCCCATCGCCGCCAACCAACAGCAGTTATAAATGGGCGGGCGGGGGTTTTCTTTCAACTCCAACTGATCTCGCACGCTTCGGAGACGCCCTTTTGCGCATGGATTATCTCGACCAAGACGTCTTCGACACGATGACAAGGCCGCGCAAACTGAAGAACGGTGAACTGAACCCTCAGCAATATGCGCTTGGCTGGCGCATCGGCGGAATGACATATCCACGCGACACAGAAAATATTGTGGCCATCATCCATCATGGCGGCACGGCGGCCGGCTCTGAATGCGGCCTTCTGCTGACGCCGGATTTTGGAATCTCTGTCGCCGTATGCGGCAATTCTTTTACCGGCGGATCCGGCGACCTGATAACGCTCGCCGCCGGCATCGCGCGTGATTTTCAGGAATCGGTGGAAAAAAATTCCGCAGAAGTGCGTTGATATCGCCTAGCGCACAGGGGCGTTCGCCAGTTCTTCAGCGACCTTTTGACCTTCGGCCGCGCGCGGCCTGGAGAGCCGTGCGAATATCAGGAACGAAACCGGCGTCAGGAACAGCGTGAATATTGTTGCGAAACCAAGGCCGCCGAAGATCACCCAGCCAAGGGCGGCGCGGCTTTCGGCGCCGGCGCCAGACCCTAAAATAAGCGGCAGGCTAGCAAGCAACGTCGAAATCGCCGTCATCAAAACCGGGCGTAGTCGCACCATGGCGGCAGTTTCAACCGCATCGCGAACGGAAAGGCCCTTGTCGCGCTGCTGATTGGCGAATTCGACAATAAGAATGCCGTTCTTCGCCATGATGCCGATCAAAAGCACCAGCCCGATTTGGCTGTAATAGTTTATCGATCCGCCCGTCAGCATGATCGCATAAATAGCGGCGGCCAGACCGAATGGCACCGTCACCATAATGATTAATGAACTGACGAAGCTTTCAAATTGCGCCGCCAGAACAAGAAACACGATCAACCCGGCGAATCCGAACACAAGCAGGGTCGAGCGATTGGAGTCCTGCAAGACCTTCGCTTCGCCGAGCAGCGTCACGGATAAATTGCCTTCAAGCGTCTCGTCGGCGATAGCCTGCATCGCGACGACAGCTTCGCCCAACGGCACGCCTGTCGCCAATTCCGCCGATACGGGCACGGCACGGCGCCTTTGCTCTCGCGCGAGCTCCGACGCCACAGCGACTTCTTCCACGGATGCAAGCGATGACAAGGACACGAAATCACCGTTGCTCGCGCGCAAGAATATGTTGGCGAGGTCGGTCGGATCATTCACCGGTTCGCCGGCGCCTGACATCATGATGTTGATAATGTCGTCGCCGACAAAAACCTGTGCGGCGCGATATTCATCAGCAAGCACCTGCACGGTGCGTGTGATCGCCGAGATCGATACGCCGAGCGCCGTCGCCGCTTCACGGTCGATATTGATGCGAACCTGCGGCTGTGATGTCTGGAAATCTGTACGCACATCGGCGAACAACGGCGATTCCATCATCCGCGCCGCCATGGCGTCTGCGCCATCCGCCGCGACGCCATAATCATCGCCGACAACGGCGAATCTCAACCCCTGTCCGGCGCCGCGAATGCCAAGAGAGTTGCCGCTGCGGACGATCACGGAGACGCCAGGTATGTCGCCGACCAGCCCGCGAATACGCGCCTCGACATCCTGTTGCGTGAAATCGCGTTCGCTCCAGTCTGGCAAGGTCAACACGACAAAGGAACGGTTCCCGCCCCAGGCGCCGTTGATCGAGACAACAGATTCGCCGATACCTTCGTCGACCAGCGTTTCCAGGCGCTGCTCAATCTCGAGCACTTTGAGATCGAGGTAATCGAAGCTCGCGCCTTCCTGCGGAAAGACCATCATGAAAACGCGGCCGCGATCTTCTTCCGGCGTCAACTCGCTCGGCACCACCTTGAACGCGACGAGCGCGCCCGCAGCGAATATGAGAGCAACGACGGAAATCAACGCAGGCCGCGACAGCACGAAGCGCAAAGCGGGCCCATAGACTTTTGCTAGAGGCCCGTCGGGTTTTGAGTCATTTTCGCCCACATGATCCATTTCCTCGCGGTGTTCACGCCCGAGGCGTACCGTCAACACAGGACACAAAGTCAGCGCCACGAAAGACGAAACCATGACAGCGAACGCCATCACAAAGCCGAATTCCGAAAACAGGCGTCCGGCCTGCCCTGGAAGGAACGAGATAGGAATAAACACCGCGGCCAATGTCGCCGTCGTCGCCAGCACGGCGAAAACGATCTCGCGCGTTCCAACCACGGCGGCGGCGCGCTTGCCGGCGCCTTTTGCCCGCCATCGCTGAATGTTTTCGGTCACAACCACTGCATCATCGACAACGAGGCCGGCAGCCATGACAAGGGCAAGCAGGGTAATCAGGTTGATGGAAAATCCAGCAAGATAAATTGCGGCGACCGTGCCGAGGAGAGAAATCGGTATCGTCACTGCTGGGATCATCGTCGCCCGCACGGAACGCAAAAACAGGAAAATCACTAAGACGACAACGCCTGTAGCCAGCAGGAGGCTCTTGAAGACTTCGCGAACCGCTTCGGAAATAAAAATGGAATCGTCTGTTCGAACGGTAACCTCGACATTCTGCGGGAGGGAGCGGTTCAGATCATCAACCGCTTTGCGCACGCCGGCGGAAACCGCCATCGTATTCGACTGCGCCTGCCGAACGATGCCAATGCCGATGCCGGGATTGCCGTCAACACGCGATGTCCTTGTTTCGGCTTGATATCCCCATTCCACAACAGCGACGTCCGAAAGACGCGTCTGATTGTCGAGACGCAGCGGTGCAATCGCTTCGGGCGTCGTCGCCGGCGCTTCGGCGCGAATAAGAATTTGCTGCGTATCGCTTCTGAGACGCCCACTCGGCGTCGATTGTGCGGCGGTTGCGGCGAGCCGCGCGACATCTTCCACCGTGTATCCCCGCGCCGCCAGCGAAACCGGGCGCACCCTGATGCGGATCAGTTTATTGCGCACGCCGTAGGAATCGGCCTGCGCCACGCCTTCGACGCCTTGCAGACGAGGCACGACCACATCATCCACGAGGCGCGCAAGATCGCCGGGGTCCATTTCAGTGCTGGAAACGCTGAGGCGCATCATGGCCGACCCGTTCGAATCCGCCTTGCGCACGCGCGGAAGCTCAATCTCTTCCGGCAACTCATCGATTACGGAAGAGATCGCGTTCTGAACATCCGTCGCAGCAATGTCGATGTTAATAGACGATGAAAATTCAAGCGTGACGTCGCTGTCGCCAAAGCCTGACGATGATGAAATATTCTGAATGCCTTCGACCTGCGCGACGGCGCCTTCGATGATTGCCGTGACTTCCGCGTCGACCGTTTCCGGCGTCGCCCCCGGGTAATTCGTGTCTATTGAAACCACCGGCTGATCGACATCCGGCAATTCGCGCACCTCTACGCCGGAAAATGCAGCAAGTCCCGCGATGATGATAAGCAGGCTCAAGACCGCCGCAAGGATAGGCCTTTGAATGAACGTGCCGACAAAGCCGCCGCCATCGGGTATTGACGCGTTACTTTCAGCCACGCCTATTCCTCGCCGCCTGCGGCGCCATGCGAGGAGACGCTCGCTGCACCGGCGCTTTCACGTTCGTGCCGTTCCAGACGTGGCAACGATATGCCGCTGCGCACCCTGTCGGCTCCCTCGGATACAATGACGTCTCCCGGCTTCAGCTCGCCCTCGACAAGAACGACTTCATCCGTACGCTGCAGGATGACAAGGCCTGCACGTTCCGCAACGCCATCCTCGTTGCGACGCCACACATACGCGCCGGCGCGATCCCATTGCACGGCAAGTCCGGGCGCAGCCACCGCCGGTTCACCCTCCGCCGTCGTCGACACCGCGACAACCGCGCCGGGGATGAGGCGCCCGCTTTCATTATCGAC
>DGNI01000064.1:22033-23313 GCA_002388885.1 Parvularculaceae bacterium UBA4496 | reverse complement strand
CGCCGAGACCGGCTGGCCGATATTGACAAAGCCTGCTGATTCCTGCGGCACAGCGAATTCGATTACGATCGTTGAGGTGTCGTCGAGCGTCGTCACCGGATCGCCCGCGCGAAGGTAATCACCGGGCTCTAGCTCCGTTAGCCCGGCAATACCGTCAAACGGCGCCGTGATTTTACGCTGGGCGACGGCAACCTCCGCCGCGCTAAGGTCTGCTTGCACTGAGAGAAAGTTTGTCTGCGCCTGTTCGGATTCGAGCGCCGAGGCCGCTTCATCTTCTTCAAGATTGCGATAGCGGCTCGCATTTTCCCGCGCGATCGGAAACTGTGCCTGCGCGCGCGACAACGCCACCTGCGCTTCGTCATCATCGATCTGAACGAGAAGGTCGCCTTCGCTGACCCGCTGGCCGGGCGCAAAATTCACTGTCTCGACAAGCCCTGTTACCTCCGATGTAAGTCCGACGCTTCGGAGCGACCGCGCACGGCCGATGACTTCAATTCTGCGTGAGATTGATGCTTCTTGCGCGACTGTCATGGAGACAACCGGAGTATAGCCGCCCCGGCGTGCGCCGCCGCCCTGTCCGGCGCTCCCTGACTGGGGCCCGGCCGCCGCTTCCCGCTGACCGCCGTCGCCACTCGTCAACAGGACGCCTGCGACGCCTGCGCCGATGACAACACCGGCCGCAAGGCCAGCCAATAGCGATTTCGGTAAAGCCACCAGTAATTCTCCAGCGCGGGCTTTTCGCCCGGCAATCAACATAGTTTAACGCATAAGTCCTTACGATCCGTCGCTAACAGCGGGCAGAATATGTCGGCATGAAACCATATCCATTAAAATACTGTATTTACGCCGGAAAATCACGCAATTCCAGCATGCGCGGCAAGCTGACGCCGCCCTTGAAACCGCGTATCGTCACGCTGTCCCCGAACCATATTCTCAAAGGAGCCGTTCATGAGCCATGAGCCCCTCAAAACGACGCGCCGCACACTACTTGGCGCCGGATCAGCCCTTGCAGCGGCGGCCGTGCTGCCGAAAGCCGCTGCGGCGCAAGCGGTTGCCGCGTCACTCGAAGGAAAGTCGGTATTGATCACCGGGACAAGCTCAGGCTTCGGACATCTGACCGCTCTCCATCTCGCACGCCTCGGCGCAACGGTCATCGCGTCCATGCGCAATTTCGACAATGGCAATCGGCCGGAGGCGATAACGCTGATGGAAGTTGCAAAGCGTGAAAATCTTGATCTTAATGTCGTCGAGATTGACGTCCTCGATGATGCGCTGATCGC
>DGNI01000064.1:6169-21997 GCA_002388885.1 Parvularculaceae bacterium UBA4496 | reverse complement strand
CGGTATGGCGGGGCCTGTTGAGATCAACGACATGGAGGCAACGCGCCTGATCTTTGAAACCAACCTGTTCGCCTATTTGCGCATGGCGCGTGCCGTACTACCGAAAATGCGCGAACGCCGCGCGGGGCAAATATTCAATGTCTCATCGCAACTCGGGCGCATCCTCATTCCCAATCTCGGTATGTATTGCGCAACAAAATTTGGCGTCGAAGCGATGTTTGAAACCATGGCCTACGAACTCGCGCCGTTCGGCGTTGAAGTGACCATCATCCAGCCGGGCGGGTATCCCACAAAGATCTGGGAGAGCGGCGCGAAGAACGCGGAAAAACTGCTGGCGCGCGTCAGCGACGAACGCAAGGAGGCGTATTCGGCGCATCTTCAGCTTGCTGAAGGCATTTTCAACGGCGGCGGCTCGACCGACCCCAATGACGTGCCCCGCGCCATCGCCGAAATTATGACCATGCCCGCAGGCTCGCGACCCTTGCGCAAACCGGTACACCCAAACACGCAAGGAACCGACGCCGCAAACGCCGCCATGGCGCAGATTCAAGCCAGCGTCTTGAGCGGCGGCATCTACAAGAGCTGGCATGACGCGGTGACGGACTAACGCCCGCAAGAAACGGATTGCGCATTTTCTCCATTCGGTTAACCCGGTCCGCCAACATGATGGATGAACGATGAACATCGACGACAAAACCAAAAATTTTCGCGCGATGCATGTTGCGGGAGAGCCTTTCGTTATTCCGAACCCGTGGGATGCAGGATCTGCGCGCATGCTTGAAGGGCTTGGTTTCAAGGCCCTGGCGACAACCAGTTCCGGCTTCGCCATGACGCTTGGACGGCGCGATTACGGCGTGACGCGCAATGACGCCATTGCGCATGGCGATGTGATCGCCAGGGCTGTTGATGTTCCGGTTAGCGCTGATCTTGAAAACGGCTTCGGCCTAAAGCTTGAAGATGCGGGCGAAACAATTCAGCTTGCAACTCAAACCGCGTTGAGCGGCGGATCAATCGAGGACTCGACCGGCGACAAGGCGAAGCCGGTGATTGAAGATGACGCGCTTGCTGTGGAACGGATCGCCGCCGCATCTGAAGCCATCAGGAAAAGCGGGCGCGATTTCGTACTCACCGCGCGTGCCGAAGCCTTTCTCTATGGCATCGGTGAAATTGATAAAGTGATTGCGCGCCTGAACGCATTCGCTGATGCCGGCGCCGATGTTCTCTATGCGCCGGGCCTGCCAGATATGGACGCCGTGCGCGCGCTATGCGCCGGCGTTTCAAAACCGGTGAACATTCTTGTGCTCGGCAAGCTCGTGCAGCATAGCGTTGAAGAATTCGCTGAAGCGGGCGCCGCACGGCTCTCCATCGGCGGCGGCCTCGCCTGGGCGGCATATTCAAGCCTTGCAAATGCGGCGAGTATTTTATCGGACGGCGACTTCGGTTGCCTCAACATCGACAGGGAAAACGCCAAAACCGTCGGTCAGTTTCTGAAATAGCATTGCATTGAAAGCGCGCGCCGTTCTTTCGAATTTGTGATCGGAAATGTTGCCTCAAAGCTATATCTTTTGCATGCGGTTGAGGCTAAACCCGCGCTCCCGCGCCGAAAGGCGCCGATTTGGTTTTGCGAATGCGTAATGTCAGCAATGATCGAAGATGCGCCCGGCGCCCGTATGGGACCGTGGCGGCGCGAGTTCATCGCGCTGACGACCATCGGTCTGCCGATGGCGCTGACGCAGCTCGTCCAATTTTCGATTAACACCATCGACGTTTTGATGATCGGCCGGCTGGGCGCAGACCAGCTCGCCGCCGCATCGCTCGGTCTCATCATGTTCTTCGCCATGTTCGTCGCCGGTTTCGGGCCGGCCATGGCGACGTCGCCCATGGTGGCGCAGGCGCTTGGCGCCGACAAGGACGACGTGCGCGACGTGCGCCGTTCGGTGCGGATGGGACTGTGGGTCGTCGGCATTTTCGCACCGCTGATTTCCATCATTTATTTCTTTGCAGAAGAAATCGCGCTGATGCTCGGCCAACCGGCGGCGACCGCGAAGCTCGCCGAGCCTTATGTATTGGCGCTGGCGCCTGGCCTGCCGTTTGCGCTTGGCGTCATTGTCTTGCGTAACTTTCTCGCGGCGATCGAACGCACGCGCGCGCCGCTGGTGTTCATCATCATTACGACCGGACTGAACGCGCTTCTCAACTACATGCTGATCTACGGCAATTGGGGCGCGCCGCGGCTTGAGCTGGTGGGCGCGGGCATCGCATCGTCGATTTCTCACGCCGCAGGTTTTTTCGCCCTTGTCGCCTATATCAACTGGGAAAAGACCGCGAAGCGTTTCGAGCTGTTTGTGAAATTCCTGAAGCCCGACTGGCCGCGCTTCATGGAAGTCGTCCGCCTTGGCTGGCCGATCACTGTCACATTCGGTTTCGAGGCGATGTTGTTCAACAGCGCCGTGTTTTTGATGGGGCGCATCGGCATTCACGAAATGGCGGCGTATCACATTGCGCTGAACATTGCCGCGCTCGCTTTCATGATGCCCATGGGGCTGTCCATGGCCGGCGGCGTGCGTGTCGGATTGATGGCCGGGGCCAGAGACCTCCCCGGCGTTCGCCGCGCGGCGCTCGTTTCGATCCTGACATGCGCCGGCGTCATCATGCTGTTCGCGATTCCGATGCTTTTGCTTCCAAATGAAATCGCAGGACTTTATCTCGACGCCGAGGAAACGGTGGTGCTGGCGCTTGTCGCCTCGTTTTTGCCCATCGCCGCCGCGTTCGCATTGTTTGACGCCACACAGGTCGCCGCCGCACAGGCGCTTCGCGGCCTTAAAGACGTGCGCATGCCGATGTTCCTGACCGGCATCAGCTATTGGGCGATCGGCTTCACCACCGCCGCATGGCTCGGTCTTGGAACACCCCTGGGCGCAGTCGGCGTGTGGTGGGGGCTGCTCGCCGGGCTTGCATCAGCCGCAGTGATGTTGGGGACGCGCCTGTGGCTTATCACGCGGGACAAGGCGCCGTTTTTCAACGTCAGCGTCTAAGCGCGCAGCGTATTCCACGGCCCCTTGATGGCGAAAGTAAAGCCGGGCGATTGCACATTGACGAACAACACCGATCCGTCCGGCGAGAAACACGCACCACAAAACTCGGCGCCGTCGTCATGGGCGTTACGCGCAAGGTCGTAAATCTCGCCGGCGGGCGTCAGCCCTCGTAAATACTGCGTTCCGAAACCGTCTTCACACAGAATAAGGTCGCCCCACGGCGCAAAGGCGAGATTATCGCAATAATCAAGCTCATCGGCGGTTGGCGATTCATAAACCAGCGTCAGCTTGCCCGGGCGGTGGTTCTCATCGGTCCGTCCTTCATCGGGGCTTGGCGTGTATCGCCAGACTTGGCCGGAACGTGCACGCCCGCCATTAGTGCAGTTGAAATAGATCGCGCCCGCTTCGCCCTGACGCTTGCCATAGGCCATGCCCTCACCACGGGAGAATTGCGCAGCTCCCGCTGCATGACCGCGCTCTGCAAGATCGCCATCGGGCGCATCGACGTCATCAACATCAATCCATTCGACGTCGAATGTTTGCCCGACATCGATCGGACGTGTCCCGCCGAACCGCCAGTCGAAGGGCCAGTTGCTGGTGTCCGCGGATTTCCACCCCTTGATCGCCAGCGCCTGAAGCCTGCCGCCGCGATGCAGCGCGCCGGGCTCTTCCGGAATAAAGCGATAAAAGAGACCGGAGCCGTTATCCTCGGTCAGATAGATGAAGTTGGTTTCAAGATCGACCGCAACAGCTTCGTGCGCAAATCGGCCCATGGCAGTAAGGGGAACCGCATCCACCGGACCCGTCGCGCTGATTGGCACTTCAAAGACAAATCCGTGATTTTTCTGCGCATCGTCGGGTGCGGTCACGGCGGATTCTTCGCAGGAGAGCCAAGAGCCCCATGGCGTTGCGCCTCCGGCGCAATTGCCAGCCGTACCCGTCAGCGAGAGAAACTCTTTATCGATGCGCTCATTTTTGAGATCATAAATGAGCGTTGTGACGCCGCCGATAAACGGTCGGCCGTCGGGCTTGCGGTCGTAAAGCTGTTTTTCCGTGACGCGTGAGACGAGCGCGTTGTCTTCGCCGAACGGACTTCCATCTTCCGTGTCGGGCCAGTTTTCATGATTGCGCGTCAGGATGCATTTCGTTGCATCATCGGGATGCGCGAAACACGCCATGCCGTCAGGCCGGCCGGGACGGAAGAATCCATCCGACATTTTTCCGCCGGTTTGAGAAACAAGTTTGTATGTAAACCCTTCGGGCAGGTCGAGCATGCCGGCTGGGTCTGAAAGCAAGGGCAATCTTTCATTCGCCGAATGCGCGCGAGCGGTGCCGGGTATAGATAATGTCGCGTAGGATAACCCTACCGCATAGGCGGAACGGAGCAAAAGGCGGCGCGAAAGGGGCATAAGTTACCTGCTCTTGTGGCGAATTGTTTTTCGATTCTCCGCCCTGCATGCACGGAACGCAACCCTTGACGGGGACGAACGGACGCTAACGCTCGATAAACGGCGTGCGGGCATCCACGAAGGCGCGCCGCCTCGTCAGCATCGCTCCTCATATAACGGAAAAGTATTTCGCCCATATGTCGAAACTTCAGGTGTTAAACCGCCGCATGCATCATGCGCCCTCGCCGAACATGAATAATAAACCGAACGCCGCAGCATCGCCTTCGTTGACGAACTGGTGAGTTACCCCCGCTGGAATGAACATCATGTTGCCTTCGGTAAATGTCATCCGTTCATTGTCTATAATTGCCGTTACCTCGCCCTTCAGTAAAAAGAACATCGATGGAAAGGGATTTTCACGGCTGCGCTCGTCTTCGTTTACATGCTGACCCGGTCTGATGTCGAACCACGCGCTACGCAGGCCGCTTTGATAATAAAAGACGCCGACATTGGCGCCGTGAGTAACGCGGGTTTCCTGATCGGCGAACGATACGATCTCCGGCGTTCCTTTCGTCCAGAAGTGAAAGATGAACGGAATAATCCACTCACCGAAATTTTCAGGCGGCTCAAAACCCTCCATCACTTCAATATCCAGGGGCGTCACGTCAGAAGAAAACGCCGCCGCCATCATCGTAAGCGCATTCATCTTGCCGGCGTGAAGTTTTTCCAGTCGCGCTCTGTTTTCGACTGTGAAATAGAAAACAGGTTCCGATGGTTTGCCTGCACTGACATTTGTGCGCGCTTCGCGACCCTCGCCGCCGGGCGCAACGTCAATAGTGTAGAATTGGTCACCGACCTCAACGCCCAGACGCAACGCTCCGGTGAGATACGGATCTTGGGTGAAATCCTCTGCGAAGCCCTTCAGAATTTCCTCGTTTGACGGCGCTGCAACCGCCGCCGGCGCACCGGCCGCCGCCAATAATGCTGCTGCTCCTGTTATCAATTTCAGGTTCATTTCCATCTCTCCCTTTCTTGGCTCCCGCCAAAAACGCCGCTGCTTCTTGGGCATTTTTGGCGGGCGGCGGGTCTGCTTTTTAATTAATCAGATATTTAATTAAAAACAAGGCCATTCGACGCCGTTAGCGCTCACTTTGGCTTATTCCGGCGAGAATGAGTTTCTCATGATGCCTTGCAAAGGCGGCTATATCGGCATCCTTTACCTCGCCCTTCAGGAGATGGATCGTTTTTGCGCGGGCGCGCGCTGCAACGACAAAGTGAATGATCGGGCCGACAATAGACAAGTGCAAAAGATGTGGATCGACTTTACGGAACGCTTTTGCTTTTCGGCCCGCCATATAAAGCGCGTGCGTCATGCGAAAAAGCTGCACGACTTGCAAGAACGATTCTTCACGTTCCTGCATGGAGCCGCCGATATACTCACGGAACAAAATCGCCGGAAACGTCGGGCGTGCGCCGATCTCGCGGGTCAGCACCCTGATGTAGCGTTGAAATTTTTTGACCGGATCGCCATCTCCCCCCAGCTCGTTCGCAACTGCTGCAACGACATCGCTGATCATCGATGCAATTACCGCGACGTAAAGACCTTCCTTTGAGCCGAAATAGTAGGAGACCAGCGCCTTGTTAGCGCCTGCCTCTTCAGCAAGCCGGTCAAGCGTTGCACCGTCAAAACCATTTTCTGCAAAGACTATCTCACCGGCGCGAACGAAGGCCGCCTTGGTTGCTTCCGCATCACGGGTCTGCTTTTCCGGACGGCGTGCCAATCGGCATCCTCCCATTTTCCTGCGTATTTGGTCTTATCGCCGCTCGCTATAGGGTTAAAGGGAAAACACCGGTGCAGAGCGGCTCACCAATTTATGACTATTCCTTTCTTATCGGCGCCCCAAATTCGGAACAGGCCATCCGTTTTTGCTGCAATAGAATGTCGCCTCCGGCGACGCTCGGCATTGCGTCCGAAGCCAAATCATTATATTATGAATATGAATTCATATTCTATTTAATGCAGGAAAATCGATGAGCAAAGGGGAACTGCCCGCCCATCAACCTCGCTCACGGCAGACGAGGGAAAAGATCGTCAATGCGTTGGGCGATGCACTCAAGGAAAAGCCTTTCGACCAGGTTAGCGTTGCGGAGATTGCCGAGCGCGCCGGCGTCGCCGTCGGCTCGGTCTATCAGCGCTTTAAAAACAAGGATGCGCTGATCCCCGTCATCCTCGAAATTTATAAGAAGAGAATTGCCGAATGGACGCAAGGCGACGGCCGCATAGAGATTGAAGATACAGACGACCTTCGCTCTGCGCTGCGCAAACTCATGCGGCAGAGCTGGAAGATCGTGACGCGCGAAGCGCATCTTTTGCGCGCTGTGCATCTGAATGCCCGCTTCAGGCCTGAACTAGGCGCCGGCGAGGAATGGGCGAAATATGAAAAAGCCTCCGTAGAAGGCGTAAAGTCGCTGCTCATGCATTATGAACAACAAATCAAACGGAAAAACATGAACCGCGCGGTTACTTACGCTGCATATTTTTTCAACGCCATAATGATTGAAAAAGGGCTCTATCCGGAAGAGTCCCCTGCGAGATTATGCAAACATCGCGGCAACGCTTTTCCCGATGACTGCGCCGACATGCTTTACGGGTTTTTGACGACCCCGGAGGAATAAATCTACGGCATGACGTAAGACAAATCGGGATAGTCAAACTGCGCCCATAGAGGCGCGGCGAGCGTCCACCGCCTGCTTTGCATCTTTAAGCCCTGCGCCGGAATTCACTCGAACGATTTTGATCGCCTCAATGACTTTCCCGCTCTGAATTTGCGCATCAATGTTCTGCTGAACTTCTGGCGATAGGCCGGCAAAAAGGCGCTCGGCCTGCTGGCGCTCTTCCATTTTCCGCTGCATGCGTTCCTCGGAAGACATGCCGCCGCCGGATGCGCGCCCCGCGAAAAATGCAATAACAATCAGCACGCTCCACAGGACCCAGCTTTGCGAAGATAAAAGTTGCTCCATGCGGCGCTCCTCTTTTTGTCCAAAGCGGGCTTATCGCGCCCGGCCTTTCCAACTTAAACAACGCTGCCATGTTAGAAATTAAGACAGCATTAACTACCAGCCCCTTATGAATAGCCCATAGCCTGTTGCGGGAGAGGGCAGGCATTAGTTGTAAAACTTAACCATGCAGCCAGCAATGCCCTCTTTGAATTCAAATCGCGAGTTTATTGATCTCGAGCCCGCTCTTATCGAGACTCAAATTGAGACAATCGTCCGTAACAAGATTGATTGCCTTGCCACCACACTCGCCGCGGTCCCCGATCACGAGTTTTTAACAGCCTACGCCCATGAGGCATGTGAAGCGATCGGCGCCGATATGTTTATGATCGGGCGCCTCAATCCGTATTCGAACCTTGTGCGGTCTGTTCGAATGGTGAGTGACGGAAAGCTGATTGACGACGTCGTCTACAGTCTGGATGGAACGCCCTGTGCTCGGGCGATTGATTCCGGCGCATGCGCTTATAGCGACAATGTCGCCGACACATTTCCGCGCGATAAAATGTTAAGAGAATTTGGGTTCAGAGGATATGTGGGGACGCCCTTTCGCACCAGGAGCGGGCAAACGTCAGGTATCGCTGTCGCGCTGACACGGACGCCGATTCAAGACGAACGTATTCCGCTGGCGGTTCTTGAGTATTTCAACGACCGGGTCGCGGCGACCATACATGCCGCGGAAGAAGCCGAGCGGCGTGACTGGGCCATCGCAGAAACTACTGACGGCGTCTGGGACTGGGACATGATGACGGGCGGCACGATCGTATCGGAAAACCTGAACACTCTGATCGGCCGCAGCGGCAAGGGGCCTTGCGATCTTTCAAAAATCGAGGACGCAATTCATCCTGAAGACCTCAACCTGCACAAGGATGCGTTAAAAAAACACCTTGGAGATGCGGCGCCATACGACCTGAAATTACGCCTGCGCGCGCATTCAGGCGGCTACCGCTGGTATCATTCTCGCGGCAAGGCCATACGTAATGACGCCGGGAAGCCGGTCCGAATGATCGGTTGCTTCAGCGATATTCACGATCTGATGCTCGCTGCTGAACGAAACAGCGTCAGTCAGTAAAGCTGTAAGCCCCCGCCTTTTTATTCGCCCTTAGTTTCGCGATTCAGGATCGCTTTCCCAAAACCAGAGATTCGGCGCAGGCGTGGGATTAGGCGCCACCTGCTCTAGCGTATCGGCGTTATAAAGCCGCCCGTTCTGCATCACCATGGATAGCGAAGCGGTGTTGCGGATATCTTCGCTCGGATCGGCGTCAAAAATATTGATGTCGGCGTATTTGCCGGGTTCGATCGATCCGATTTCGCTTTCATATCCAATGATATCGGCGCCGCCGAGGGTTGCTGCATGTAGCGCTTCCATTGGCGTCATGCCGCCAGAGGCAAGCGACCAGAGCTCCCAGTGATAGCCGAGACCCTGCAGCTGACCGTGACTGCCGACGCCGACGCGCCCGCCGGCGCGCGCGATTTTCGCCGCATCTTCCGCAAGCCGCGGGAAAACATGCTCCTGTTCCAGAAACCAGGAGCGGCGCAATGATTTGTTATCGACCACATCGTGCGGCATGAAACGCCGGAGTTTTTCGTCCTCATGCGGATTTTCCCGCGTGTAGTAGAAATTCTCCGCCCACGGGCCGCCATATGATACCAGCAATGTCGGCGTATAGGCGATATTGCTTTGCGCCATCAACGCCACCACATCGCCATAGAGCGGTGTAATGGGCAGGGCGTGTTCCGTTCCCCAGAAGCCGTCAATGGCGTGAGTCAAATCGAGCTTGAGATCGAGGGCGCCCTCGGTCGTCGGCAGCATGCCGAGCTTCTGCGCAGCCTGCATTACATAATGGCGCTGTTTGCGATTGCCGCTTAAGTACGCCTTGATGTTACGCGTGCGATAGTGGTCGCGATATTTTTTCAGAACACCGTAAGCCTCATCCTTGGACTTGAAAGCATTGTTGGAGAAAACGCCCGGACCGGTTGAAAAGGCGCGCAGACCGATCATCCGGCCGCTATCGATCATGTCCTGATAGGCGAACATGTCGTTCGTCGCCGTTTGCACGTCGAGCCCCGCGGTGACGCCATAGGCGACGTTCGCGAGGAAGCCCCAGTGATCGTTCTCGATCACGCCACGGCGGATTTCAAACCAGTGAGCGTGGGTATCGATAAAGCCCGGCGTAATTGTCTTGCCGGCGACATCGATAATGCGCGCGTCTGCCGGCGCATTGACTTCACCACGGGCGCCGACCGCCGCAATTTTCGAGCCTGTTATCAAAAGGTCGGCGTTTTCGATAATTTCGTCGCCCTTCATGCTGACGACTTTGGCGCCGCGTAACAGTATAGACCCGGAGGGCGTATCGCGCGGAACGGTTACATTGATCTCGATGACAGAGATCGACTCATCGGCTTCGCGAAGCTCCGGCTCCCACTCCGAAAGGTCTTCGCCGATTTCATCACTTTCTTCGGCTTCCTGTGAGCCCGCCTCATCGCTTTCGTCGTCCGAAGCAGCTTCCTCTTCTGCGGCTTCATCCGCGTCATTACCTTCGGACTCATTGCCTTCGGCTTCAGCAGTGTCTTCTTCCTCTTTCTTCTCGTCATCGTCCGCAAACGAAATATCGGCTAACGCCTGACGGTAAATCGTGGAACCAACGGACCAGTAGATAGCCTGTCCATCAGCCGACCAGCCGAAATAATCGGCGCCGACATCGCTCAGCCTTTTGACCGGGACGCTTGGCGAGGAAACATTAATGGTGGCGCCCGCGCGGTCAAACTGCGGCGCCGACGTCAGATATAACTGTCCCTGCACCGAGGCGAGAACATGATCGCCGTCTGGAGACATGATGATGTCATCAGCAGGCACAGGCTCAGCGGAAAAATAAAAACCCTTGCCCCTGACCTGGACGTGCGTGCGACGGTCGGTGCCGTCGAGCCGCATGGAGGTAAGGCCGCCACCGGTATAAACGTAAACCCGATCGTCTGCATCGGCGAAGTGCGGCGAACCCAGTCCGCTCGCATGCGTAATCAGCGTTGTTGCGCCGCCGGACGCAGGCATTCGCACGAGATCGATACCAGCCGGCGCGCCGAAGTCCGTTTCCCGATCACGATAGGCGGCGTTTGATGACCGCAGCGCCACGATCTGCCGACCGTCAGGCGTGAAGATCGGGTTGGAATAGTATGCGGCGACGCGGGAAACCCGCTGCGCGCTGCCGCGGTCGGGATTGATGCGCCAGATATGTCCTCCATCTGGCTCCCATGTAATGTATGTCAAACTCCGCCCGTCAGGCGACCAGGACGGCTGAAACGCCGACCGACCTGCTGCATCAATCTTGCGCGGTTCACCGGAACCAGGCTCATGGATGTAAAGTTCGCCAAGCGCTGAAAAGGCATAGCGCCGCCCGTTGGGCGACTCCGCCGGGCTTTGCGCAATGCGGGCCTTGACCGGACCGGTTTCGATTTTCTGGTCGAGATCCAAATCGGGCCCGACATCAAGCGAAACATCCGCCGTGAACGGAATGACCGTGGCAGCGCCGGTGTTCATGTTTACGCGCTGGATCTTGCCGTCGAGATTCATGATCAGGCTCTGACCGTCCGGAGTGAAGGCCGCCGCCGGCATCAGGTCACGGGTAAAGCGGGATTCCTGATCGTCGCGCGTAACGGGATAAATCAGCCAGTCTTCGTCGCCGGTTTCGAGGTCGCGGACTCTCAAACCAGTTTGCGCGTCATGGCGTGTTGCAAATACAAGCTTTTTTCCATCAGGAGAAATCAGCGGTCGCATGGCGGAGCCCTGCGCCGTCGCCACCACATCCTGCGTTCCATTATCAAGATCGCGACGGAAAATGCTCCATTGCGGCATGGTCAGGTTATAGGAAAACCCGCCTGTTTTTCCGGCGTAATATACGTAACGTCCATCCGGCGAGGGCGCCGGACCGACTGCGTTAAAACGCTGGTTTGTAGGCGTGTTCGGCGCCGGCATCGCCTCAGTCAACTGAACGCCGCTTCCGCCGTCCTTGTGGAACATCCAGAGCTCGTAAACGCCCAGCGACCATGCGGACTTTGAGACAACCACATAATTTCCGTCTACGGACCACGCGGGTGAGGTGATTTCGTTTTCTTCTCCGCTGCTCAGCATTTTCATGTTGGAGCCGTCGGCATCGGCGATCCACAAATTCTCCGATCCCTTGCGATCCGAAATAAATGCGATCCTCGTTCCGTCCGGCGACCAGGCCGGCTGACCGTTGAGCGCCATATCCTTGATCAGCGGCGTCGCCGCGCCGCCCGCCGCCGGCATCGTATAGATATCGCCAAGGAGTTCGAAAATGATCGTCTGCCCGTCAGGCGAGACATCAAGCGAAAGCCAGGTGCCCTCGTCGGTCGTCAGCGCGATTTCACGCTCTGGCCGCAAGGGTAAGTCGTAATCTTTCTTGGCGTCTTTACCGGAAGCTTTTTTGTCGTCATCGCCGCCAGACGACTCCGCCGACGCATTTTGGCTATCTGACGCTCCGGAATCCGGAGTCTCGCCGCCGGCTGAAGGCTGTTGCCCTGTATCCGACGACGCGCCCAGCACGCTCTGCAACATCTCCGATGTAGGCTCATAACGGCTCGCGCCGTAAATTAGCGCCGAAACGCCAACCGCCCCCGTAAGCATCAAGCCAATTGCCCTGACCGCCATCGCCGCCCCTCCATATCTCTTGAGGAACGATTAGCATCAATCGAAATGAGCGACAAACGACGCAAGGCGAAATGAGCGCATTTATCGGCAGGCGGAGCAACCCTTTTTGGTCAGTGTTGCTTTTTAGGCCATGTTCGAGTGCTTCTTGAACTCCATGCGTGCAATCGCCCGGCAGTGAACCTCGTCCGGGCCGTCCGCAAGGCGAAGCGTCCGCAACATGGCGTAAGCGCGCGCAAGCCCAAAGTCGGTCGTGACGCCAGCGCCGCCGTGCGCCTGAATGGCGTCATCGATGATGCGCAATGCAATGCGCGGCGCGGCGACCTTGATCATGGCGATCTCGCCTTGCGCCACCTTGTTGCCGACCGTGTCCATCATCCACGCGGCTTTCAGCGTCAATAGCCGTGTCATCTCAATATCGATACGTGCTTCCGCAACACGCTGTTCCCAAATCGAGTGTTTGAAAATCGGCTTGCCGAAGGCTTCGCGCGTCAGAATGCGCTTCACCATTTTTTCGAGCGCCACTTCCGCGGCGCCGATGGTGCGCATGCAGTGGTGAATACGGCCCGGCCCAAGGCGGCCTTGCGCGATTTCAAACCCGCGGCCCGGCCCCAGGATGATATTTTCTTTCGGCACGCGGACGTCCTTCAGCTCCACTTCCATATGGCCGTGGGGCGCATCGTCGTAACCGAAAACAGGCAAGTGACGCAGAATTTTGACGCCCGGGGCGTCAGCCGGAACAAGGATTTGCGACTGCTGCTCATGCCGCGCCGCGTCCTTGTCGGTCTTGCCCATGACGATGAAAATCTTGCAACGCGGGTCACCTGCGCCTGACGACCACCATTTGCGGCCATTGATCACGTAGTGATCGCCGTCGAGCTTGATATCGGTTTCGATATTCGTCGCGTCCGATGACGCGACCTGCGGTTCCGTCATCAAAAACGCCGAACGAATTTTTCCTTCAAGCAACGGAACCAGCCACTGCTCCTGCTGTTCTGGCGTGCCGTATTTGATCAGCACTTCCATATTGCCGGTGTCCGGCGCCGCGCAATTGAAAACCTCCGGCGCGATGTGACAACGTCCCGTCAGTTCCGCGATGGGCGCATAGTCGGCGTTAGAAAGCGCCGGCCCCCATTTCGGATCGTTGTGGAACATATTCCACAGGCCTTCAGCTTTCGCTTTCGCTTTCAGCTCCTCGATAATCGGCGGCACTTTCCAGCGCCCGTCACCAGGACCAAACTCCGCATGCTGACGTTCATAAACTTCGTTTCCTTCATAAACATATTTGTCCATGAACGCCGAAACGCGTTTCAGATAATCCTGACAGCGGTCTGAATAAGCGAAATCCATTACGAGGGGCTCCTTTTTTTCAGGCGCATGATAACGCTCGCGGCGTCACATAAAAGCGTCAAGCGCAGTTACCGGAAAAGCCGATCGAGGGCGAACCGCCCGCCGCCTGCTGTTGCAAGGTAAAAACTGACCGCAATCAGCATAAGCGCCGGGAACTGCGCGCGGAAATCATCCGCCAGATGCACCATCAAGAACCCGACGATGAAATTGAACGCCATCAACAGCCCGGCCCAGCGGGTGAACAATCCCAGAATGAATAAAACGCCGCAGGCAAACTGGAACCACACCGACAAGGGCGCCATCAACTCCGGCGCCGGGAATTTGAAATGCCGCATGAATTCGACGAACTCGGTCATGCGTGCGGGATCGGCGATGTTGTCCCAGACGCCCCAGACCAGAAACGCGCCCGTAAGTCCGCGCAAGGCGAAAAGCCCCAGATCTTGCAACCCGGCGAGCCCCTCAAGGAATATCAGCTTTTTCATGACCTCCCTCCCTTTTCGGGAGAGCCTAACGCCTCGCCCGGAAAAAGTCGCGCAGGAGATCGCCTGCCTCAGCCGCAAATGGGCCTTCAATTACTTCAGGCCGCCAGTGACAGGTCGGCTGCTCGAAGTATCGTGGTCCGTGCCATACGGCGCCGCCCTTCGGATCGCGCGCCGCAATGACTAGGCGTTTGACGCGCGCCATCGATATAGCGCCCGCACACATAGCGCAGGGCTCAAGCGATACATAAAGCGTCGTGTCCGCAAGGCGGTAGTTGCCGAGCTTCTGCGCCGCCGCGCGCAGCACGCGGATTTCTGCGTGACCAGTCGGGTCATGGGTGGAGATCGGCGCGTTACCCGCCGCCGCGATCACTTCGCCCGCCGCATCGACGAGCACGGCGCCAATCGGCGCCTCGCTGGCTGCCGCCGCCGCCCGCGCTTCATCAAGCGCGAGGGACATATAGTGTTGGTCGTTGTTCACAGGAAAAGGTTCTACGCCGCGACCTTCGCCTGCGCCACCCGAGGCTTTGTCGCGAGACAGAACGCCGTCACGCCAGCGAGGCGATTGAACGGGAATAGCGCTAAACGCTCAATATCGTGGACCGCCACCAGCGATGCATTGAGCCATGACGGCGCCGGCTTCAGTTTGCTGGCTTTGGCCTCGCCGTCGCGGTTCTCGATCATCCGAGAGGCGGCCGCAGCCGGAAACAGGAGTCCGAAAAAATAGCGCATGTCCTGCGGTTCGAGTCCAGCACGCTCAACCGTCTGCCGCAGGCCGGTCAGCGTGTAACGCCGGCGGTGCTCCAGAAACTCGTCATGGGACGACCACAGAAACTGAAACGCCGGAACGGAAATCAGCACCCTTGTTCCCGGCGCAGCTCGGTCTGCATATTCGCGAATGAGCCTCACATCGTCATCCACATGTTCGATAACGTCGATCATCAAAATGGTGTCGGCGCTGACCGTATCCACAGAACGCACGAAGGCGATATTGTCGGCGCGGCGGCGCCCGATGAATTCATCCTCATAGCCCGGATCGACGCAGACCGCTCTTTCGGCCCGGCCCTCCTCCAGCAGCATTTTCGAAAAGACGCCAGAGCCTGCGCCAACGTCAAGAAGCGCGCTAATGGGCACCCGGCCCAACAGGCTCTTGATCGCCCGGCCCTTGGATATGTAGTACCAGTGCGCGGACGGATCGCCGCCTACGGCTTTTTCTTCCTTCAGATCCATGACGTTTTATGGCGCATGTTGCGCCCAAATTGAATAGAGATGCTTTTAAGGACCAGTTAATGGCGAATGATTCATCCGCACCCGACGAAAATACAGGCGAGCGCATCGCGAAGTTTCTCGCCCGCGCCGGCGTCGCCTCGCGCCGCGAGGCTGAAAAGCTGATCGAACAGGGCGTCGTTACTGTTGACGGCGTGACGCTGACGACCCCGGCGTTCAAGGTGACGCCTGAGATGGATATCCGTGTTGACGGTACACGAGTCGGAAAGCCCGACGCCCCCCGGCTGTGGCGATTTCACAAACCCGATGGGCTTGTGACGACCCACAAAGACCCGCAAGGGCGGCGAACGGTTTTCGAGATGCTGCAGGGCCAGCTTCCGCGGGTGATTTCTGTGGGACGCCTCGATCTCACAACGGAAGGATTGCTGTTGCTCACCAATTCCGGCGATCTTTCCCGCCGCCTCGAATTGCCTTCGACCGGCTGGACCCGGCGCTATCGCGTGCGCGCTTATGGCCGCGTCGATCAGAAGGCGCTCGACAACCTGGCTGACGGCATCGAGATTGACGGCGTTCAGTATGGACCGATCCGAGCGAGACTCGACCAGACGCAGGGCGGCAATCAGTGGATCACC
>DGNI01000064.1:0-6138 GCA_002388885.1 Parvularculaceae bacterium UBA4496 | reverse complement strand
CTGCAGGTGAACCGGCTCATCCGCACCGCCTATGGCCCGTTCCAGCTGGGCAAGCTCGCCAAGGGCGCGTTCGAGGAAGTCCCCGGCAAACAGCTTAAAGAACAGCTGGGACGCAAAATCTGCGAAGAGGTCGGCTTGTGAGCGACATCATCAACCTCAATCGTTTCCGCAAAAAGAAAAAGCGCGACGGGAAGGAAAAACAGGCAGAAGAAAACCGCGTGAAGTTCGGGCAAACCAAAGCCAACAAGCAAAAGACCGAACAGCAAGAAAAAGAACTGAACCGTCACCTGGACGGCCACAGGATCGAAGACGACTGACCTATGCGCATCATCGGCGGGAAATTCAAAGGGCGGCTAATTATCGCGCCGAAGGGCATGACCTCCCGGCCGACAACGGACCGGACGCGCGAGTCGCTGTTCAATATTCTCAGCACGCGAGATGGTTTCGACTTTGACGGCGCGCGCGTCATCGATCTTTTTGCGGGCTCCGGCGCGCTCGGGCTCGAGGTCATGTCCCGCGGCGGCGCCTGGTGCCTGTTCGTTGAAACAGATGCGACTGCGCGCGGCGCCATACGCGACAACGTCGAGACGCTGGCGCTTTTCGGCGTCACGCGCATTCATCGCCGCTCAGCAACCGATCTGGGTCTAAAACCCGCAGGCGTCGGGCCACCCTTCACGATTGCCTTTCTCGATCCGCCTTACGGCAAGGGCTTGGCTGGGCCGGCGCTCGAAACCATGCGTGACGGCGGCTGGCTGGCGCCCGGCGCGCTCGTGGTCGTTGAGCAGGGCAAGGCCGAAACGCCTGCGGCGGCGGATGGGTTTACCGAGGCCGACAGACGCATTTACGGCGATACGCAGGTCGGAATCTACGCTTTTTCAGGCTAATCGTCTTTCCCCGGATTAAATCAAAATTAATCTGCATTTACTAACCTTGAACCGTCCAAACCGGGGTAACGCTATGTTTACCATCTTCGACGTGTTCTCATTGGGGCTTTTGCTCGCTTCGATGTCGCTGTTCGTCAAGCGATACGTCACGGCCGATCCGCCCGTTTATCCCTACCTCATCATCGCTTGCACCTGTCTGGTAGCGAACTGGCTGGGTGAAGCCGGCGGCGGCGTCTTCGCTATGACATTGCTGGTGGCGGCGTCCTTTTCGTTTCTCGGCTGCCTGCTTTATCCAAGCTGGCGCAGTATGGGCCGGGACAAGGACGGAAACGCGCCCCAGTCATCAAAAAAGGCTTAATACTTCACCCTCTTTACGACGGCTCGACCGGCGCTTATCTTCAACGGGCTGCCCGGCCCGTCAGGACGAGCATTCCCCGGGGCCTTATCTCATCTATCGGGAGCTGCCTCTGATTGGAACCGTGGTTCCTGTCACGCGGCGCCCACCTGGTCCTTAGGGTCCAGGGCGAATCACAAGTCCGACGGCCAGGGCGGCGCTTTTTTGATGGAAAGACTGTGCAGCCGTAATAAAACTACGTCATGCTTGTGGCGGATTTACAATTCGCGCAATTACAGCTTGTCCGTTACAGACCACGATATTTGGTCATGACGATTCGTGGTCGAAAGGCTGCTATTTGTCCGCGTTTCTTTCCGATAAAAGACCGCCGTATTCAGTCCTCTTCGACTCCAGAAGGGTCGTATTTCTGGCGAGCACATCACGTGCAGCTGTCCGAATCTGATTTGGATCGAAGCCTTTCCACCACTCTGCATTTGTATCGCTGATATTCAGTTCTTCCCGCACATGCTTCACGACAAAATAGCCGGCTACTTGGTGCGCGTTTTGACTGTTTCTATCAGCAGATGATGTAAATACCGCCAGTAAGTTCTCAAGGGTTTCGGAAGCGAAGGCGAGCTCCGTCAGTTTGGCGCGATATTCCAGGTCATCCGCCGACAAGTTCTTGTATTTCAGGTCAGCGTGGTGACGCGCTTCATGTTTCAGGTCCAGTTCGTATTTTTCACTCGTCACGTCAAAGCCGTCTACAACGGTAAAAATGCCGCCATCATTAGTCCAGCCGCCAACGCCGAAATAATATTCGAGAACCGCAAAACGCTGCCATCCGCGCGAAATAAAATCAGAGAGATGGTGTACCGTTACGTCCTCGACGCCATCGGTGATTTCCACGCTCTTGGTGAACGTGTTTGTATTTCGCCAAAGCATAAAATCCAAAAGAGGCGCCGTCCTGCCCAGCAGAAGACTATGTCCTCGCCCTTCCAGCCAATCCTCTAGCCTGAGCGTCGCGGCGCCGCGCGTACCTGAAAATGCCGGATTATTTTTCAACTCTTCGAGTTGCTCAAGCGAAATAACTGCATCAGCTGCAGCCGCATTTTCATATTTGTCCACTACGACTCGAAGGCCTTTCAACAGCGCCAGTTCCTGCTCAGGCCTCCTTTCCGGGTCAAGCAGCGTCTCAATCCAGTAATCCTGATAAAGAAGGGCAACTTCGCGCAGCGCCTCATCTTCGATATCACTGTAATCGCGGATATCAGTGCGTTTAATAAATCTGGCGCGAAATTTTTCGAGAACTTCCTTGTGTGAAGGCAGTGAGGACGCCATCAAATCCGCTTCGGCTGTCGACAGATCTCCGCCGAAAGCGGCGTGTGCGTACGAATACTGCTCGTCTTGTCGTTCTTCCGCTTGTTGTTCTTCTCTTTGCTGCTCTTCGGACTGTTTCAGATCACTTTCGGCAGCTGCACATGCCGCCAAGGAGCCAGTCAGTATCAAAACGCTACATGCCTGCAGGGCGAATTTGAAAAGACTCATGTGTCATAAAACCTTTCGATACTACATATCTTATTATACCTATTAGTAATATCACCGCGTGACTTACTAGTCAATCAGACCGTCTATTGATGAATAGAACGACTATGCTTTTGTCGTTTCTCAAGTTTTCAGCGCCTTGGTATTCTTCCGAAAAAACGACCTATATTTGCGGAGCGTCATTCGCGTGACTGAAGAGCAACGTCGCTGCTTGCGCCGCCGGAAGCGCAACCTTTCCCATACCGACCGTTCGAACATCAACTTATGAAACCCCATCGGATTGATGGAACAACAATGGGATGATACTCGTAACATCATGCTCCCGCCGATTGCCCCGCTTCATGATCCAAAACACATCCTGCGCGAACGCATGAAGGGTGAACGCCGTTACGCAGCCAAGGCGAGGCCCGACGCCGCGAAACACGCCGCCACACATTTCCTGAGCGCTATCGAGATTAAGGACGGTGCGATCGTCTCGCTCTATCACCCGATGCGTGACGAGCTGGACACCGAGCCGCTCGCCGCGGCGTTGATCGAGCGGGGCATTGAAATCGCGCTCCCCGTTGTCGCCCGCAGGAAACAGCCGCTCGTCTTTCGCCGCTACGTTCCGGGCGATGATCTCGTCAAAGGGAGTTATGGCGAGCTTATACCAGCTGACGATGCTCCTGAGCGCCGTCCGGACATTCTGGTCGTGCCGCTGCTCGCCTTTACGCGTGCCGGCGGCCGGCTTGGCTATGGCGGCAGCTATTACGACCGCACGCTCGCAACATTGCGCGAAACCGGCGCGCCTCTCGCCATCGGATACGCCTATGGCGCGCAGGAAGTTGACGCCCTCCCCCTCACGCGCCTAGACCAGCCGCTCGACTGGGTCGTGACGGAACGCGGTGCGATCAGGTGCTAGAAAGCGGGGCCAGATTTGCGGATTGCGGTATTCGGCGACGTCATGGGACGCAGCGGCCGCACGGCGCTGCTTGAACAGCTTCCGTCCTTTCGAAAAAAATACACACTCGATTTTATCGTGGTGAATGTGGAAAACGCCGCCGGTGGTTTCGGCGTGACCGCAAAGATCGTCGCCGATTTCATGGACGCCGGCGCTGATGTCATGACCACAGGCAATCATGCTTTCGATCAGCGCGATGAGATTGAGATTTTCGACCAGGAGCCTCGTCTGTTGCGGCCGGTGAATTTTCCGACAGAAAACCCGGGACGCGGCAGCGGTGTATATGCGGCGCAAGACGGCAAGAACGTGCTGGTGGTTCACGCGCAGGGCCAGATCGGCATGCACCCTTGCGATGATCCGTTCGCAGCGGTCGATCGCGAACTTGCCGGCGCAGTGCTCGGCAAGGATGTCGATGCGGTGATTGTCGATTTCCACGCGGAAGCGACATCGGAAAAGAACGGCATGGGTCACCATCTCGATGGCCGCGCCAGTCTGGTTGTCGGCACGCACACGCACATTCCGACAGCGGACGATCAGATTCTGCCGTGCGGCACAGGCTACATCACCGACCTCGGCATGAGCGGCGACTATAACAGCATTATCGGCATGGAAAAATCGGAGCCCTTGCGGCGCTTCACCACAAAGATGCCGGGCGGACGCTTCTCACCCGCCGCCGGCGAGGCGACAATTTGCGGCGTGATCGTCGAGACTAATGACAAGACGGGCCTCGCGGACGCTATTCACCCGATCCGCATCGGCGGCCGGCTGCGAGAAGCAATACCGTCCCTTTAAGCGGTCGCCGAGAAGATTACCCGCCACGCCACCAGCATCACCGCAAGAAACGCGAGCGATAGTGCAAACAGTGTGTGATGCGCCTTGCGCCACATGCTCCAGCCTGACCCGGCCCATGCAAGCGGCGTACTGACCACAAGTCCGATAGCGGCGCCGAACAGAACAAGCCCGACGAGCCGCAGCAACGTGATCGTCAATGGCGGATAGTTCAGCATGGCGCTGGCGCTCGCCGTCGACAGCACGACGAACGTCGCAGTCAGCAAACCGATGAAGAAGATAACCAGTCCCGAAACAGCAACATCGCCGCGGTTCAGCCACATGCCGATGGTTTTGTGTTCCACCGGGCGGCCCTGCCGCCGCCAAGCGCCGGCCAGTGTCGTCATGCTCAGTAACAGCGCCGCAACAATGGCTGCATTAAATAGCCCCGCATTGTCGAACAGCGCCGAGCGGTCATAGGAATGAACGCTGGTTCCGTCCGATAGATATGTCACCTTGCCCGCCTCATTGCGCCCGAAAACAATGCGCGCGCCATTGCGATTTTCAAATGTATCTTGTGCGCCAGAAACGGATTGATACCGATGGGTCTCACCGGCATGAGAAACAGTCAGCCCTCCATTCATAGCCGGTGCAACGGCGTAAATGTCGGATGCTGCGAAAAGTTTTTCAAACTGCGTGAACGAACGCCTGTTGCCGAAAAATTGCCCGGTATACTCGGCAGCTTTTATCTCTGACGACTGTGCGCCGCCGGATATATTTCTTTCGCCGGCGTTTAAATGTTCGACGACCAATCCCGGCAATGTATTCACAAGCGTTCGATCATTCGTGGAATTTTGCGAAACAAAAACGCCGAATCCGAGGTCGGGGACCAAAACCATATTCGTGAAAAACGCCGAGGTGGCGCCGCCATGACCAAATGTCTCGACGCCGCCGGCGAAGCTGGTCATGAACCCGTGCGCCATATCGGCGCCGGCGGAACGGTCGTTGAAGGCTCGCGCCCACATTAGCGTGTGGGTTTGCGGCAAAAGCAGGCGGACGTCTTCCATTGCGCCGCGGCTTAAATGCAGCAGCATCCACTGCGCCATGTCTTCAGCGGTCGAGGCCATGGCGCCGGCCGGCGCATATGGGCCTATTTCCATGTAATCTGCGGTCTCATAAGCGCCGCCCACAAACTTCACGCCCTCCGCAAGATTGCGTTTCAGGTCGCCCGTAACCTTTGACGGACCATCAAGCGTAGTTTCAAGCATGGCGAGGGGGCCGAGGATCTCGCGCGTCAGAAACTGCTCGTAGGAAACGCCTGCCACATCCTCAACAACCTTCGCCGCGAGCGCCGAGCCCCAATTGGAATAGGATGTGCGCGCGCCGGGCGGGTAAACCCTTTTCGGCATATGTTCGTTGAGCGCATCGGTCAGCGAAATATTGTCGCTATCCCGGACAGTAAAAACGCCGAACGTATCCTCGAACCCGGCACGATGCGCCATCAGGTGGTTCATGGTCACCGGCGCGCCGAACGCCTCAGGTATTTCAACGCCTTTCAGATATTCATTGACGTCCGTATCGAGCTCGATGAGCCCGCGCTCATGGAGGATCATCACCGACGTCCAGATGAACGTTTTTGAGACCGACCCGATCCGGAACAATGTACTTTC
>DGNI01000098.1:18387-20131 GCA_002388885.1 Parvularculaceae bacterium UBA4496 | reverse complement strand
CCCGGCTTCCAGATATCGAGGTCGCGTTTGATCAGCGTCAGCGCCATGGGCAGGCCGTAACCGGAGATCGATTTCGCCAGCGTGACGATGTCAGGTTTCAGCTCGGCCGGTTCGAAACTGAAAAAGGTTCCTGTGCGGCCTATGCCCGCCTGAATGTCATCAACAATAAATAGCGCGCCGTGCTTGCGGGCGATGGATTGGATCTTTTTAAGCCATCCGAAACTCGCTGCGTTGAGGCCGCCTTCTCCCTGCACTGTTTCCACAATGATCGCCGCTGGCGCGTCAACGCCGCTCGACGGATCGGACAGGGTTCGGTCGAGTTGCGCCGCCGTATCGACGCCGTCGCCGAAATATTCGTCATACGGCATGTGCGTCACACCGCCGAGCGAAACGCCCGCGCCGCCGCGATGATGGCCGTTGCCGGTACAGGAAAGCGCGCCGAGCGTTACGCCATGAAAGCCATTCGTAAACGCGATGATGTTGTCCCGGCCCGTTTTCTTGCGGGCAAGCTTCAGCGCCGCCTCAACGGCGTTTGCGCCTGTCGGTCCCGGAAATTGCACGACATAATCGAGATTGCGCGGCTTTAAAATCGTGCGCTCGAATTCTAGTAGAAACGCCTCCTTCGCGTCGGTCTCCATATCGAGGCTATGAGTCATCCCGTCGCGTTCGATGTATTCGATCAGCGCCTTTTTCAAGACCGGATGGTTGTGGCCGTAATTGAGCGACGAACACCCGGCGAGAAAGTCGATATATTCATCGTTCTCGTCGGTTGTTACGATGGCGCCCTTGGCGGCAATGAATTTCACGGGGAAATTCCGCGCGTACGACCGCACGTCGGATTCGCGGCGATCGAAAACGCTTGTCTTTGATGTGTCGCTTTTATCAAAAGCCATTGTTTTTTCCTGTTCTGCTTTCAAAGGAAGTCGATGATGTTGTCGGTCACGGCCGCGGATCAGAACGGCCCGATGGTGACCATGTGCTCGGTCTCGTGCGCGCCGCCAAAGTCGCGGTCTTTTTCAAACCACGGCGCGTCCCGCATCGGCGCAGGGGCCGATTTTGCGAGAGANNGCCGCCATGATGCTGCGTTATCTTTCGTGATCGTCGTTTTGAGGTAATGCACGCCGGCGGCGGCATCCAAGCCGAGTAAATGCTGGAGAAGTTTTTTACCCAACCCCTCGCCGCGTGCTTTTTCAGAAACCGCAACCTGCCAGATAAAAATAACGTCCGGCTCTTCGGGCGGACGATAGGCGGAAACCCATCCGACAATGTCATCGCCACGCTCCGCGAGCACGCATGTGTTTGCGAAATGCGAACACTGAAGCAAATTGCAATACATGGAGTTTTCGTCGAGCGGCGCGCAATCACGCACCAGCGACCACACATTTTTACCGTCGCGCGCTGTCGGATTGCGTAACGTAATGGCGGGGCGTAGGGAGGCGTCCGTTCCAGCTGACGGCTGAACGGCGCGATCTAGCGCTTGTTCCTGAGACATGAGTATTACTTAGAATATCTAAGCATGCTGTCAACCGAAGCCGCCAAGAGAAATCTGCGCCAATAAAAACAAGCACTTATTGCATGAAGTTTATATGACATTTTTGGCGAAAACTGCCAATTCGGCCCGCCAAATCGCCGATTTCACTCATCATTGAATTATTCGATTCTCGAATAGAATAAGATGAACAAATGTTCTGTTTGAATAGCCGTAATGTGGAAAAATTTGAAAATGGTGCCCAGGGGCGGATTT
>DGNI01000098.1:17984-18373 GCA_002388885.1 Parvularculaceae bacterium UBA4496 | reverse complement strand
TACCAACTGAGCTACCTGGGCTATTCCAGCCGGATTATTGGGCTCGCGCCCCGGCGGAGCGCGGCTTATAGGCCAGAAAAGCCGGGCTTGTCCATGGGGTTAGGGGCTGAAAATGGCTGCGCTTTGCAGCCCGCCCGCTTCTCGATTATTGAGGAGAAAACATAAGGTTAAATGATGCCCGCTCAGCGAAAAACCAGCAGAAAATCAACAACCAGGAAAGCTGCGGCAGCCAAGAAGCTAACCATGCTCGGGGCGGAAGCCAGGCCTGCTGCATCGCCCGATGAAGCTGTCCTTGAGACCGCGCCAAACCCGCACGCGGATTCATTATATCTTGCGCGGTTTACCGCGCCCGAATTCACCAGCGTGTGCCCGGTCACCGGCCAGCCCGA
>DGNI01000098.1:14868-17930 GCA_002388885.1 Parvularculaceae bacterium UBA4496 | reverse complement strand
CGTCGTTCCGCAATCACGGCGCGTTTCACGAAGACTGCACCGTAATGGTTGCAAAACGCATCGTGAGTGCCATCAAACCAAAATGGCTCCGCATCGGCGGTTACTGGTATCCGCGCGGGGGAATGCCCATCGACGTTTTCTATCAAACCGGCGAGCCGCCAAAGGGACTTTGGTTGCCTGATCAGGGCGTCGCGCCCTATCGCGGCAGAGGGTAAGGCGGCGTGGAGAACGGACGCATGGGGAATCCGGACGGACGCTACCCAACTTTATCAATCTCAATTCTTGCAGGCGCCGCTTATGCTCTATCCATCGGCCTGCACGAAGCGGCGCATGCCGTCACTGGCCTGATAACCGGCGGCGCGCCGGCATTAATATCTAGTACGGACGTTCGCGGCGATTTTTCCGGCGTGTCCGATGCGGGTTACGCGGCAATCGGCGCCAGCGGATCGCTCGTCAATTTGCTGATCACAGCTGCTGGCTATGTTTTATTGCAACCGGCTGCGCGCCGGACGGACGGCGTCCGCGTTTTTGGTTGGGTTTTATTCGCCATAAACGGTTTTATTCCATTCGTGTATTTGGTTTTTTCACCGCTTCTCGGATTTGGCGACTGGACAAGCGTATTCAATCGTCTCGATGTTCCTTTTCCTTTCCGCCTTGCCGCCAGCGGCGCAGGAGTTCTTCTGTCATTTGTATGGTTTCGCCTGTCTTCGCAAACGCTTGCCGGAATGATCGGCGAAAACGCTCACGCCAGCCGTAAAAGCATCACCCAGAAAATTGCAGTAACAAGCTGGCTTGCCGGAACCGCCGTCGCGCTTGCCGCTGCGCTATTAAGTCCGCTGGATTTCGCCTGGGCCCTGCTTATCGCTACAGGGAGTACGATGGGAACCACATGGCTGCTGTTACCCGCGGCTGATCGCGCAGCTAGTATGATGCACATTGAAAACAATAAGCCCATCCAAGACGCAGCTATATCCATACCAATGCTGCTATTGTCACTAGCCGTAATTGCAGGTTTTATCTTCGTACTTGGCCCGGGTATTCAGTTCAATCCATAAACAAGAGCTGGTGTAGAGATGAAAATTCAGGTGGTTGCGACATTATCGTTTCATAGAACGCTTCCATTCATATTGCTTACCTCCTTGATAGCCGGTTCAGCATTCGCTGAGGCGCTGGAAGGCAAACCGTCACCGGCGGAAATCCTCGCAGCATCAACGTCCGCCGATTGGCGCGCTCTCGATCCGGAAAACACGCTTTACATCGACCTTGAACGGGGGCGCGTCGTGGTGGCGCTATCGACACAGCTGGCGCAGGCGCATGTCGCCCAGGTCAAGGCGCTTGCACGCGAAGGTTTTTATGACGGCCTGTCGTTTTATCGCGTGATCGACGGCTTTGTGGCGCAGGGCGGCGATGTGTTTGAAACGCGGGAAATCAGAACCGCCGCCCAATCCATGAAAGCCGAGTTTGAAGAACCAATGCGTGACAACGTCAGATTCTATCCCATGAAAGATGAAGACGGCTATGCGGCGAGGGCCGGGTTTATCGATAGCCTGCCCGCCGGCATGAGTGCTGACGGCGAGTCCGTTTGGCATCTTCACTGCACCGGCGCATTCGCCTTCGGCCGCAACAATGAGAGAGATTCCGCGAGCACGGAGTTTTATATAACGCTCCAGCCGCAACGCTATCTCGACCGCAACCTCAGCGTATTCGGCCGGGTCGTTCAGGGGATGGAGCATCTGCAGGCGTTGCGCCGGGTCGCGCCGCCCCAGTCCGAAAATGACGATGCGGGTGAAACGATACTATCCATAAAAGTAGCCGCAGATTTGCCCGCAGAAGAACAAACCCCGCTTGAAATCTTAGATTCATCGTCAGAGACATTCGCGGCATATCTTGAATCGCGGCGAAACCGCCCCGAAGAGTTTTTTTATTACCGGCCGAATTATATCGACATTTGCCAGCTGCCTATTCCCGTTCGCGAAACTTCGGCCGAAAGCGCAAGCGAGTGAAACCTGAAAACGCCGGGCCGTGGCGCATCAATTCGAAACATGATGTTTTCGAAAACCCGTGGATTAAAGTCGTCGACCATAATGTAACGCATCCGGACGGATCGCCCGGAGAATATGGCGTCGTCAACTTCAAAAACCTTGCCGTAGGCGTGTTACCCGTCAATGGAGATGGCGCGGTTCCGCTTGTCGGCCAACATCGTTTTCCGCTCGACAGATATAGCTGGGAGCTTCCTGAAGGCGGCGGGCCCGTTGATACGGAGCCGCTGCAATCGGCCAAACGCGAACTTGCCGAAGAAACGGGCTTGAGTGCAGCGTCATGGGCGCCGTTGAGCGCCTTTGACATCTCCAATTCCGTCACCGATGAACGCGCGATCTGTTTTCTCGCATGGGACCTGAGCGATGGCGCGGCGGCCCCGGAACCATCCGAGGCGTTAACCCTGAAATGGGTTTCCTATAAAGACCTGTTAGAAATGGTAATGATGGGCGAAATTACCGACAGTCTTACGATCGTGATGACCCTGACCGCACATGTCAAAGCCTTGCGGGGCGAGGCGCCCGCTCCTATCTCAGGACACCTGCTTGCAGGACGCGCCCGAACGTAGGAAAATAGCCCTCATGTCGAATACGTCGTCACAATCAACGAATGTCGTTTCCCTGTCAGGCGATCAGACATGGTCGCGCATGCGGGTTGAAGCGGCGACGGCCGCCGCGTCGGAACCGGTGCTTGCCAGTTTTCTCCATGCGACCATTTTAAATCACGACAGTTTCAAGGCCGCGCTATCCTATCGTCTGGCGCAAAAACTTTCCGATGCGGAAATGAACGCGATGCTCTGGCGCGAGGTTTGCGCGGAAGCCTATGAAAGCGAGCCGCAAATCGTTGATGCCGCGCTTCATGATTTGCGCGCTGCGTTCAATCGCGATCCCGCCTGTCATGATTACATGCAGCCGTTCCTATATTACAAAGGCTATCTGTCCCTGCAGGCGCAAAAGACCGCGAACTGGCTTTGGCGCCATGACCGCAAGCCGCTCGCGCTTTATCTTCAAAGCCGCATGTCGGAA
>DGNI01000098.1:13112-14789 GCA_002388885.1 Parvularculaceae bacterium UBA4496 | reverse complement strand
ACGTCACGCTTGGCGGCACCGGCAAGGAGTCGGGCGATCGCCATCCAAAAATTCGCCGCGGCGCGCTGATCAGCGTCGGCGCCAAGGTTCTGGGCAATATCGAAGTGGGCGAAGGCGCGAAAGTCGCCGCCGGCAGCGTGGTGTTGAAATCGGTAGACCCGCACTGCACTGTCGCCGGCGTTCCCGCCAAGCCCGTCGGAACGTGCTCGGAACAAAGCCCGTCAGAAACGATGGACCAGAACTTTTACTACGACACCTATTCGATCTAGTAAGAACGCGCTGAACCCGCCCCACTTTTTCAAACGGACGCCGGCATGCGCGTAGATTTATTTGATTTCGACCTGCCGCAGGAGCGGATCGCGTTGTCACCTGCATCCCCGCGCGATGCCGCACGCCTTCTGCATGTGCATCGGACTGTCCTCGAAGACAGGATCGTCAGCAAACTCCCCTCTCTGTTACGGCCCGGCGATCTTCTGGTCACAAACGACACGAAAGTTATCCCTGCGCAACTTTTCGGCACACGCGCCGCACGCGGCGAAGGCGGCCCAGTTTCTCTCGAAGCGACTTTGCACAAGGATCTCGGGAACAATTGCTGGCGCGCTTTCGTGCGTCCCGCCAAGCGGTTGAAAGAAGGCGATGTCGTCGCATTCGAAAGCGGGCTGTCCGCTGTCGTGACATCACGTGACGGCGCCGAAGCGGATTTGCAGTTCGATATCGCCGGTGCTGACTTTCAAACCACGCTTGAGCGCGCCGGTGTCATGCCCTTGCCGCCATATATTGCACGCAAACGCCCCGCGGATGAAACCGACCGCGAAAATTATCAGACGATGTTTGCGGATCAGGCCGGTTCCGTCGCCGCCCCGACGGCCGGGCTTCATTTCACGCCGCATCTGATGGAGGCGTTGAAAGCGAACGGCGTCCAGCATCTTTGCATTACCTTGCATGTTGGCGCCGGCACATTTCTCCCTGTTACTGCGGAAGATACCGCAGATCATAAGATGCACGCCGAATGGGGCGAGATTACCGAAGCCCAGGCGGCGCAGATCAATAAAACGCATGCGAAGGGCGGACGCGTAATCGCCGTCGGCACGACATCATTAAGGCTGTTGGAAAGCGCCGCCGATGAACAAGGCATGGTGCATCCCTTTACAGGTGAAACCGACATTTTCATCACGCCCGGCTACCGCTTTAAGGCAGTTGATATGCTGATGACCAATTTTCACCTCCCGCGTTCAACGCTATTCATGCTTGTTTGCGCTTTCGCCGGTATTGAGACTATGAAGGCCGCCTACGCCCATGCGATTGATAAAAGATACCGGTTTTATTCCTATGGCGACGCCTGCCTTCTGGAGCGCGAACAGTGAGTGAGATTTCCATCGACGACTTTCTCAAAGTCGAAATTCGCGTCGGAACCGTTATCGATGTGCAGCCTTTCGAAAAGGCGCGCAAACCGGCATGGAAAGTCTGGATCGATTTCGGCGATAACATCGGTGTCAGAAAATCGTCTGCGCAGATTACAACGCACTACAATAAAGAAGACCTTATGGGCCGGCAGGTCGCGGCTGTCGTGAACTTCCCGCCGCGTCAGATCGCGAATTTCATGTCGGAAGTTCTGGTGCTCGGCTTTTCCGATGAGAACGGAGAGATCGTGTTAATCGGTCCCGAGCGGCCCGTGCC
>DGNI01000098.1:12872-13073 GCA_002388885.1 Parvularculaceae bacterium UBA4496 | reverse complement strand
CGGCGTCGTCGCGACGCCGCGCGGTGAGATCAGAACCCCGGCCTTCATGCCCGTTGGCACTGCTGGAACGGTCAAAGCCATGCTGCCGGAGCATGTGCGCGCCACGGGCGCCGATATCGTTCTCGGCAATACGTATCACTTGATGTTGCGGCCCACGGCAGAACGCGTCGCGGCGCTTGGCGGCCTGCATAAATTCATGAA
>DGNI01000098.1:12579-12751 GCA_002388885.1 Parvularculaceae bacterium UBA4496 | reverse complement strand
TCGAGATCCAGTGCCTGCTCGGTTCCGACATTCAGATGCAGCTTGACGAATGTCCGGCGATCCCGATCGAGCAGACACAAGCGCGCGAATCCATGCTGCTGTCGGCGCGATGGGCCGAGCGGTCAAAACGCGCCTTTGAAGAAAAATCACAACCGGGTCAGGCGCTGTTCGG
>DGNI01000098.1:11647-12499 GCA_002388885.1 Parvularculaceae bacterium UBA4496 | reverse complement strand
GAAATGTTCCGCGTGCTTGAATTCACCTGTCCGCACATGCCCAACGATAAGCCGCGCTATCTCATGGGCGTCGGCAAGCCTGCCGACATTGTCGGCGCCGTCGCCCGGGGCATCGACATGTTCGACTGCGTCGCGCCGACCCGGTCTGGCCGCCACGGACAGGCCTGGACGAAGTCCGGCGCCATCAACATCAAGAACGCCGAATTCGCAGACGACCCCTCGCCGCTCGACCCGGCCAGCACCTGCCCGGCGAGCCGCGATTATTCGAAAGCCTATCTGCACCACCTTTTCAAGGCTGGCGAATATCTCGGTCCTATGCTCCTTACTTGGCACAATCTACAATATTATCAGGACCTTATGGCGGGACTGCGGGAGGCGATCTCTGCCGGGCGCCTCGCCGCTTTTATTGAAAACTTCAAGGCGGAAACCGGCGAAACGGTTGTGTGAAATAAGGGCCGTTTTGCCCGGGCGAATCGGTTGACCGCGAAGGGCCGCGCTCCTATGTTCCGCGCCTTCCGAGGCGTATCGCCGCTCCACGATTATCACCCGTGAGCGGCTTTTGTTTGCCGGAAAAGTCTTTATAGACGACGCGTTTTTCGGTCGGAGTGGGCCCTTAGCTCAGTTGGTAGAGCANNNNTGACTTTTAATCAGTAGGTCGATGGTTCGAATCCATCAGGGCTCACCACTCTTTCGCTTAAAACTTGTAACGCAGACCGCCATAGACAGCAGGCGGAGCGCCGGGCGTGAAGATCCGCGCATTGTCGAGGTTTTGCGAATAGACGGGCGTGACGCCGGCGACGTAGGCTCGGTCGGTGATGTTCTCGCCCGACGCGTAGATTTCGATCTGGTCGT
>DGNI01000098.1:0-11598 GCA_002388885.1 Parvularculaceae bacterium UBA4496 | reverse complement strand
AATAGTCGCCGCGCGTGTAGGCGACGTTGAGGGCGGCGAACCAGCGCCCGTCCACCTTATACCGCAATTCGCCCCGATAAAGATGAACCGGCGCGCCGGCGATCCGGTTGCCGTCAATCGGGCCCAGCGGATCGGCGTCAATGAACCGAAAATTATTGTAGTTATAAACATTACGCAGGGTCAGCGCGGCGCCCCGTGATCGCATGGCGCCGGGAAAAAGATTCAGATCAATGCCCGCTTCGACGCCCTTGTGCGTGGTCTTGTCTACATTTTCAAAAACATCGCCGTTCACAAAGCTCGACGGATCGGCGAGGTTTACAATCTCATTTTCAACATCCGTGTCATAATAAACGATATCCCAGCCGACCCAGTCGGACAGCGAACCGCGCAGCCCCGCCTCCAGCGTGAACGCATCCTGTTCTTCAAGACTGTTAAAGTTTGTGGGTTCTTCGTCGATGAGTTCATATAACGATGGCGGCTCATAGGCGCGGCTGGCGCTGGCGTAGACCTCGACATTGTCCAGCATCTGATATGCTGCGCCGGCGCGCGCCGCGACGCCGGTGAATGTACGGCTGTCCGTATCGTCATCGTCAAAATCGGTGAGGTCTCTTTCAACGCGAATAAATTTCACGCCGAGATCAACCACAAGCTTTTTTAGGGGTTTGTAAAAGCCCTGAACGAACCCGTTCAGGTTTTTCGAACGGTGTTCCGTATTCGACAACGGATCGCCCTTCGAACCGTTGATGTTTTCAAACCGGTCTGATGTCTGGCTGCCGGTCGTATAAGAACCGCCCGCGCGATAGAGCAGCTCCCGGCCGAAAACCGGCATGACATGCTCTACCTGCGCCCGGGCGCCCCATTCGCTTCCCTCTTCTTCTATAAACCCTGCGAAATCGACTTGCGGGCTCGATACTTCCCGGCGTGTATAATGACCGCCGATCTCGACATCATGATCGAAGATAGTGAACTGCGTCATGTTCGCGATCCGCGCTTCCCTGATGTCTCTTGCGAAATCATCCTGACGCGCGCCGTCAATAAGGTTGAAGACCGGACCGCCGGGGAAGAGCGGCCCTAACGTGACCGGCGGCGTCGGCTCCTGCGGATCGCTCAGCGCAAGCGCTGGCTCCAGTCCGCCCGCAAGCTCTGTCTTGCTGTTGACGGCGTCGACGAAAACGCGCGTCGAAAGAAAATCGGAAAATCGATAACCGAGATTACTGTGAAACTGCTCGCTTGAGCGCCGGTTATTGTCGCGAAACCCGTTTTCATAAACGCCGGTTGCGGCAACATAATAATCAAGCGGCGAACTCTCCGGCCCGCTAGCGACCGCCACATGCGCCTGGCTTGCCGGTTTGCCGTCACTGCTGGCGCCGATATCTACCCGCGCCGTCAGCCCCTGACGCGCGGTGCGGCCGGTTTTCGAAACGAAGTTGACGGCGCCGCCAAGATTGCCGCCCCCTTCGCGCAACGTCGCGACGCCGCGATAAAGCTCAATCGACTTTGTCGATTGAAGGTCAATTTCCGACGTGTTGCTGGTTCCGTGCACATCGGTCAGCGGTGCGCTGTCGCGCAACATGATCACCGTCGAGCGGTGCTGATTGTTAGCGATCGCGAAGCCGCGCATGACGATTCGCGGCTCCTGAATATCAAGGGTGTTTACCATCACCCCGGGCGCGAAAAAAAATCCGTCGCCGGCGTCGTCAGCGTAGTTGTCAGCAAAATCGCTTTGGTCCCGCTCATCCGTTGCCGCTGCGCGCGCCAGTGCTATATACTCTTCGAGCGGGCGGTCGCGTAATGATTGTACGAAATACGGGCCGGTTTCTTCGACAACATTCGCCGTCTTAATTACGGCACCTTCGGCCGTTGAAATCGCGAGCGCAAGCACGGAGCACGCCGAGACCCATATTCGTTTTTGCTGCGTCATCCCTCGTTCTCCAAATTCAATTAGAACAGCTCTGTCGGCGCTCTTGCGCACGTCACACATGTTCTGATGATCCCCTTTCAAGCCGTTGCGGCCAGCTTATGAAAACAAGCCGATATCCGGTTGACCGAAATTCGAAAGACCCGGCAGCGCGTCGTTAAGCTCGCTGCTGTTCAGCCCGAACCAGCCGCCAAGCGTCGCTGCGAACTGATCAACCGCAGTTGTTGGAATAAGACGGCCGTTGCCAGTATCGTATTCATGGCCGATCGCGGGTTCTGGAAACTCGCCGACAATGCGCGCGCCGTTGACGCCACCGCCGANNGCCGATGACGAAGTGATGCGCGCCCCAGCCATGATCAGTGCCGTCGCGATTGACCGTGAGAGTCCGTCCGAAATCCGACGCAGTAAATGAGGTGACACTTTGATCAACGCCCATCTCTGCAGTTGCATCGTAAAAAGCGCGCATGGCCGTAGCGATGCCGCCATGCAGACGAGGAATATTTTCGTGCTGGTTCGAATGCGTATCGTAACCGCCGTCGCCGACAAAAAAGATCTGACGGCTGACGCCGAGTGACGCGCGAAGCGCGATAATGCGTGCAACGACCTGAAGCTGCGCGCCAAGAGAGTTCTGCGGAAACGCGGTCGCGAACGTCGCGGCCCCGCCAAAGGACTGGCGCAATGTTCTGTTCGCATCAATCGACCGGTTCATTACGCCCGAAAAATCGCGTTGCAGGAGATTTGTCAGGGCTTGCCCTTCGGACCGCAGGCTCGCTTCATAGATGCCGGGAAGCTGCGCCGAACCGAAAAGCGAGCCATCACCAAGCCCGCGAATTTCCTGCGGGCCGCCTGAACCGACCTGATACTGCCCGACAATTTCACCTTGCAGGAAAACGGTCGTCCCTGACGTCGATACGGTGGTGAATGTTGCATCCGAATTGCCGAGCGACGCGGCGATCATATCCGCCAGCCGTCCGCCCCAGCCGAACTGCGCGCCTTCAGGGCGAGAAGACATCCAGACCGATTGCTGGTCATTGTGCGAGAACAGCCGGGGCGGGCGCGGCGCGGTGCGACTTTCAAACTGCGTGCGGTTGAGGGGCACAACAAGCGGGCCGACATTCGACACGATCGCGCCGTCGCCACGATCAATCAGATCATGTAAAGGCCCGAGCTCCGGCGGCAGGGCGAACTGGCGTCCTCCGAACGAAGCTGCATTCGCAAGATTGAGTGGCAGAAGCCGGTCGCGGTCGCGGGTCGAGCCGCCTTCATTGTTGTCGTAGCGGTTTAAAAGCGCGCGACGAATATCCGCATACTGGTTATAGTTCGCCGTATCATAAGGGATGACCGTGTCGTGCCCGTCCATGCCACCGAACAGAAAGACGCAAACAATCGCGCGATAACCGGACGTATCGGCGGCAAATGCATTGAAACGCATCAAATCATTCGCGAATCCCGCTGCCGCGCCCAAAGAAAATGCAGCACCGGTTTTCAGAAAATTGCGCCGTGAAAAACTCATGGGAACCGTTCCTAGCGGGAAATGACGTAATCGGAGGACGTCATGAAAAGGAGAACAGCTATGCGCACGCGAAGCTCGTCACGGCTGAAGGAGCCGCTGCCGGCATCAATCGCGCTGACTGCGCTTATGATGCGCGAGCGAGCGCCTCCGCTTAACACTCCTGAGGTCAATAAAAGGTCCAAATGATCGACCAGCCCTGCAGGATCGCCGGCGAGCGCAAGTTCCTCAGCATAATCCGGCGCAAAGTTGGTCCGCCCTTCCCGATTGACAATAAAATCATCCATGAAATTCGCGTAGCCGGTAACGCTCGCCGCCGTTGTAATTTGAAGCTCTGGCGCCACCAGACCGGCCGCAGCGCTCTCCGTCCCCGGCGCAACAAAGCCCGGCCGATAAAAATTGAAAACAGACGGCGAACGATAAGCCTGCTGATTGAGGCTTGACGGCGAGCGCGTATCCTGAAGGCTTTCTTCTGAATCAATATTCGTGCGGGTGACGCCGAATGCCCGCGCCCAGTGCGTGAAACGGATAACCGGTTCACGGAGCTTCCCGTACGCCGGATTCGCAGCGAACGCTGAATTTCGCGCCTCATCATCCATGAGAATTGCAGCAATAACTGCTCGCATGTCGCCCCGGCCGGCGCCGCCGGCGATCTGACCGTCTGCGAACGTATATCGTCCTGTTCTGAATGCATTGGCGACGCGGCCCACATAGGCCGGCGATGGATTACTGGTGACAAACCGCTGAATAAGCTGCCGTGAAATAAACGGCGCTGTGTTCTGGTGGTTAAAAAGCGTATCGAGCGCGATGGAAATGCTTTGATCTCCCGGCGTGTTCGGCGGTATTGTTGTTCCCAAAAACGACTTTGCTTCGGGCGAGTGCTCTTCATTAAACATCACCAGCGGGAGATATTCCGGGCGAACCGTATCCGGGCGGCCAAGAAACTGGCTGCGCTCCGCCCAACTAAGCCCGGTGAAAACTTTTGCGAGCTCCGTCACGTCCACATTGTCGTAAGTTTCAATCGGCTCGCCGCCGCCATCGAGGCGCACCTCGCCGTTTGCCGTCAGTTCAAGCGTGCCGATGGTGAAGAGCTGCATGACTTCGCGGGCGTAGTTTTCGTCCGGCACAACCTCGGTTGCAGCGTCCGCCTTCTGGTTTTGCAGATAAGTCAGCCAGATCGCCATGGCCGGGCTGTAGGTGATGTTTTCGAGCGTCTGACGGAAATTTCCGAATGCGCCGGCGGACATCATGTCCATGTAGTTCGCCATGGCGACTGGGCGATCCAGCAGCATGCCGTCCGAGTAGGATGCAACAAGTATCTGTGACAACGCATAACCGGCGCGCTGGCGAAGCTGATCGTCGCCGATGATCGCGCGCGTCCAGAATGTTTCGCTGAGTTCCTTCTGCCCGGCCTCAGCGCCGGACGCTTCGACCAGCAAAACGCTTTGCAACAGTGACTCTTGCGGTTTGGCGAACTCTTCCGCAAACCATGCCGAATAACCGATAGATTGCAGCCGCGCAATTTCGCCGGTACTCGCCCCAAACGTCGCCTGGTTCAAAAACCGTGAGGCGTCTTGTGCGGTGATCGCTGCCATTGTCGGCGGCGGTGACGGCGGCGTTGCTGGGGCCAACTCATCGCCAGAGCCGGAACAAGCCGCAAGAGCCGCACAAACCGCAAGAGCCGCGCAATTGCGGCGGCTTAAAAATAGCGAGAACGCCATCCACCCTGCTCCCTATTGCGAGAGCCAGTGACAACCTCACCCCATAAAACCAAATGAACACCGGATCGACAATTTGACTAAACTCATCCGGGTCATGGGATCATCGCTGGTTTTATACGCTAGTGCTTGAAGATGGATTTTTGGTCAGATTGCGAAATACTTGAAATCAGGCGACGGCGGCATCATATATTTTTGCATACAGCGGGATGTTGGGCGGATTTTCACCTGTTCCCCATAAAATTTTAGGCTAATGTTGCGCATCAAAAGCGAACGCACGGATTGCCGGTGCGCTCATGTCGGAAGTGTGAGCAAGGGTTTTGAAAGATTGCAGAAAAACACGATTGGCCTTACCGCTATAGATTGAGAAACTAGGACAAAGGGACTTTCTCATGGCGTCAGACGAAAATCTCACCGACCGGTTTGAAGCCGTCCGGGCGCGCTTAAGGCAAGCCCAGAATGAGACGGCGGAGAAAACCGATCGCCGCACGGACAGGTCGCGCAGGACAAGCCTCAGCGGATCACTCGAAGAAGCGACAACAACGTTGGGCGACATAGAAAATTCCGAAGCGTTCAAAATTCTCACTGACGCCAGTCTCGATCCGCAGCAGAAGATTGAAAAACTGACGGCGCTATTGAGCTTCGATGAAAACGATCTTGAAGGTAACGTTGAGCGTCTCAATGAAAACCGCGCCATCGTCGCCGCCTTGCTTGCTGACTTTACACAACACAACAAGGAAAGCATTGAACTCGTTCGCGATAACCCTCTGTCGCATCTAAGAACCGGCATTAAGGACGTCTTCGAAGAATATCATTCTCTTGTTGGCGATCGTGCAGACCTTAAGGCCAAGCTAGAACTCATCGACAAGCTGATCGAGGAAAAAGGCGGTCCGCAAGGTTTGATTGACGCCATGCTGGCGGCGCGCGACAAGGAGGTTGAAAAAAACGCTCTCGAAAAGGCTCTCAACGAAGCAACTGGCACGGTTGAACAACTTAACAGCGACATCGGCGGGCTGAACGCAGAAGTAAAAGCGCTGGCGCGCGCCATAGAAACGGACGAGAAGGACGCCTTTCTCTTTTTCAAGGGCGAAAAGAAAAAGCTTCTCACTCGACGGCGCGAAGCGCGGACGGAAAAAGAAGCTACTATAGAGAAGAAAAAGGCCGCGCTTGTTGATGGCCAGACCGACCTTGCTGAAAAAGCTGGAGCCTATCAGGCATTCGTCGATACGGACGACTGGCGCATCAATGAAAAGATTCTTGAAATTCTCGATATCGGAAATGAAGAATTCATTGAGCGCGTAAAGGCGCTTTCTGATATTACGCTAAGCTATATCGACAACACCGAAGAAACCCTCACCGGGGTCCGCGACCAACTGGAATCGCTGTTGCAGCGCGTGACCGGCGTGCACACGCTCACCCACAACACTAAGGAAAATGTCGCCGTGATGCTCGACGCGCAGCGCAATGCGCAAGGGTTGAATGCGCAAATGCTGAAAGCGTTCGAAGGTGAAACGGACGCCAGCGGCCTGGACGCCTTGACGCGGGAAAAGAAAAGGCGCGCGCTGAATCAGCATGTCTCAGCCATCGACAAGACAATTCAGTCGACAGCCGCCGTTTCCGGCGAACTCGGAAAGATTGAATCGAGCCTGACGAACTTCAAGGACCAGATGGAGGAAGGCCTCGCCGACGCCATCGAACAACAGATGCTGGCGGTCGGCAGCGCCGCCGTGAGCGGCAACAACACGCTGATGCGCGTCGAGGGCCTTGCGACTTTCGTACAGTCCGTCATTACCAAGGGCCAGTACACCAAAGAATCAGAAGCTGCGCTCGGCGAACTCGCCAAGGAGATGGAACGCGCGCTAATGGGCCGGATGGCGAAGAACGCCTCGATCAGGGATCTCAATGCAACGCTCAAGGAGATGGCGGACTCCATAGACGTCAAAAATGACGTTGTTCTCGAAATCGCCGAGGAAAGAAAAGCGCTGATCGACAGGCTGATCGAGCAATCCGAAAACCTTGCCCGCGCCAACGAAGAAGCCCTTGCCATTGAGGCGACAGTAAACAAAAAGCTTTACGCCTCAGAGGACGAGTAATTTTACCGGCGGGCCTGATATTCCTGACTGACAGGCAAAGATGGAAAACAAGCTTCTATTCGACCTTGAAGACTATCTCGCAATCATAGAGCCGGATTTTCATTTCGTCGGCGAAGGCGATATTGAAAAGATATCGAGCATTCTTGGTCAGAACCAGTACTCAAACCTTATCTATGCGGGCCGTTCGGGCGTCGGGAAGACGGCGAATCTCTACGGCATCATCCAGAAAAAGAAGAAAACCATAGAAGGAACGCTCAGGCCTGATGAAAAGCGCCTGCCCCTTCACATGGTTGATCGGCGGTTCTTGCTCCTCGACACCAATACGCTCTTCGACAGCAACGATCCGCAGAAAATAGAACAAAGCATCAAGCTTGTTTTTACGGAACTCGACAAACCTGGCGACCATGTACTCGTCGTCGAAGACGGCAATGACCTGCTTAAGGGAATCGAAGATAATCAGTGCCAGGGACTGATTTCCATTCTGGTGCGTGAACTGAAAAAGCGCGCCTTTCACTGCATTCTCATGGTGCGTGACGAGCCTGGTAAGAATAAACTCGGTGAAATTCTGAACTGCCATTCCGATATCGCTGAACTCTTCAGCGTTCTTGAAAAAAAACCGCCCGCAAGGGATGAAATTCAGCAAATCATGGCGCAAAGCAAAGCGTCTATCGAACGGCATTTCGATAACCTTGCGATCAGCGATGACGCCAACCGCGAGATCGTCAACTTGACGATGCAATATCCGAATCTTTCGATCTATATGCGTCATCAGCCGGCCCGCGCCCTGCGCGTGCGCGACCGTATCGCCAGCCAGTTTGTCTCGCGACGGCAGGCGCGCCCGCCGGAACTCGACTCGCTTGAGGCAGATCTTGCAGCGGTCGGAGAAAGTGACGCGAAAAAACGGGACGCCGTTCAAGGCAGGATCAACGATATCAGGAAGGTTTGGGAAGAGCGCACGCACGCACTGGGTCAAGCCTATCTCGAAAAGCGCAAGCATGAGCGCGGCATTGAAGAATTGAACCTCGAACTTTCCAAAGAGGAAGAAAAACTGCGCGCATCATTCGCTGAGGCTCATGGCCGCGATGCGACCGACCGCGACCTCGCCGCGCATAAAACCTCCGAAATCAAGGAGATTGAAAAATATTTGCGTGAAACCACGAGACTGCTAGAAGAGGCGGATAAAAAGGCGCGCGCCGTCCGCAGCCGTCATAATGAAGAGCTCGAACTTACGGTCGCCGATATCCGCGATCTTTTCAGCGAGATGTCCGGCATTCCCACTAAAGATCTGAACGCCGATGAAGCGACGCGGGCGCTGGGCCTGGAAAGCCGTCTGAAAGAGAAAATCTTCGGGCAGGACGATGCGGTCGCCACAATCGCCGATGCGGTGCTTACAGCGAAAGCGGGACTGAACAATCCTGAAGCGCCAATCGGTTCTTTCATCGCCGTCGGCTCGTCCGGCGTCGGCAAGACTTATTCGGCCGAATGCCTCGCCGAAGATTTGTTCGACGACGCTGACGCGCTCACCGTGTTCGACATGTCCGAATTCATGGAAAAACATACCGTCGCGCGCCTGATCGGCGCGCCGCCTGGTTATGTCGGCTATGGCGAAGGCGGCATGTTGACGAATGCTGTCCGGCGCCGGCCCTATCAGGTGATCCTGCTTGACGAAGTCGAAAAAGCGCACCCGGACGTTTTCAAAATCCTGTTGCAGCTTTTGGACAAGGGCCGCCTTAGCGATGAACTCGGCACGGTCGATTTCAAGAACACGCTGTTCATCATGACAACGAACCTCGCCCAGAAGTTGAGCTTTGACGAGGCGCGGACATCGGAAAATTCAAGCGAGGATATCAAGACGGAAATAAGGAAGATCTTCCCGCAAGAACTGATCAACAGGGTCGATGCATTCCTCCTTTTCAAGGCGCTCAAGACCAGCGACATTGAGCGCATTGTCAAACGGCTTATCGGCAAGAAAAACGACAACCTCATGAAACAGAAAAAAGCGATACAAATAGAACTGCCTGACAGGGATATCGCTGAAATTGTTGCTCGCAAATACCTGCAGGAAGAAGGCGCGCGGCAGGTGCAAAAATTCGTCCAAAACAACCTTATCAATCAGGCGGCCAAGATTGTTCTGGCGCATTCAGGCGAGACCGGCGGCGGGGTGATCAAGGCGGCGTTCAATCCTGAAAACGACAGCTTTTCCTGGGATTATGAACCTTCTGCGCCGCAAGCTAGGGCGGCGGAATGAGCGAGAAGGATAAATCGCTTAACGACGCCCTTGCAGCGTTAAAGAAAGCGCAGCACACGGAAGGTTTCGAACCGCGCAACCCGGAAAAGAACTCAAAAAAGTCCGCATCACATATAGCCGGTATCAGCGCCCTGATTTCTTTTTGGTCAAAACTGACGGCAGGCGCCGATATGGTGTGGAACGGCTGGCTGAAACCCGTGACGCGATTCTTGTCTCCATTTACAAAGCGCATCATCAGTTTTTACCGGTGGAGTTTCAAAACATTCGCGTACAAACGATCAGGGGACGAACGCACGCTTTCGCGCCAGAAAGCGGGCTTTACCGTATTGGCGTTGGCGTTCATCACTGTTGCGGCGCCGTACGCGCTTGTTCGTCACATTATTCCGTTCGTCTCGCGCACAATCTACGACGCAGGCATGCTGGCGACAATGAAAGAGGATACGCTATATCTAGGCCGCGCCGAACTCATCAACGCTGATAGATCCGTCTTTCAGGTCATGGGGTGCCGCGATATTGACGGCTGCGACGGCGGCGACAACACAACCTACTATCGTTTGAGAGATAACGTTATTCTCGATATCAAATACTGGACCACGCGGTTTGAGCCTTACGATCCGGCCGAGATCGCCGGCGCCATGGTCAGCGAACTCAACGACTGCACGATCAAATATTACGGACGCCGGGTAAAAGCCTTCGGCTGGTACCCTTACATCGTCAATGCATCTTGCGCGCCCGTGCTGGGACGCGACTGACCCCTACCGCTCCGTGAACGCCTGATCGAGCGAGCGGGAAACCGGCTTCAGAATATATTGCATCAGCGTGCGTGACTGCGTGACGATTTCGGCGCGCACCTGCATGCCCGGCGTTAGCTTGCGCGCCCGCGCACCGATTCCTATTTCCTGCTGTGAAAGTGCAATGTAGGCGACATAGTAGGCGTCGCCCGTGCGCTCATCGGTGAAAGTATCGGCAGACACATGCGCCACCCGGCCTTCGATCTTGCCATAACGGTTCGGGTCGAACGTCGTCACGCTGACATCGGTCTCAAGCCCGACAGCAATATGCCCGATATCTTTGGGATTGACCCTGACTTCAGCCATCAGCTCGGCGCCTGTTGGCGTAATCTCGGCGACAACTCCGCCGGGACGAACCACATCACCCCGTCCGTTTACAAGGACATCATTGATAACGCCGGCGATCGGCGCGCGAACCGTCAAACGCTCGGAGCGGTCTTTGAGCGAAGCGATCGGTTCTTCAAGCTCTGCAAGCTCTGCAATCACTGTTGAGCGTTCTTCGGCGATGCGGGTTTGAAATTCTGCTTCCGCGCCCTCGCGGTCGGCCCTCGCGCCGGACAAAGATTGCCGGGCCTGTTCAAGACGTGACTGCGCGCCCGCCGCTTTTGAACGCGCCGAAGCGACGGCTGCTTTAGCCTGCAAGTAGGACTGCTTCGAAGTAAAGCCCTTTTCGATCAGCTCTTCCTGGATCGCCAGTTGCTGCTGCGCGAGATCGAGCAGGTCTTTTTCAGCCCTCAGCTCAGCTTCTGCTTTGCTTACTTCTGACTTTGCCGATGCTTCACGTTCCGAAAAGGTCGCCATTACCGCCCGGTGCTGCTCGATAATCGCCGTGTGCACGGTAATCTGTTCGGCGACCATTGTCGGCCATTCATCGATATAGTCCTTGAAATTAGGTTCGCGTGACGACGCCTGTGCAGAAAGACGCTCCGAACGCAATTCAAGGTTTGCCCGCCGCGCCTCGTAACGATCAAACTCGCCGCCTGCATTTTCCGTCCGCAACCGAACCAGCGGCTGCCCTTCCGCCACCACGTCGCCGGGCGCGACCAGCACTTCGTCTACGATGCCGCCTTCAAGGTGCGCCGCTTCGCGCGTAGAACCGAACGGTGCGACTTCACCTATAGCGACCGATAACTCGCGAACATTGGCGATATTCGCCCAGACAAGCAGAAGAATGATGAGTCCGCTGATAATCGCCATGGCCGCATGGGCGAGAAACGGCGGCGCACCTTCTTCAAGCTCAATCGGCAAGGACAGACCATGTCGTTCGCCGACATTTTCATGATGCTGTTCGGTATTTTGCGCTGTAGTCGTCATTGTTCT
>DGNI01000149.1:43574-44303 GCA_002388885.1 Parvularculaceae bacterium UBA4496 | reverse complement strand
CTTCCTGTCCGATGAAACAGCCTTTTTTATAACTGACGGCGTTCAGCGCGTCGTAATTGACATCGAGCAGAAATGTTTCGTCCGGTCCGAAGTCTTTGCCGAATTCGGGAACGCCGGCGGCGATGCGTTTTGCCTCATACNNTGACCTCATCTGATGACGCGATCATGCGCCAGCCGAGTTTGGCGTGCCGCGGGTCGAGGTAGGACGTAGCGCATTCGATTGACGGTTTCGTATCGCCGGCAAGTACGCAAAGAGATTCGTCGGAGTCGATGCTGACCTTCGCTCTCAATTTATAAAGCGTCAGGCGTTTGGTAAGTGTAGGAGCGTTCGCCGTATCGCAATCGATAAACAGTGCATCATCCGTTTCAACGACAAAAAAATCCGCAAGGATTTTTCCTTGCGGGGTCAGCAGCGCCGAAAAGATCGCTGCGCCCGGCGCAAGGCGGTCCATGTCCTGCGTAATAATCCCTTGCAGAAAACTGCGGCGCGCTTCGCCGGAAAGGCGGATGACAGCGCGGTCGGGCAAATGTTTTGGCTCGCTCATGCGCCGCATGTAGGCGTCTTGTCACGAAATGAAAAGGCGTCTCGGGTGGCTGGACGCCGCCGAGGGCGGCGGCGTAGAAGGGCGCTCATGGCGAACTCATCAGATACCAGCGGCGCACCGGCCAGACTTGTCATCCGCAGGCCGGACGACTGGCATGTGCATTTGCGCGACGGCGCCATGCTGA
>DGNI01000149.1:16063-43568 GCA_002388885.1 Parvularculaceae bacterium UBA4496 | reverse complement strand
GCCCGCGCCATTGTCATGCCGAACCTCGCCACTCCGGTGACGAGCGTAGAGGCGGCGCGGGACTATCGCGAGCGGATTTTGGGCGCGGTTTCAGATCCAGCGTCGTTCACGCCGCTGATGACCTGTTATCTGACGGACAACGCCGATCCCCAGGAAATCGAGCGGGGGTTTCATGAGGACGCTTTTACTGCGTGCAAGCTGTACCCGGCCAATGCGACAACGAATTCGAGCCATGGCGTTACGGATATCAAAAATATCCATCCTGTCCTTGAAACCATGCAACGCATCGGGATGCCGCTGCTCGTGCATGGCGAGGTCACCGACCCTGACATCGATATTTTCGACCGCGAGGCGGTTTTTATCGAGCGGGTAATGACGCCGGCTGCAAAGGCGTTTCCCGAACTGAAAATCGTGTTTGAACACATTACGACGGCGGATGCCGCCGATTTCGTGCTGGAAGGCGGCGACAAGATTGCAGCGACGATTACGCCGCATCATCTGGAGTTCAATCGGAATGCGATTTTTCAGGGCGGCATTCGCCCGCATTATTACTGCCTGCCGGTAGCGAAACGCGAAAAACACCGGCTCGCGTTACGGCGTGCAGCGACTTCCGGCTCGCCGAAGTTTTTTCTGGGCACTGACTCAGCGCCCCACGCCGTCAGTGCCAAGGAGTCCGCCTGCGGCTGCGCCGGCGTTTTTAATGCTCCCTATGCGCTCGAAAGCTATGCAAAGGTTTTTGAAGGAGAAGGTGCGCTCGATAAGCTTGAAGGCTTCGCTTCAGAATTTGGACCGCGTTTTTACGGTCTGCCGTTGAACGAAGGAAACATTCTGCTGGAACGAAAAGAAACGCGCATACCGGATATAATTGAAGCGGGCGGCGAACGTCTCGTACCTTTTCACGCCGGCGCCAGTCTTGGGTGGCGTTTTGCCGGGGCGGCAACATAATGCCGGGAGCGATACGCTGTTATTGAAATCTAGTCGTTGACGGTTACAGGTTGCGCATCCGGCTGGATGAGCAGCGGACCATCAACGAACTGTTCTTCTTCTTCGAGCGACGCAGTCAGGCGCCGGATAATGCCTTCGCCCTGTGCGGCGCGCGCCGCCGCATAATCGCGCGCGCGCCGGTCGCAACCAGAGAACGCCCGCTGCGCCTTGCGGTAGCCGTCATTGAACTGCGCCACCAGTTGTTCGCGAAACTGCTCATCGGGCTCTTCAAGCGTGATCAACTGCTTCATCCGCTCGCGCCAGACATCAGCCTCATAGCGCGGATCGCAGGTGCGCCGGATATGATGCATCTCGCCGAAAATGGCCGAGATTACCGTCAGGTCGCGCTGACGCTCCACATATTCTTCATAGCTTTGGGCCGCTGCGGACGCGAGGAGCGGCGCGATGGCTAATCCAAAGATGAGAATGAAGCGCTTCATGGTTTCCTGATCCTGCAAAAATATAGCCGGATTATGACATTGGAAGAAAGGTGCGCCTTTTTTCGGCGGCTTCGCGCACCGCCCGGCGCGTCACATCCCAGGAAAGCCGGGAAATCGCCTCGTCCATGCTGACGAATTCGGCGTCGACAGCGTCATCGGCGGCGACAGGTTCGCCAGAGACCCATTCGGCCACATAGTCGATCATGATCGTGTGGGTGGGGAAGCCGGTCACTGCCGGCAGCGCTTCATAGACGTTAAGCAGGCCGAGGATGCCGACCTCAAGCCCGGTCTCCTCGCGCACCTCGCGAATAACAGCGACTTCCAGCGCCTCGCCATGCTCAAGCCCGCCGCCGGGGATCGACCATTGCCCTTCGAAGGGCGGCTTGCCGCGCCGGATGACGAGAATGTCATCTCCGCGAAACACCACCGCGCCGACACCGACGAAAATATTGCGTTGCTCACTCATGAATCACTCTTAGAATTCATCCCATGTGTGGTCGTTTTTATCTTAAATCGCCGCCGGCTGAAGTTGCTGCGACATTTAATGTGGATGTGCGCGATAATTTTCCGTCACGCTACAACATTGCGCCGACCCAGCCTATCGCCGTGATCTTCAACAATGAGCGGCGCAAGAGGGCTTATGGGTTGATGCGATGGGGCTTTATCCCCGAATGGCAAAAGAAACCGGAAGTCAAACCGCTGATCAATGCGCGCAGTGAAACGGTTCATGAAAAGCCGACCTTTCGCAATGCCTTCAAACGCCGGCGCTGCCTCGTCCCGGCCGATGGATTTTACGAATGGAAGACGGAAGGACGAGCCAAGCAGCCTTACTGCGTGCGCCGCGCGGACGAGTCGCTTTACGCATTTGCGGGCGTGTGGGAGACGGCGGTCGATCCGGGCGGCGGCGAAATCGACACGGTGGCGATTTTGACGACAGCAGCCGGCGCCGATCTTCGGTCATTGCATCGGCGCGAGCCGGTTGTTGTCCCGCCAGTGGCGTATACGCACTGGCTGGAATCGGACGAGCGCGACGCCAAGCAGGTTGACGATCTTTTAAGGCCGGGCCCCGGCGGAACCTGGGAAGTGTTTCCCGTGAGTAGAGACGTTGGCAATCACCGTAATGACGGGCCTGATCTGATCGAACCGGTGCGGCTGTCGTTGTTTGATTGATGACTAAACGAAAGAACGCTTCATCCTGAGGAACAAAAATTTCTTCGCCCTTCGAGACGGCCTTTCAGGCCTCCTCAGGATGAAGAAATTTTTGTGTCACGAAGGACGAAGCGTGAGGTTTCGTTATCTGACTACCGCTCCTCTAACGCTTGTTTGTGCGTCCTGGCTTCCTCGATGTAGTGCGCCGCGCCCATCAGCGCCATCTTGTCTTCGCCTTCTTTAAGGTCGCGGAACTTGCGCGCCGGCATCCCCGCCCACATCTCGCCGGCGGGCACGACCTTTTTCGGCGCCAGAAACGCGCCGGCAGCGAGCATCGCTCCTGATTTTACGACCGAGCCGTCGAGCATGGTCGCGCACATGCCGACAAAGCCGCCATCCTCAACCGTCGCGCCGTGAAGCATGCATTTATGGCCGATCAGCGCATTCTCGCCGATCAGCGTCGGCACGCCGCCGAGATGCGGCTCGTCCACATGAATGACCGTGCCGTCCTGAATGTTGGCGCCCTTGCCGATGACGATTTTGTTCGAGTCGCCGCGCAACACGCACCCGTACCAGACGGAGGCGTTTTCGCGCACCTCGACATCGCCGCAGATAACGGCGCCCGGCGCGATGAACGCGGTTTCGTGAATTTTCGGCGTCTTGTCGCCGATGGAGAAAATAAGGGGTTTCATTAATTATCCTTTCACCGCATCGGGCTGATTATCGGGGTGCGCTTTTATGAACGCAGTGTGCTGCTGGCAACGGTCGTGAATCTCTTTCATTTTTTTTAAACCCGAAACATCGACGCCGAAGCGCGATGCGCCGAAAAACTGCGGTACGAGAAAACAATCGGCGAGGCCGGGCGTATCCCCGATGCAGAAATCGCCTGCAGTTCGCGCCAGCGTTTTTTCAACCGCCGCCATGGCGCCGCCGGGCCACTGGTTGAGCCATTTGTTCACACCGTTTTCGTCGAGGCCGATTTCGTTTTTCAGATATTGCTGTATGCGCAGATTCATAAACGGCTGGGCTTCGCTGGCGAGCGTCAGTGCAATGCTCCTCGCGTTGGCGCGCGCCGCCGCATCGTCTGGCATCAGCGAGGGCTCGGGAAAAGTTTCTTCCAGATAAGCGATAATCGCGAGCGATTGGGTCAGCACCGCGCCGTCATCGGTTTCAAGCGCCGGGACGAGGCCCAACGGGTTGCGCGCGAGATAGGCCTCGCTTTTCTGCTCGCCTTTGAGGAGGTTCACCGGAACATATTCGTAGTCGAGATTTTTCAGCGCCAGCGCGATCCGTACCCGGTAGGTTGCGCTGGATCGCCAATAACCGAAGAGTTTCATGACCTTATGTCTCCGCTTTCGGCCGGGAAAATCTCCGGTTGCCGCTAATTAGTAACATATGTTACCAACTTGAGCACCCAATTTCCCTGGCTCCAAGAGGCATAGACATGGCGGACCTTTTCGAAAACCCCATCGGCACCGACGGGTTCGAATTCGTCGAGTACACCAGCGGCGATCCGGATGAGCTTGCGGCGCTGTTCGAGCGTTTAGGCTTTACCGCCGTCGGCAAGCATCGCTCGAAAGACGTCATCCATTACCGTCAGGGCGACATCAATTTTCTGCTCAACCGCGAACAGTCCGGCCAGCCGGGCGTGTTCCGCAATCAGCACGGCGCCGGCGCCAACGCCATGGCGTTCCGGGTGAAGGATGCGCAGCACGCCTTCAACGAAGCCGTTAAACGCGGCGCCAAACCGATTGAAGCCAAAGCCGGTCCGATGGAATTGAACATTCCGGGGATCGAAGGCATCGGCGGGCTCAATGTCTATCTCGTCGACCGCTATGGCGCGCAGTCGATTTACGATATTGATTTCAAACCGATCGACGGCGCCGACCCCAAGAAAAACGATATGGGGCTAACCTATATCGATCACCTGACCCACAATCTCCATCGCGGCAATATGGACAAGTGGGCGGCATATTACGAAGACATCTTCAATTTCCGCGAGATCCGTTATTTCGATATCGAAGGCAAACTGACGGGCCTCATTTCAAAGGCCATGACGTCCCCGTGCGGCAAAATCCGCATTCCGCTCAATGAAAGCCAGGATGAAAAGTCCCAGATCGAGGAATTCCTGCAGCGCTATAACGGCGAGGGCATTCAACATATCGCGCTCGGCACGGACGATATTTACAAAACGGTTGAGGCGTTGCGCGGCCGCGAGGTGCCGTTTCAGGATACGCCCGACACCTATTACGAAAAAGTCGGCGAACGCGTTGGCGATCACGGCGAAGACTTGAACCGCCTACAGAAAAATAAGATTCTTATCGACGGCGCGCCGACGCAAGGGCAGGGGCTTTTGCTGCAGATATTTACGCAGGACGCCATCGGCCCGATCTTTTACGAAATCATCCAGCGCAAGGGGAATGAGGGCTTCGGTGAAGGCAACTTCAAGGCGCTGTTTGAATCGATCGAGGAAGATCAGATCCGCCGCGGCGTATTGAAGGAAACAGCATAAAGCACGCCCATGACAGTCACTTGCGTATCGCGTAAATCGCCGCCCGGGAAAAAGCGCGAGCTTATACTCGCAAACTTTGCGCCGTACCGCATTGTTGCGCTTGGTCATGCGATTTCGGGGCGGCTTGCCCGCGCCTATCGCGATGAAAACATCACCATCCCAGAATGGCGGGTGCTCGCCGTGGTGGCGCAGGCCGAAAGCGTTGCTGCGCGCGACGTCGTCAGGATGACCCCCATGGACAAGATGACGGTCAGCCGGGCGGTGGCGAGCTTAGAGGCAAAAAACTTTGTCGCGCGCGCGACGAGCGAGAATGACCGCCGCGTTTCTATGTTGTCCCTTTCGAAAGAAGGGCGGTCGCTGTTCGACCGTGTCGCGACGCTGGCGCTCGAGTTCGAGGACGGGCTTTTGGCGGCGCTGGAACCGGAAGAGGCGGCGCTGTTTCATTCGGTCCTGCAAAAGCTTGAAGAGCGCGCGCTCGACATGGGCAGCGCCCCGGCGTAATTTCTGGCGCTTATGCGTCCGCTGTTTGCTCTGATTGTTGCGCTCTTTCTCTCTGCCTGCGTTTCGTTTCCCGATGCGCCGCCGGCGAGCGTCACGCCTGCATTTGAAAAAGACGTTTTCGTTTCGATCGACGGTGCGCGGCTGGGCCTTCAGCGATGGGAGACGGAGAGCCCTGGCGCGGTCATCATCGCGCTCCACGGCATGAACGATTACTCCCATGCGTTCGCCGGTCCCGCAGCATGGTGGGCGGAGAATGCCGGGATTACCACTTACGCCATCGACCAGCGCGGCTTTGGCCGTTCACCCGAATTCGGCCGCTGGTCCGGCGAGGAGACCATGATCGCCGATTTGCGCGGCGCTGTTGCAGCGGCGAGGCGCGTGCATCCTGATCTGCCGGTTTACGTGCTCGGTCACTCCATGGGCGCGGGCGTCGTCATGGCGGCGGAGGCGGAAGCGCCGCTTGGCGCTGACGGGCTCATTCTTGCGGCGCCCGGCATCTGGGGCGGATCGGCGTTGCCGATTCCCTATCGCCTTGCGGCGAATGTTGCGGCGGCGTTTGCGCCGGGCAAGACGCTGACCGGCGAGCGCGCGGACCGTCAAGCGACGGACAATATTCCTATCCTGCGCGAAATGGCGGCGGACCCGTTAATGATCAAGGAAACGCGCCTCGACGCTATAGTCGGCGTCACGCGCGTCATGGGCTCGGCTTATGGCGGCGCCGACGAGATCGACGCGACGGTATTATTTCTCATGGGCGAGAAGGACGAAATTATTCCGCTCAAGGCCATGGAAAAAACGGCTATGCGGTTTTCCGGCGACGTCACCTTTCGCCGCTACCCCGAAGGCTGGCATCTTCTGTTTCGCGATCTTCAGGCTGAAAAAGTCTGGCGCGACGTGGCGGACTGGATCGCGCGAAGGGAAGCGCCGCCAACGCATTAAGTTTAAAAGTGTTCAGTCACCAACACTTCATCCTGAGGGATCATTTTCTTCGCCCTTCGAGACGCAAGCCTCCGGCTTGCTCCTCAGGATGAAGAAAATGATCGTCTCGAAAGATAGTGTTGGTGACTGAAAATCATTACCCTGACCCGCTGCGCGAAGCATGGTAACGCTGACGCGAAGTCATGTAGAGTTTTCGGATGACAGCCAAAGACTGGGACGCGCTGGCGGATGAATTCTCATCCCGCGTTCTTGAAATCAGTGAATGCGATATTGACGGCGTTATAACAGCGGCTGCGAAGCGCTTGGGCGGCGCGCGCAAGATGGCAACAGATTTCGGTTGCGGCGCCGGCGGCGTGACCCGGCTTGTTGCGCCGTATTTCAAAACCGTTACGGGTGTTGATTATTCACCGAAGTTAATTGATGCGGCGCGCGCACAAACCCTCACAAAGAATATCAATTATGAAGTCGCAGACCTGCAAAGAAAACGCGCGAAGCGTTTTCCCTGCGACGTTGCATTCTGCGCCAATGTGCTGATCGGCGAGGATGAAGCCGAGCGTGAGCTTATGGCACGCAATGTGCTTGCCAGCATCAGGAACGGCGGCAACGCCGTTTTCATCGTCCCGTCGCTGGAAGCGGTGATGCGCACCTACCAGGTCGCGCGGCAATTCCAGCCGGAACGCCATGTTCGAAGCTGGGCAAAGGACGAAGTGGCGTCGCTACCGCGAGGCCTCGTCAAGATGGGCGGCGTGGCGACGAAGCACTATCTCAAAGACGAAATCGCGGAATTGCTGACAACGCTGAAACTGCGCAATGTATCTGTCAGCCGTGTTTCCTATCCATGGCGCGAAGCGCTGGATGGCGCGCCCCGCAACCTCAAGGCTGCGCCGCCCTGGGACTGGATGGCGGTGGGGACGAAGTGCGCCTAACCCGGAATGTGACAGGCGCCGCCGCCGCGCTTTTCAAAATATTGCTGGTGGTATTCTTCCGCTTTCCACCACTTGCCGAGCGGTTCGATGATGGTGGCGATGGGTTTATCGAAACGCCCGGAGGCGGCGAGCCTGTCGCGCGATGCTTCGGCGGCGGCGTTCTGTTCGGCGCTTAATGTGAAGATCGCCGTGCGATACTGGTCGCCCACATCCGGCCCTTGCCGGTTCACTTGCGTCGGGTTGTGGCATTGCCAGAAAACGTCAAGCAACGAGTCATAGGTGACAATCGCGGGGTCGAAAGTTACGCGAACGGCTNNGCTCTATGACAGTGGCGATGGGTTTGTCGAAACGACCTGAAGCAGCAAGCTTGTCGCGTGAAGCTTCGGCGGCTCGTTTTTGCTCGTCGTTTAACGTAAAAATCGCCGTGCGGTACTGGTCGCCCACATCCGGTCCCTGCCGGTTTACCTGCGTCGGGTTGTGGCAGTTCCAGAAAACCTCCAGCAAGTCGTCATAGGTCACGATCGAGGGATCATAGGTGACGTGAACGGCCTCGGCGTGCCCGGTGCCTTTGCGGCATACTTCTTCATAAGTCGGGTTGTCCGTGGGGCCGCCCGTGTACCCGACTTCGGTTGCAACAACGCCTTTGGTGTCGCGAAAAGTCTGCTCTACGCCCCAGAAACATCCGGCGGCGAATACGGCGATCTCGGTCATGGGTTTTCTCCGGGCACGTTGAGGGTTTGATAAAGTGTGTGATCGCGTTGTTGGCAAGTCCCGATCACGCGGATGTGGTTTCCGCGATCCATTCCAGAAATGCGGCATTTGAACCCTCAGCACTGACGGGCAGGGCGGCGACGCAAGGAACCTCATGGGGGTGCAGCATGATAATGCGGTCGCGCGCGGCGGATGCGCGCCCGGCGGTCGTCTTGACGATCAGCGGGGTCTCAATGCCGATCTCGACCTTGCCCTCCCATTCATAGACCGAACGCATTTCGCCATGGATGTTGACGCACGCGGCGAGATTTTCTTCGACCAGCGTGCGGCCGATCCGGGCCGCAGTCTCTGAATTGGGGGCGGTGACATAGAGGAAGACGGTTTCAGTCATGGGTGCGGTCCTGTTGCGGGCGGCGCCTTGCTGTCATACATCCCTGACAGAAAGGCGGCGCAGTCCATGATGACGCGCCGGGATGGTGATGCGCAAGCTCGATCCTCAAAAAGCTTTGGTGCTATTCTCAGGCGGGCAGGATTCTTCGATTTCGCTCGCATGGGCGCTTGACAGCTTCGATCATGTGGAAACCATCGGCTTCAATTACGGCCAGCGCCATGCGGTAGAGCTAGGTGCGCGACGCGCCGTGCGCCGCGCCATGACGGATGCGTTTCCCGGCTGGGCGGCAAAGCTTGGCGATGATGTTTCAGCGGACGCCAGCGGTCTGAAAGATCTTGGCGAGACCGCCATGACCCATGATACGGAAATCGTGCTGGCTGAAGACGGCTTGCCAACCACATTCGTACCCGGACGAAATCTTGTGTTTCTCGCACTCGCCGGCGCGCTTGCTTATCGCCGGGGGATCGGATCGCTTGTCGCCGGCATGTGCGAAGCGGACTATTCCGGCTATCCCGATTGCAGGGAGAGCGCCTTGAAAGCGCAGTTGCAGGCGCTGCAGCTCGGCATGGATGCAAAGTTCTCGCTCGAAACGCCGCTGATGCATATCGACAAGGCGGAAAGCTGGCGGCTCGCCGAACGCCTCGGCGGTGAAAAGCTCGTGGCGTTGATCAACGAGCACAGCCATACATGCTACAAGGGCGTGCGCGAAGCGCGTCACGATTGGGGCTATGGCTGCGGAGAATGCCCCGCTTGCGATTTGCGGGCGAAAGGCTGGGCGGCGTATCGCGCCGCATAACGACATGACGTACTCGGTCAAGGAACTATATTACACGCTGCAGGGCGAAGGAGCGCATACAGGCCGCCCCGCGGTGTTCTTGCGTTTTGCCGGTTGCAATCTCTGGACGGGCTTGGAAAAAGATCGCGCCAGCGCTGTCTGCACATTCTGCGATACGGATTTTGTCGGAACCGGCGGACCGGGCGGCGGCAAGTTCAAGCATGCTGACGCACTTGCGGATGCAGTTATTGCTGCGTGGCCGGGCAACGCAACCGGAACACCATACGTCGTCTGCACCGGCGGCGAGCCGCTGCTGCAACTCGATGCTCCCCTGATCGACGCTTTTCACGGGCTCGGATTTGAAATTGGCGTCGAAACCAACGGCACGATCGAGGCGCCTTCCGGGATCGACTGGGTCTGCGTCAGTCCGAAATCGACCGCGCCGCTCGCGCAGAGGTCAGGAAATGAGCTGAAGCTCGTTTACCATCAGGCGGATGCGCCGCCGGAGGTGTTTGCCGGGCTCGCATTTGACTTTTTCTTTTTGCAGCCTATGGACGGGCCCTCGCGTAGCGAGCATACCGCCGCCGCCGTTGAATATTGCAAGAAACACCCGCAATGGCGCCTCAGCCTGCAAACGCACAAGCTGATCGGCATCCCATAGCGGACAAGTAGAAGAGGCCATCCATGCGCATCGTCAAGTCGATGAGTTTCGACGCCGCGCACTTTCTGGATCATGACCCGAACGCGCGGCCCTATGCGCGCCTGCACGGCCATTCATTCACGATGGAAGTCGCGATCGAAGGCGAGCCGCAAGCGGAAACAGGCTGGGTGGTTGACTTCGGAGACGTGGACGAGGCTCTAAAGGAACTCCACGACACGCTCGATCATCGGTTATTGAACGAGATCGACGGTCTTGAGCGGCCAACCCTTGAAAACATTTGTCAGTGGGCGGCCTTGAAACTCAAGGAAAAATTCCCGGGTCTTGCGCAGGTGCGCGTATCGCGCCCGTCCAATGGCGAAACCTGCATTTTCGATCTTTAGACGTTTGCGGCGGCTTCCGCCTTCATGCGGGCGATCAGATACTGCGCGTCGCGGCAATAGCTTGCGGCGGCGCGGTCGGCGCGCCCTAGCGCCTTGTCCAGATGATCAAGCACATCGTCAATCTCGTCATAAGTGGCGAAAGCATCCGCCGGGGGCGGCAGGTCGAGCCCGCGCTCGCTGACATCAAGGCGCACCGGCGATACGGAATATTTCGTACGCCCGCCCAGCATCACGTCAATATGGCGCTGGCCCTTGCCGATGAGGACGGCTGCGCGCGGGTCTATTTTTTCAAGCGCCTCGTTGATCGAAAGCCGCAGCTCGTCATAGCTTTCGGCAAGCAGTGAACGCCCGCCGACATCCTCGACGTCCTTGGCGGAAATCGTCACTTCGCAAGCCTGTTCAAGGATATCGCGCACCCGGTCGATGGCGTAGAGCGCGGCCTCAATCGCTGTCAGCGCTTCACGAACCGGATTTTCTTCAATCGACGGCGCCGCACGCCGTTCAGCATGCTGTTGCGCGCTCCGCAGCGCCCGGTTGAGGCCGCCCGCGACGTCAAGCGCCGGCAATTCATCTTCCGGGGCCGGGGCAGGCTTCTTGCCGAGCCAGCCAGCCAGCGGGCTGCGCTTTTTTTCGGGCGCGTTCGGGTTCGTGCGCCCGACGCTTTGAACTTTGTTGATCGCAAACGCCACGCGATTTGCTCCTTCATACGGAATTCGTCAGGAGTTTTTCTAGCGCAGCGAATTTTCAACGCAGTTAAACAAAAGCTTAAATTTGAGCGATCACAATGCGCAAACAAGTATGGTTGCCAGTGAATTAATCCGGCGACCGGTTTTGACCGTTTCGCCTCTGCAAACGCCCGCCTTCGATCAACCAGGCGGCGAGCAGCGCCAGAATAATTAGCGCCAGCCATCCGGCGGCGGGGGCGAACGGCGCGTCGCGTACGCTGTCCACGCGATCGGCGCCGCGCGTCAAAAGCCCCGCCCAATCGTCGCCAGACCGGACAGAAGCATTTTCCCGGATTCGCCGCAGGTCAGGCTGGCTTACGCCATCGCCCCGCCGAACCTCGAAAATACCGCCGCCCGTATTATCCGCCAGCGGCGCCAGCCTGGCGGACGTCGAGACGACATCTTCGAATTCCGGCGCTGTTTCGAGGCCGACAACACCAATGGCGAAGAGATCACCCGATGTGGCGCGATAAAGCCCGCGCGGTGCGTTGTCGATGCGGGCTGTGAATTCGCCGGGCGCTGTTTCCGTCACTGCGATTTCTTCAGTCTCGCCGTCCGGGCGGGTTAGCGTTACCGGCGGCGCCGTTTCCTCAATGGTGCGGCGTTCGATGATTAAGGTTGACCCTTCAGCACGCAGCGCCAGGGCTTCTTCCTCAAGCTCCGGTTCTTTCATCAACCAGTGTGCTATGCGGCGCAATAATTCCGCATGCGGACCGCCGCCATCGAATCCGCGCGCCCAAAGCCAGACATGATCAGAGAGGAAAAGCCCGACACGACCTTCACCGATACGGTCCAGAATAAGAAGCGGCGCTTCGCCCGGTCCATTCATCAACGTCTGACCGCGCATCTGCGCTACCGGCATCAAGCGAAGCCAACGCCCCCAGATGTCCTCATCGTCGAGGTCGGCGGTAACGGGGTGGCGTTTCCCGAGGTCCGTGATCGCAGGACGGAATGCCTCTTCAACGGAATTTCCAGAGGGTATGGCCGGTAAAATGAATGACAGGTTGCGCCGCCCTGCAAGGCTCAAGGGCCCGTTATATTCAGGGCCTGAGGCGATCAGGACGGCGCCGCTATTATCAACAAAGCGGGCGATATTGTCGAAATGGAACGGCGTAAGAACACCACGATAAGTGTAGCGGTCAAATATCAGCAAATCGAATTCCGAAAGCTTTTCAATGAAGAGCTCATCTTGCGGAAACGGGATCAGCGCCAGCTCATCGACAGATAGGTTGTCTCCCTTTTCGACCGGCCTGAGGATCGTGAAATGAACGAGGTCAACCGCTGCGTCGGATTTCAAAAGGTTTCGCCAGACTCTTTCGCCCGGATGCGGCTCGCCGGAAATCAACAGGACGCGCAAGCGATCACGCACAGCGGTGATCGGCAATACGGCGATGTTGTTCCGAGTCGTCAGCTCACCGCGGCGGGCCTCCGCCTCCAGCTCGATGATCACCTTTCCGGGCCGGTCGAGGGGAACGTCAAAACCAGCTTCGGCGCCGACCGGAACCGGTTCAGAAAGAATTTCTTCGCCGTCGATGCGCAGTGTAACGCGTGCGGTTTGAGCGTCGCTCAACAGAATCTCGCCGGGACCGAGGTCATCGACGCGGAACGTCACCCGTACGGACTGTCGTACGATTCCGTAACGCGGCGCGTTGACGAGATTGATCTTTCTGTCGGTCTCATTACTCGATCCGGTCGTCATGAGATGGATCGGCGCTTCGAGCGCAGGAAAAGTTTCGGCATCTGCCGCATCGGCGGCCTGTCCGTCAGTAATCACAAACACGCCCGACAGCCTGCGCCTCGGAATATCCGCAAGCGCCTGGCCCAGCGCCGCGACCGTGCGGGTTTCATCCTCGCCGCGATAAGTTGAAACGACGGCTTCGACGCCTGTCATATCTTCGATGCGGGACTGAAGCTGTGCAGCAGCTTCCGTAGCGGCATCGTTTCGTCCGTCGAGGGACTGGCTCGCGCTTTCATCCACCAGGATCAGCGCCACATCATTAAGCGGCGTCGTTTCGGCTTCGCGTCGCAGGGGATTTGCAATCAGCAAAATGACGGCGAGAATGGCGACTGCTCGCGGCATGCCGCTTTTCCAGTTGCGAGCGAGACTGATAGCGGCGACGGCCAAGCCGATTATGCAAACCGTAATCAGCGCCCATTGCGGCAGCCATGGATCGAAAACCACATTCATTGGCCAAGCCGCTCCAGCAGGATCGGCGTGTGCACCTGATCGGATTTGTAGTTTCCGGTGTAAGCGACCATCACCATGTTGATGCCTGCGCGATAGGCGCACTGACGCGGATCGACAAATTTATCAAGACAGCGCGCCGGGCCCATGGGGCGCGCGGGCCGCCCAAAACTGTCCGCCGCCCAGGCTCCGGCCCAGTCACGTCCGCCGATAATGACTGACGTAACGCCATCATTGGAGCCGCTGGAGCCTGCCTCGACCCAGACCTGGTTGTTGTTCATGCGGCCTGTCAGCGAATTCAAAAGATAAAACGAACGCATCAGCACATGGGTTTCATCAACCGGCGTCAGCGGCGGAATGTTCAGTTGCGCGAGTATGCGCTGCAGGGCTTCGCCTTCCGGCGTGGTGCCCGCGCCGACGGAGCGTTCATCGTCGCGCGTATCGATGACCAACAATCCGCCAAAGCGCATGAAGTTTTCAATATTGGCAAGCGCTGTGTCCGATGGTGTTTCAGCGCCCGGCGCAATTGGCCAGTAAAGAAAGGAATAGACCGACAGGTCGTCTGTATCAAGATCAATGGCGGCGGGCGGCGCCGGTTCGATTGCGGTGCGCCGGACGAGCTCCCGGCTTAATGTGGCTAGTCCCTGCGCAGCCAGATTGTCGATGGCCGGATCGCCCGTTTCAACGTAGGCGAGCCGCGTTGTCAGGGCAGCTTCGGCAGCGACGGGATCGATTTCAGGATCAAGCGGTTGTGCGGTGGCGGCATCAGGCGTGAGCGCTGGCGCGCAAACCAGCACTGCAAGTGCTGCAGTTGCCTGTCGTGGTCTGAAAGAAAGCCGCCCGCTCAGAATCAGCGCAAGTGCGCCATCTATAAGCAACAGCATCAACGCAACCATAATCAGCGGCGGCGCCAGCGACGTCGGCGGTTCGGCTTCGTAGGGCTTGATCGACATGCCGGGGATGGAAAGCGGCGCAAATGGCGTTGCGGCGCTGATGGCGTTTAGCGCCAGCGGCGTTTCGGGCGGACCGTAAAATCCCGGTGCGCGCTCGGGAGAGGGTGGGCCAGATAGTTGTTCGGTGGTAAGCGCGCGAATGGAGTCGTTTGGCCGCACCAGCCGCCCGTCACCGCTGAGCAGCCTGTAAGGCGCAAAGCGCGCATCCGCGCCGGCCTCCGCCGTTTCCGGCCCGAGCGAGGAAAGGAACGTCAGCCGCCGGAGCATTTCAACAAAGAGCCCCGAAATCGGAAGGTCAGACCAGTCCGGCGTCGCCGTCACGTGAAAAAGCGCGATGGCGCCGCTTCCCTGACGTGCGCCGGTGACGAGCGGCGTTCCGTCTTGAAGGCGGGCCCATGTTCGAAGCGTGGTTTCGCCGCCAGGTTCCGCAAGCACCTGCCGGCGGATCAGGACGTCATCCGGCGGCGTGAGGCCGGCAAACGGGCTTTCCGGCGAAAAGGCATCGAGCTTCTGCGGCGTGTCCCAGGTGAGGGCGCCGCCGAAAGCGCGCCCGCCGCCGCGTAATTCAACAGGCGTTAATTGCGGCGTGCGGTCCTGTGCGGCTTCAGCGAGAACCGGGCCGGCGAAACGGATCAGGACGCCGCCGCGATCGACCCATGCGGCGAGTGCGTCCGCGTCGCTGCCACGCAGTCGTCCCACATCGTCTAGGACGATGACGGAAACATCGGATTCCAGAATGGAGCGCAGATCGCCCTGAAGAAACGCTGCATGCTGGTCGAGCGCCTGTCTCACATAGTGATTGCCGGAAAGAAGATTGCTGCCCTGTTGTTCGGCTTCAGTGACCAGTCCGATCAGCGCACGCCTGTCGCGCGCATCGGCGAGTTGAACGGCGCCCGCAGATGCGCTGTTAGCAATGCGTACGGTGGCGAGTTCGTTCCGCAAGGCGAGCGGCAAGTCTATCTTCACATCCACGAAGCGTTCGTCTGACGCGAAGTTGAATTCTGCCCGGGCGAGTTCGCGGCCGTCGCGAGCGTTGGCGATCACCGCGCCATTATATTCCGATCCGCCGTTCAGGCGTTCGATCTGAAAGGCGAGATCGCCGGCGGCGTTTTGTCCGGGTCTCAAAATCAGTTTCGGCGCTGTTCTGTCGGCAAAAACGGAAAGATCGCCGCGCCGGGACAGCGCCTCGGCGAAAGCTGCATCCCCGGCGCCCGCGACGCCGTCAGAATACCATCGGATTTCCGCGCCGGCGCCCGTCTCCTGATAGCGATCAAGTTCGCTCAAACGTGCAAGAAGGTCCTGTCTGTCGGCGGTGAACGGCTCCGGCAGGACCGTGTCCGCAGCGTCGCGCAAAGTCTCCGCCGTTACCGGTTCTATCTGCGCCGATATAGCTTTGGGTGCAGTGGTTAGAAAAAAGATCTGCCTGTCCGACTGTTCAGCTTCCGCCGCCGCCTCGCGCAAGGCGTCCTGCCGGGCGGACCAGTTTTGCGCCGCCGCCCAAGTGTCATCGACAATCACTACCATAGGTCCGGTTTGCGGGTTCGGCGCCGGCGCGTTCAGCACCGGACCGGCGAGGGCCAGAATAACCAGCGCCGCCAACAACAGACGCATTAAAAGCAGCCACCACGGGGTGCGATCGGGAGTTTCTTCAGCGGTCTTTAGCTGCCGCAAGATGATGAACGCCGGAAACTTTTCCTGCTTTGGCGATGGCGGTGTTGCGCGCAACAACAGCCATATCAACGGCAGCGCCGCGAGTGCAGCGAGAATGAAGGGCGATGTAAAACTCAACGCGCCAAACATCTAATTCATCCATTTGCGCATATCTGCGAGCGCTGTGAAAAGCGACAGTAATACAGTCTGCGACGCCTTGTCGGTTCGGTGCGCGATAAATGTCCAGCCAGCCTTGCGAGCAATGGCGGTAAGGCTTTCTCGATGAGCGGCGAATGCGGATTTGTAAGCGTCTGCGACTGCGCCGGTTTGTCCGAAGATCAGCCGGTCGCTGCTTTCAAGATCACGAAACTCGACGCGACCGTCGAATGGAAAGTTTTCTTCCGCCGGGTCGCAAATTTGCAAAAGCACGCCCTTGGCGCCGGCGCCAGCGAGCGCCGCCACGGCTTTTTCAACGCCGTGCGGGTCTGTGAAAAAATCGCTCGCCATGACGATGCGCGCGCCAGTTGGAACGGTTGTCAGCGGCGGCGCGCTGGCCGTATCCAGAAACTGATCGATATGCAAGGCTTCAAGCATGCGTTCCGGCGCGCTGCGTCCCTGAAACGGACGGCGTTCTTCGCCCAGGAGGCCAATACGCTCGCCGGCCTGTGACAATAAAATCGTCAGCGCCGTTACGAGAACGTCAGCGCGGCGGCGTTTGGTCGGCAGGTTCCGGTCAGAGGCATAGTCAAGCGAACGGGAGGGATCGCGCCACAGATAGGCCGCCGCCGCGGCTTCCCATTCGTTTTGCCTGACATAAAGCCGGTCAGCCGCCCGCGCGGACTGCCGCCAGTCAATGGTCGAAACCGGATCGCCGAAGCCGTAAGGCCGATGCTGCCAGAATGTTTCGCCGGGCCCTGCACGCCGCCGGCCGTGCAAACCGGCGGAAACCGATTGCGCAATTTTCTCCGCCTCCAGCAGCAATGCCGGAAACAGCGATGCGGCATGTTCCGCATCGTGACGAACTGAAATTGCAGGACTGTCGGCTGGCATGTTCGGGCGCCGTCCTTTCAAAGGTTCTTACGCCCCCTCAACAAGATCGCGGATAAAGCTGCTGGTGTCGATCCCCTCTGATCGTGCAGCGAAATTAAGCGCCATGCGATGGCGCAGAACAGGCCCGGCAAGCCGCTTCACATCATCCAGCGAAGGCGCGTGGCGCCCGTCGATCAGCGCCAGCGCACGCGCTGCCAGCGAGAACGCCTGGCTGGCGCGCGGTCCCGGTCCCCAAGCGACAAAGTTTCGAACCCGCTCTTTTGCGCCTTCAACCGGCCGCGCCGCGCGCACAAGGGTGAGAATCAGATCGACGACCTGCTCGCCCACGGGCATCTGGCGCACAAGTTTTTGTGCTTCGATCAGGTCATCGCATGTCATGACAGCATCGACCTGTTGTGACTCCGCGCCGGTTGTTGCAGCGAGCATTTGCCGTTCTGCTTCGAGATCGGGATAGTCGACGTCGATTTGCAGGAGGAAACGGTCGAGCTGCGCTTCAGGCAGGGGATAAGTGCCTTCCTGCTCGATCGGGTTCTGGGTCGCGAGAACGTGAAACGGTTCGGGCAGGTCGTGGCGCGCGCCAGCGACGGTCACGTGATGCTCCTGCATGGCCTGCAACAGCGCCGATTGCGTTCTTGGGCTTGCGCGGTTGATTTCGTCGGCCATCAGCAGCTGGCAGAAAACCGGTCCCGGGATAAAGCGGAATTCGCGAGCGCCCTCGGCGCTTTCCTCAAGCACTTCCGAGCCGAGGACGTCGCCGGGCATCAGGTCCGGCGTGAACTGCACCCGCTTGGCCGAAAGCCCCATCAGGTCGGCGATTGAGGTGACCAGAAGCGTTTTGGCGAGGCCCGGGGCCCCGACGAGAAGGCCATGGCCCCCTGCGGCAAGTGTGGCAAGGGTGAGGTCAATCACGTCTTCCTGTCCGAAGACCACCTTGCCGAGGGCTGCTCTGGCGCGCCCGAATTTCACCGAAATCTCATCAAATTTTCGCAACAGGTCCTGATCAGGCTGGTTTTCGGTCATGTGGGATCGCTCAACTCCTGGGACAAACGCTTCGAATCCGGGCGTTATTTCCAATAGCATGGCTCAATGAAGATTAAAGAACCGCTTGGCAAGGAATGGGAACGGATTGTCGAAAAACTCTTGCCCCTTGCGGGGTTGAGGACAATGTCTTTACGATATCGCCTTAGCGTGTGATCGGGCCATTGGCTCTAAAAGGGGCGCGCGTCGAGGGGTAATCGTTAAAGCGCTGTTAATGAAGCGCGGAAGGGCGTTTGAAGCGCTCTCTTTATGCCGGGTCGTCCGGCGGAGTGGTAAAGGGGACCTTTGTGTCTGAGCATGAGTCAAGATTCACCGTCTGGGGTTTTATCAAGGGTTTCGCCAAGCTGATCATCGGCTTCCTGCTATTGCTTCAGGGCCTCATCGGTCTAGTCATCTTACTTCTTTTTGTAGGCGTTCTCGTCAACGTCTCGAACGGACTTGCGGGTAACAATGATCAGGTATCCGTCTCGATCCCCGAAGAGGCCGCGCTTGTGCTCGATCCGAACGGCGTGCTGGTGGAAATTGCCGAAGACGTCGATCCGTTCGAAGTCCTGATCGAGGAGGCCTACGGCGTTACCGAGCCTCAACAGATCGAAGTTCATGATCTTGTTCGCATCATTCGCAAGGCGAAAGACGATAAGCGCATCAAGGGGCTGGTTCTGGACCTTGGCAGCCTCGGCGTTGCTTCAAGCAGCGCGAGCAAATTGCATTACGTCGCCGACGAAATCGCAGCATTCAAGGAAAGCGGCAAAAAAGTCATCGCTATCGGCGATTACTACACGCAGGACCAGTATCTTCTGGCCGCCGGCGCCGATGAAATCTACATGAACGATTTCGGCAACATGCTTATTTACGGCTACGGTTCTTATGGCACTTACTTGAAGTCGTTTCTCGAAAAAATCAAAGTCACCAGCCACGTCTTCCGTGTAGGAACATTCAAATCGGCTGTCGAACCGTTCATTCGCGATGACATGTCGCCCGAGGCCAAGGAAGCAAATCTCGCCTATCTTGAGGTGCTCTGGAGAGCTTACACCGAGAAGGTTGAGGGCTCGCGAGGCTTGGCGCCGGGAACGGTTGAAAATTACGCCAACAATATGAGCACCGTCATGCAATCGGTCGACGGTGATTTCGCAAGGGCGGCGCTTGAGGCCGGCTTCGTTGATGGCCTCAAGTCCCGCGCGGAAATGACGGATCACCTTGCCCAGACATTCGGCAAGTCGCGGGACGGTAAATCGTTCAAGCATGTCGGATACCGCCGTTACCTTGCGTCGATTGAGCGCGCTCAGGACGGCGGCGATCCGAATATTGCGGTGATCACGGCCGCCGGCACTATTGTGGATGGCGAAGCGCCGTCAGGCCGGGCTGCGGGTGGCGACACCGTCGCAGCACAGCTTAAAAAAGCGCGCCAGGACGACAAGGTGAAGGCAGTCGTCCTGCGCATTGACAGTCCGGGCGGTTCGACTTTTGCGTCCGATATCATCCGCGATGAGGTGCTGGCGATTAAAGCCGCTGGCAAGCCGGTTGTTGCGTCCATGGGTTCACTTGCCGCTTCGGGCGGGTACTGGATTGCATCGCCAGCGGACGAAATCTGGGCGGCGCCCACGACCATTACGGGTTCAATCGGCATATTCGGCTATTTCAACACGTTCGAGAACACCGCCGCAGAGTTGGGCGTATTCGTTGACGGTGTCGGCACGACCTCCCTGTCGCCAATTCTCGCAACAGGCATCGGGCCGCTGCCGGACAGCGCCAGCGACATTATCCAGCAGTCTATCGAAAACGGTTACGACCGCTTTCTGACTGTTATTAATGAAGGCCGCGGTCTTGATAAGGGTTATATCGACTCTATCGGCCAGGGCCGTGTCTGGATTGGCGGCAAGGCGCAGGAGCTGCGTCTCGTTGATCAGCTCGGCGATTATGACGACGCTGTTGCAGCGGCGGCGCGCCTTGCCAATCTTGAAAAATACGATGTTGTCACGATGAAAGACCGCCGCACGCGTTTTGAAATGCTGCTCGGCAACATTTCCACAAAAGCGGTTTCCATGACGGGCAAAGACAAGGCGTTCCGCTCGCACAGCGCCGTCGCGCGCATCATTCAGGAAGCTGAAAAGCAAGCGGCGTTCTTTGAAGAGTTTAACGATCCGAACGCGTCCTACGCGCGCTGCATTACCTGTGAGTAAGGAAAGCGGGCTGCGTCGAAGCCAGTAGCGTTCTTAGCGGAGCAGCCAGGACAGGACCGGCGCTTTCGAGTTATCGTTAGCGCCGGTTTCAATCTATGCCCGACCTGATGAGATATGCTGCGGAGCTTGAAAACATCGCCGGCGGATCGTTGCCGCCGGTCGAAAACTGGAATCCGCCAGTCTCCGGCGATATCGACCTGACGATCAAAAGCGACGGAACCTGGATCCATGAAGGGACCGCCATCACCCGTGCGCGTCTGGTGAGGCTTTTCTCGACGGTTCTTAAACGCGAGGGCGACAAGTATTTTCTCGTTACGCCCGTTGAAAAACTCCAGATCGAAGTCGAAGACACCCCATTCGTCGCCGTTCTGATGTCGAGGGAAGGCGAAGGCGCCTTACAGACGTTGACCTTCACCACGAATGTCGGTGACAAGGTCGCCGCCGGCCCGGAACACCGGATCGAATTCAGAAAAATTGCTGAAACAGGCGAATACGCGCCCTATATTGAGGTGCGCCGCGGCCTTGAGGCGCGGATTGCCCGCGCCGTATTCTATGATCTTGTGAGTTATTGCGAACCCCATGAGATAGATGGCGAAGAAATGTTTGGCGTTTGGTCGGGCGGCATGTTTTTCCCGTTCGGGCCGGTGAGTGAAATCGTGCGGAACGATTAAATGAAGCTGTATAGGACGAGTTCGAAAGCCGAAAAGCATTTGCGCGGCCAGATAGAGGCGAACCTGAAACATACTTCCGCCCAGCGCGTGCACGATCTTTTTCGTGAAATCAATCCGCATCTTGTGGGCGATAAACTGTTTGAGCGTCGCTGGAGCGACAAGCGCAAGGACGCCTCTGTGCTGGTTCCGATCGTTCATCGGGCGTCGGGCTTGCATGTCATCCTCACCGTGCGTTCGTCCGACATGCCATCTCACGCCGGTCAGATCAGTTTTCCCGGCGGCAAGGCGCATCCCGAAGATGATGGCCCGGTCGAAACTGCGCTCCGCGAAGCGCATGAAGAAATCAACCTCGCGCCGAACGAAGTCGACGTCATCGGGACGATGGGCGTGCATAAAGGCGGGCTCGGTTTTTCCGTGACGCCAGTTGTCGGAGTGGTGAATCCGGATGCAGATTTGCGCCCCTGTCCGCGTGAAGTGGATGAAATTTTTGAAGTGCCGGTCGAGTTTGTAAGCGATCTGGCGAACCACATAATTGAGGAGCGCCGGCATGAAGGCGTGCCCTACAAAATGTTTGCTGCGAATTACGGTGGTTATCATATCTGGGGACTGACGGCCGGAATCCTGCGGTCGTTTGCCGAAATGTTGCAGCATGATCCGGTGGTGCGCGAGGCGGCGCGATGAGCGGCAGGGACCAGTTCGTTTCCCTCGGGAAGAATGTGCGGCAATATTTTAGATGGCTGACATCACCGCAACTGACAAAAGTCATATCCGCGCTCGAGGCTGCCCAGCCAGATTGTGCGCGTTTTGTCGGCGGCTGCGTGCGTGACAGCCTTCTGGGCGACGCGCCGAAAGACTTTGACGTAGCAACGACGCTGACGCCTGACGTTGCAAGCAAGGCATTGAAAAGTGCAGGGCTACGCGTCGCGCCGACCGGCATTGAGCACGGAACCATCACCGCAATCGTGGATCATCAGGGCGTTGAAGTAACGACGCTGCGGGCTGATGTTTCTACGGACGGTCGGCGTGCGACCGTCGCCTTCACGCAAGATTGGGCTATCGATGCGGGGCGGCGCGATTTCACGATAAATGCTATTTATCTGACGCCCGACGGACGCCTGTTCGATTCCGTAGGCGGCGTTGATGATGCAAGAAAACGACGTGTCCGTTTTATCGGTGAACCTGAAGATCGGATCAAAGAAGATTATCTGCGAATCTTGAGATTCTTTCGTTTTACGGCGCGCTTTTGCGACNNTTCGATGAAGAAGGTCTTGCCGCTTGCGCGGCGCTAAAGGGCGGCATTGCAAAACTGTCTGCAGAGCGCATCGGCGCCGAGATGACAGGCATCCTGTCATTACCGCGCGCTGCGTTCGCACTTGAAGCAATGGCGGAGAGCGGCGTTCTTGCGGAGATTTGGGAAACCAAACCCCAATTGCAGGTCGCGAAACGAATGAAAGAGCTGGACGCATCAGCGTCAGCGCCGCTGATGCTGGCGGCGCTTTACGGTGAGGAGGGTGATGGCGTCGCCCGGCGCCTGCGGCTTTCAAATGCAGAAAAGGCGGAACGATCTCAGGCGCTCAAGGCAGTCAATCAGATCGCCGCCGGACTGGATGCGCGCAGCGTTAAGACGATGATCTACCGTATGGGAAAAGATGTCGTCTCAGATTCTATTCTATTAGCGGCGGCGCGAATGCGTATCGATAAGGTTGAGTTCAAGCGTTTGCGCGTTGCTGTCGATGAAATGCCCGCCCCAGTGCTTTCTGTCTCCGGTAAACATATAGTGGACGCAGGCGTCGAACCCGGACGGCGCGTTTCAAAAATCCTTGCTGATATCGAAGCGCAATGGATTGAAGAGGATTTCCCGGGCGAGGCGAGGCAACAGGAAATCTTGCGCGATAAAGTCACAGATTGATGCTGGCGCCATTAATCGAGCGCCGACGTGCCGAGAACATTTGACCGCGCGCTAAAGAAACGATTTTATGCCGGTAAATAACGCCAGGGAGGAAAACGGCGATGATGGGATTGATGATGGGCCGGCCGCTTTTGACGACCGACATCCTGAAACATGCGGTGCGCAACTTCCGCAAGACCGAGATCGTGACGCGCACCGTAGAAGGGCCGATCCATCGTTATACCATCGCCGATGCAAACACACGCATTACCAAACTGGCCAATGCGCTAAAGGACCTCGGCGTCAAAAAAGGGGCCCGCATTGGCGTTATCGGCTGGAATACGCATCGTCAGTTTGAGCTTTATTACGCGATTGGCGGATTGGGCGCCGTTTTGCACACGGTCAATCCGCGTCTTGGCCCCGAAAACGCAGCCTTCGTCATCAATCATGCCGAAGATGAATACCTCTTTTACGATACGACATTCACGCCGCTCGTTAACGCCCTGAAGCCGGGACTGAAAAGCGTCAGGCATTTTTGTGCTCTTACTGACAAAGATCACGTGAGTGATGCGGGTGAGGGTGCGCTTATTTACGAGGACTTTATCGCTAGAGGCGCGGAAGGATTTGACTGGCCTGACTTTGATGAAAACACGGCGGTAGCCATGTGCTACACTTCGGGCACCACCGGCGATCCCAAAGGCGTTGTTTATTCTCATCGCGCGCTCGTGCTGCAGTCCTTTGCATGTTGCCTGCCGTCGTCGCTCGGCCTTCATGAAGGCGACGTTCTTCTGCCTGTTGTGCCCATGTTCCACGTGAATGCATGGAACACGCCTTATTCCTGTCTAATGACTGGCGTGAAACAGGTGTTTCCCGGCCCCCGTCTTGACGGCGAAGGGCTATATGAATTGCTGGACAGTGAAAAAGTTACCTATAGCGCAGGTGTCCCGACTGTCTGGCTGGGGCTTCTGCAATATCTGGAAAAGTCCGGAAAGAAACTTCCATATCTGCGAATGGGAATGAGCGGTGGATCGGCATTGCCGGAAGCTTTGATCCGCGGTTTCGCAAAATACGATGTGGAGTTACAGCAAGGTTGGGGCATGACGGAAATGTCGCCTGTGGGAACCGTCAATTCCTTGCCGCCGGAGGTGAAAGAATTGCCGCTTGATGAGCGCATACCGTATCAGTTGAAAGCGGGGCGCGCGCTGCCTTTTGTTGACATGCGCATTGTCGGCGAAGACGGCAATGTCCTTCCCAATGACGGCGTGTCAGACGGTAATCTCCAGGTGCGCGGCCCCTGGATCATCGGTGAATACTATAAGACCGATAAACCAACGCTGACTGATGATGGCTGGTTTGATACGGGTGATGTTGCGATCATCGATCCCGACGGATTTATGCAGATTACGGATCGTTCAAAAGACGTTATCAAAACCGGCGGCGAATGGGTTTCTTCAATCGATATTGAAAATGCTGCGTTGTTGCATCCGGGCGTCGCACAGGCCGGCGTCATCGGCGTCCACCATCCGAAGTGGCAAGAACGTCCATTGCTGATCGTCGTCAAGAAAGAAGGGCAGGATCCTACGGCGGATGAGATCAAGGAATTCCTGAAGCCGAAGCTCGACAAGATCGCATGGCCAGATGCTGTTGAGTTTATCGATGAAATTCCGCTTGGCGCGACCGGCAAGGTTTTAAAAACAGAGCTGCGCAAAATATTCAAGGATTACAAATTGCCGGCGGCGTGATGTAAGTATTCTATCGATTAGTGAGGCTCGGAGAGAGGAAAGAGTCGAACGGCAAGCTCCTGCACCCGTCCACAGATCGTAATCTCACCCTGCTGCGTTCGCTTTGCGAACGGTCAGGGTTCATGGTGCCAGGAGAGGCGTCACAGTCTTAGATTAAGTTATTGATATAAAACGTAATTTGAAAACCGAATTGCAACGGTACCAACAAATATACCAACAAAAATTTTTGGTGCAGAGGTATGATGCCCAAAGCCGGACTCGAAGGTACAGCGACTGTGGCGTCTTGGAATCAATAATTCCGAATTTGCATTATCGCTTCATTCGTCATGTCTGACAAGCTTCGGTCATGTCTCCGATTGAAAATGCAGAATCGCTTTTGGAGCGAAGCCTCAATTGCAACGCTGCGTGAAACTACCCCTGCGGGCCTATTGCTGTTTTTCAGTCGTACGATGGAAATCGGACCGTTCCTATCCAAATTCGGGCAGTAAACAACGTTCAATAGCTCTCTATTGATGCACTATTAGTAACGTCAAGAATCACGTAATTTCGACAACTCGACTCACAGGCAGATTTGTCGTCGCGCATCGCGGCGTATGAAAACAATGTTGGCGGCGCTGCTTCCAACGAGACCCTTATGCAGCTGTGTTTATCGGCTGCGTGCACACTAGCGTGTCGCAGAGGAGTGCCTGTGAGTCGAACGCGCTTAGCGCAATGGATAACGAACAGCGCGGGATGGCAACAATGACGCGGCTCGAAAAACTGAAAGCCGCAACCACACTATCCGATTTGGCAAAGATGTTAAGCTACACGCCAAAAGGGCTTTCCTACATTCTCTACAAGATTCCCGACGCATCGAAATATCGCAGCTTTGCTATCTCGAAGTCGAGCGGCGGCGTTCGGCAAATTGATGCGCCTAGACAGCCTCTGAAGTTGCTTCAATCGCGATTAGCTGAACTTCTAACTGACTGTCTCGTCGAACTGGAAAATGCTGAGCCTCATCGTACAAACGTGAGCCATGGGTTTCATCCCGGGCGAAGCATAATGACCAATGCGGTGCCCCATCGCAGGCGGCGATATGTCCTGAATCTTGATCTCGTCGATTTCTTTGGGGCTATAAACTTTGGCCGCGTGCGCGGCTTATTAATCAAGGATGCAGCGTTTGCACTCGACCCTGCGGTTGCAACAGTAGTTGCCCAGATCGCGTGTTATGATAATAAATTGCCACAGGGCAGTCCATGCTCTCCGGTTATATCGAATCTGGTTGCCCGCATTATGGACTACCGGCTGGCTCGCCTCGCTAAGGTGCATGGGTGTACCTATACTCGGTATGCGGATGACCTCACTTTTTCTACAAACCGGCGCACATTCCCTCCCCGCCTTGCTAAACCCCTCTCTGCTGCGCCGTACAAATGGCGACTGATGAAAGCATTGCGAGACGAAATCAAGAACGCTGGATTCTCGATCAATCCACAGAAAACGAGGATGCAGATTTGCGGATCACGCCAGGAGACTACGGGCCTCGTTGTCAATGAAAAAATCAATATCCGCCAAGACTATTATCGAATGGTTCGGAGCATGGCGCACAGCCTATTCACTACGGGGCAATACTATATTCTTGGCGCGCCCCTGAGTGCGGAAGGCTTACCAGTCCCTATCACAACATTAGCGCCACTGGAGGGGCGTCTCGCGCATGTGTACTATGTAAAATCGCGCCGCGACCGTAGCGAGCGCGTGAACAAGCTTGAAAATTACCAGACCCCCAAAGCGGTTCGCGAACTTTACCGACGCTACCTATTCTATAAATACTGCATCGCGCCAGTTCACCCAACCATTGTGACTGAGGGCAAAACGGACATCACATACTTGAAGGCTGCAATCCGAGCACTTCACCCAGCCTATACAAATCTCGCTCAAACAGTAAATGGTAATTTTGTTCCGAAAATTTGCTTTGTGCGGCCTTCTTATATCAACAACACAGTCGTTGGGCTTGGTTCAAGTGCAAGCCAGTTGACGGGTCTAATCGAAACTTATCGGACTCGACTCAAACATTATCGCCACAAGCCACTGAATGCGCCCGTCATTATTGTTGCCGATAATGATGACGCGATTGGCGGGATTTTGAAAGCTGCCAATAAATTGGTGTCGCAAAAGTTGAATCAAAATTCACCTAACTTGATGACCCACGTAACTAACAATCTCTACCTCGTGCGGACACCGCCGGTTGGCGCAAAAGTCGAAACGTGCATGGAGGATCTATTCCCTGCCGCCCTCAAGAGTACTCTGGTCAACGGCAAACCGTTCGACCCGAAAAAGGAACACGGAGACGCTACAGCCTACGGAAAGGCAGTTTTCGCGGAGCAAGTAGTGAGATTGAAGGCAAATCCAGCCGACTTTACAGCGTTTGCTTCGATGTTGCAGGCTGTTGACGATTCGATCAGTGACCATGCGGCCAAACTTGCTGCCGCAAATGTGGCATCCGCCGTTGCAGCGGCCTCTTAGCGGATTGACGGCATTTGTGCGATTGCTTTCTCCGGTAGTTTGTATGCTTGTCTATCCTTGCTCATTCCGGCGGTTTTTCCCAAACTTCGATGGTCGCCTTCTGGACTATTCCGCGCAAGCCATGACTTGCTGGATATTTGCGCCTTATTGGACGTTTTCAAACGAACCCGGTTCGCATTACAAGTTAAGCCTCTGACTAGTGGGAAATCTCAATATGGCCGTATCCGGCGCCGATCTTGGCTTTGAAGCCGACCTCTTCAAAGCCGCCGACAAACTGCGGGGCAACCTGGAGCCCTCGGAATACAAGCATGTCGCGCTTGGGCTGATCTTCCTCAAATACATATCCGACGCCTTCGAAATTCATCGCGCGAAGCTCGCCGAAGTGGAATTCGCCGACCCGGAAGACCCGGAAGAATATCTCGCCGCCCGCGTGTTCTGGGTGCCGGAAATCGCCCGCTGGTCGAACCTGAAGGCGAACGCCTTTCAGCGCGACATCGAAATTCAGAGCGCCACCGGCGAAAAAGTCCGCAAGGTCGATATTGGCGGGCTCATCGA
>DGNI01000149.1:728-16049 GCA_002388885.1 Parvularculaceae bacterium UBA4496 | reverse complement strand
CGCTGAAAGGCGTCCTGCCGAAGGACTATGGCCGCCCGCAGCTCGACAAACGGATGATCGGCGAACTGGTGATGTTGTTCTCCGACATCGGCATGCACAGCGACAACGGCCAATCAACCGATCTGTTGGGCCGCGCTTATGAATACTTTCTCTCGGGCTTTGCGGGCGCCGAAGGGCGGCGCGGCGGTGAATTTTTCACGCCGCGTTCCGTTGTTCGGACCATGGTTGAGATGCTGGAGCCCTATAAGGGGCGCGTCTATGACCCGTGTTGCGGATCGGGCGGCATGTTCGTCCAGTCCGAAAAGTTCATCGAAGATCACGCCGACCAGAAAGACGTTGAAAAGGCCAAGCGCCAGATTTCCATCTATGGCCAGGAGCGCAACCACACGACGTGGAAACTCGCCAAGATGAACCTCGCCGTGCGCGGTATCGATGCGGAAATCGCCTGGAACAATGAGGGCAGCTTCACCCAGGACGCGTTTCCGAATCTGAAATTTGATTTCATCCTCGCCAATCCGCCGTTCAACATTTCCGACTGGTGGAGCGAGCGCCTCGCGGAGGATGCGCGTTGGGATCATTTCGGCAAGCCGCCAGCGGGCAACGCCAACTACGCCTGGCTCAGCCATATCTATCACCACCTCGCGCCGCGCGGCACGGCGGGCGTGGTGCTCGCCAACGGCTCCATGTCCTCGCAGTCGAGCGGCGAGGGAGAGATGCGCAGGCGCATGATCGAACAGGACGCGGTGGACTGCATGGTCGCCTTGCCGGGCCAGCTTTTTTATTCGACCCAAATTCCGGCCTGTCTGTGGTTTCTCGCGCGCGATAAATCCGCCAACGGCCATCGCGACCGGCGCGGGCATGTGCTGTTCATTGATGCGCGCAAGCTGGGGCACATGGTTGACCGCACGCGGCGCGAGTTCACCGATGAGGATATGGCGAGGATCACAAACGCCTATCACTCATGGCGGTGCAAGCCGGAAGAACTGGAGTCGAATGGACTGGTGCCATACGAAGACGTTCCCGGCTTCTGCGCAAGTGTAAGCAACGACGACATCGCGAAACATGGCCACGTTTTGACACCGGGCCGCTATGTCGGTGCCGAAGACATAGAAGATGACGGTGTTCCGTTTGCGGAGAAATTCGCCGAACTGCGCGCGACGCTGGCGGCGCAATTCGCCGAGGGGCGCGAACTGGAAGCGCGAATTGAGGCGGCGCTGGCGGGAGTGGGCGAGGATGGGTGAGTGGAATTCTTGCACTCTGGGTGAGGTCTTAACTCTTCAGAGGGGATTTGATCTGCCCAATCAAAAAAGGAATGCGGGTAGTTTTCCCGTTGTGGCATCAACAGGTATAGTTGGTTACCACGATGAAGCGAAAGTGCCAGCACCTGGAGTGGTGATTGGTCGAAGTGGAAGCATCGGTGGTGGACAGTACCTTAATGTCGATTTTTGGCCCCTCAACACAACGCTTTGGGTAAAGGACTTTCACGGAAACAATGAGCGCTACTGCTATTACCTTCTCAAGAGCCTAGATTTTTCCGTATTCAACGTCGGAAGCGGTGTTCCAACTCTAAACCGGAACCACGTACACCCGTGGCCGGTTCTGCACCCATTGCGAAAGGAACAGGACAAAATTGTCGAAGTCCTTGGGTCGCTCGACGATAAAATCGAACTGAACCGGCGGACGAACGAGACGCTGGAGAAGATGGCGCAGGCGCTGTTCCGCGACTGGTTTGTCGATTTCGGTCCCGTGCGCCGCAAGATGGAAGGCGCGCGCGACCCCGCCGACATCATGGGTAGCTTTGTTCAGAACCCGGACGAAGCCGCCAGAATAGCCGCCCTCTTCCCCGCGACAATCGGCGACAATGGCCTGCCGGAGGGGTGGAGGAAGGAAAACCTTGAGTCTGTGGCGGATCAAATTGCGATGGGCCCGTTTGGTTCTAACATCAAAGTCGAGACTTTCGTTGAAAGTGGTATTCCCGTTATTAGCGGCACCCACCTGAAGCATACTAGGCTTGAGGATGGTAATTATAATTTTGTTTCGCGAGAGCACGCTGCAAAATTAGCACGTTCAAATGTTCGGCGTGGTGATGTTATTTTTACTCATGCGGGAAACATTGGACAAGTCGCTATAATACCTGAGCGTTCGAAGTATAGCCGATACGTCATTTCCCAGCGTCAGTTCTACCTGCGATGCAATCCGGAATTGATGTCACCACTTTTTGTGGTTCACTTTTTCAAATCACACATTGGCCAACATGTCTTGCTAGCCAATTCGTCACAGGTGGGCGTGCCGTCAATTGCCCGTCCATCATCTTACCTGAAGTCAATTGTGATTAATTGCCCACCAATGGAAATACTTCATGTGTTCGATGCGCATGTATCTCTATTACATGTTGAGGCTTCCCAGAACGATGAGCAAAACCAAACCCTCGCGCAAACCCGCGACTACCTTCTCCCAAAACTCATGTCTGGTCGAATTCACGCTGGTGCCGCAGAAACGATGGTGGCGTGATGGCTGGCTTCTCCGAAGATCACGTCGAACAGGCGGGCATTGAAACTCTGAAAAGCCTCGGTTGGGCCTATCTGGAGAGCAGCGTCATTTCGCCGGATGGCGCCGCGCCGCAGCGGACCAGTTTTGGCGAGACCATCCTGACGAAGCGTTTCGACCGCGCGGTGCGCGCGCTCAACCCCAATGTGCCCGACGACGCCATCGAGGCGGCGTTACGACAGGCGCTGATTACAGACAAGCCAAACCTGATCGAAGAAAACCGCAGACTGCACCGGCTCATCACCGATGGCGTGGCCGTTGAATATCGCGCTGATGATGGAACCATCAAAAGCGACCGCGTCTGGCTGGTTGATTTCGATAATGTCGAAGCCAATGACTGGCTGGTGACAAACCAGTTTGTTGTAATTGAAGGCCAGCGCAACCGCCGCCCGGATGTGGTCTGTTTCCTCAACGGCCTGCCCGTCGCGGTGCTGGAGCTAAAGAACGCGGCGGATGAAAAGGCGACGCTCACTGGCGCCTACAATCAAATTCAAACCTATAAGGAACAAATCCCAAGCCTGTTCCGCACCAATGCCGTTCTCGTTACGTCAGACGGTATGCAGGCGCGCATAGGCTCGCTCACCGCCAATGAAGAGCGCTTCATGCCCTGGCGCACCATTGACGGCAAAACCTACGCCGAACCTGGCACGCCTGAAATGAATACGCTGTTGGAAGGCGTGTTTAACCGTCAAGTCTTTCTCGACTTGATCCGCGATTTCACCGTCTTCGGCGATCAGGGCGACGGCTCATTTAAGATTGTCGCTGGATACCACCAATATCACGGCGCGAAGAAAGCCTTACACGAGGCGGTGGCGGCGACATCGCCAGATGGCGACCGCAAAATCGGCGTGATCTGGCACACGCAAGGTTCTGGCAAAAGTTTTCTGATGGCCTTTTTTGCTGGCCTCGCAGTAAACGCAAAGGCGCTGCAAAACCCGACACTTCTCATTCTGACTGACCGCAATGATTTGGACGATCAGCTATTTGGGACATTCAGCACTTGCAGCGACTTGATTCGCCAAAAGCCGAAACAGGCTGAAAGCCGTGAAGATTTGAAAGACCTTCTCGACGCATCGGCTGGCGGCGTGATCTTTTCGACTGTGCAGAAGTTCTCGCCGGAACCGGGCGAAAAAGACTTTCCGCTTCTAACGGATCGAAAAAACGTCATCATCATCGCCGACGAAGCCCACCGCAGCCAATACGGTTTTTCGGCAAAAATAGACACAACGTCCGGCGTCACGCGTTACGGCTATGCGCATTATATTCGCCAGGCATTGCCCAATGCCTCCTTCATCGGATTCACCGGCACGCCGATTGAGGGAAGCGACGTTAATACGCCCGCGATCTTTGGCGACTATATCGATGTTTATGACATCACGCGCGCGGTGATCGATGGTGCGACTGTTCCGATTTACTACGAAAGCCGCATCGCCCGCATTGAATTGGACGAAGACCAAAAGCCGCTGATCGACGCGGAAATCGAAGCGCTCACCGAAGACGATACGCTAACCGAAGCCGAAAAGTTCAAAGCGAAATGGTCTAGCGTCGAAGCGCTGGTGGGCGCTGAAAAGCGACTGAAGCAAGTTGCAGCGGATATAGTGGAACACCTTGAGCGCCGCATTGAAGCGCTTGACGGCAAAGCCATGGCGGTTTGTATGAGCCGCCGAATATGCGTTGCGCTCTATAATGAAATAATCACACTTCGCCCAGAATGGCATTCAGATGATGACCAGACGGGTTCCATTAAAATCGTTATGAGCGGCGCGGCGTCCGATCCGCTGGATTGGCAGCCGCATATTGGCAACAAGCGCCGCCGCGATGCGCTCGCCAAGCGGGCGCGAGACGCAAGCGATTCTCTAAAATTGGTTATCGTACGGGATATGTGGCTAACCGGTTTTGACGCGCCGTGCATGAATACGATGTATGTGGACAAGCCAATGCGCGGTCATGGCCTCATGCAGGCGATTGCGCGCGTAAACCGTGTTTTCAAAAACAAACCGGGCGGCTTGATCGTTGATTATATCGGTATCGCCCAGAATTTGAAAAAGGCGCTTTCCGATTACAGTGACTCCGACCGTTCGCAGACAGGAATCGATGAAGAAAAGGCCGAAGCAGCGCTCAAAGAATATGTTGAGCGCATTCGACTGGTCTTTCATGGTCACGATTACAAAGATGGATTGACCGGCACGCCGCAACAAAAACTTTCCGCGCTCGCCAAGGCGTTGGACTGGGTGTTGAAATGGCAGGAGCGCGAAGCGGCGCAAAAGACTCGTGAAGAAGAAAAGAAAAAAGCCCACCGCGCCTTCGACGATTTAGTATTGAACCTATCAAAGGCGTTTGCGCTATCGGCTTCAAGCGACTACGCCGCCAAGGTGCGGGATGAAGTCGGGTTTTTCCAAGCGGTGCGGGCGACACTGAACAAGACCACCGCGACCGGGAAAATTTCCGCCCAGGACCGTACCTTCGCAATTCAGCAGCTTATCGACAAAGCCGTCGCATCTTCTGAAATCGTTGATGTCTTGAAGGCCGTCGGTATGGAAGCGCCTGACATTTCGATCTTGTCCGATGAATTCCTAGAGGAAGTTCAGAATCTGGAGCACAAGAATTTGGCTCTTGAAGCGCTGAAAAAGCTTTTGAATGGAGAAATCTCAGCTAGGTCGAGAACAAACCAAGTTGAAGCGCGCGCCTTCTCCACTCGGCTTGAAGACGCGGTGGCGAGATACCATGCAAATGCAATTTCGGCGCTGGAATTGATTCAAGAGCTGATTGCAATTGCGAAGGACTTCAAGGCGTCAAAGGCGAGAGGCGAAGACCTTGGCTTAAGCCAAGAGGAAGTGGCATTTTATGATGCACTCGCCGAAAACAAGAGCGCCGTCGAAGCGATGGGGAATGAGAAATTACGCGTTATCGCCCATGAATTGCTTGAGAATCTTCAAAAGAATGCGAGCGTAGATTGGCATCGAAAAGAAAGCGCACGCGCGCATATGCGCATTTTGGTCAAGCGCATCCTCAAAAAATATGGCTATCCGCCTGACTTATCCGATCAGGCGGTGCAGCAAGTGCTAGCCCAGGCGGAAATTCTTCTGAAACATCTTTGATGTTGCTTTATGCTTACGCGGCAAGGGTTCCTAGCCCCTTGATGATCTCACCCTGCCGGTGGCGGCTGACCGATCCGTAGCTGGTGAAGGTCGTCAGCACTTGTTCATGGCCGAGATTCTGCGACCACGCCTTGAAATCTTCCGGCGTTTTGCAGATGCGCTCACCGAGTTGAACCAGCGTTTTGCGAAACGAGTGCGGCCCGAAGCGCGGGAGTCCGGCGGCCTCGAACGCATCGCCGACGATTTTCCGGATCGGCGCCGCGTTTGACCAGTGGGCGCGCTTCAACCCCTGCGGTTCAAATCGGCGGCTAGCGCCGACGCCCACCGCCGTTTGCGGAAACAGCGGGTCGTCCGGCCCGAACAACGCCTCTTCGCGCAGATGCGTGACCCACCGCTCAAAACACGCTCGCAATTCAGCTGCGACCGGAAAGAACCATGTGTAAATCGTTTTCGACGCCTTGGTTTTAACCTCCCGCGGGTCCTGGATGACTTCGCTTTCGATCAGATCGATATGTTTGAGCTTCAGCGAGGCCGCGGCGCCGTCGCGCGCGCCCGTGAGAATAAGAAACGCGAACAGCGCCTTGTTGCGCCGCTCGATCACGGTGTCGCCGGGCATGAGCCGAAAAGCATGGAGCGCCTGTTCCATTGAAGGGCTGGGTTTCTCGCGGTGGGCGTGAGCGACCGCTTCATCCTTGGCAGGCAGGTTGAAATATTCGCAATCCGACTTGCCAACGCGGCTTTTGTAGCCCTGTTGCCACGCCAACCATTTGAAAAACGCCTTCACGCTGCGCAGTGTCGCGCTGATAGTCGCCTTGCTGAGCGGCTTGCCGGATTCGGGATGCTTCGCCTTCCCCAGCGCCTTTTTGAAAGCCACCGCCTGATCGATATGAAAGGCCTTGAAGGATTTGTAGCCGGTTGATGTTTCAAACCGAACCAGCGCCGCTTCGACCTTGTCTATCGACGGCTCGCTCAAGCCTTCCGCTTCACGCAGGAATTCAAAGTATCGGCGCTTGATGCGTTCGTTTTCTTCGCAGAATTTTCTCATCTTGAACAACACTCCCGTTTGTGAGTCTTTCAGGCGGCTTCACCGGGTTCCTCTAGGCTCGTCTCTTTCGCCTGACGCTGCACGGCGAGATTGGGCGCTACGAGTGGAATCTTTTCCTCACGCGTGAAGCGGTTGCAGACACTTTCACAGTCCGGGCACAGCCCGATCAGACGACCGCCACCGGCGCCGTCAGGGATAAAATCCGCCATTAATCCGGCTGGGGTTTTGCCTGTCTTGCAGCAAAGGCAGTAAAGTTCGTCGGGCGCCAGCGGCTTCTTTTTCCGGATCGACTGCGCTGTCAAAAACGCCTGTACATGAGCGCCGGTAAAAAGATGCGGGGTGGACGACTTCAGACAGGGCAGACCCTTATCGACCCAGCCACGAATCGTCTGGGGATGCGCGTTCAAAAGCTCGGCGAGTTCGTCGGCGGTGTAATTTCGGTGCTTCTTGATGGCGCGCGTATTGTAACGCTTCGCCACTATGACGCCCCGTTTTCGTAAAGCGCGCGGATGTCCTCGGCGCGCCAGACCGTGACGCGGGTGCCCAGCTTCATGGGTTGGGGAAAGCGCCCGTCTTTCACGCCTGCCCACCAAGTGGATTTCGAAACGGGAATAGGCCCGCGCGGCGCGAGGATTTGTTTCAGGCGGACAAAGCCGGTTTGGGGAAGGGTGGATTCGTTCGACATGCTGCATCTCCGTACTGTGAAAGACGGAGATGGGCTAAACGATGCGCCTCGTTTTGAGGGCGAATTCCCGTAGGGTGTTTGTGAAATCCGATTGTGGACGCAATTTCAGATAGCGGATTGGTCGGGCAGCAATTCGGCGCCAGCTCTTACCCATTTCAAAATTGTGTTTCGATCCAGCGGGATTCCTAAATTCCGAAGATCGGTTTCAATATTGGCGGTGGCGTCGTTTCTGGCGGCTTTTGGGTCATACCCATATTGTTCAACGGCCATTCCGATGACCAGCTTCAGCAAGCTATCTCGCTCTTTTGGTAATAGTTCGTCGGTGATCTTCGCAGTGGAATCGTTTGCCGCGTGCCTTTGTATTTGTGAGTCCATTGGATCAAGAAAATGGGCGGGTGGGTGTTTGATCCACTTTGGCCCATCCAACGCTATTTGAGGTCGGTCCGCGTCGTCCGGATAATATCGTTCTTCATATCCCCAGACTGGCAATGGGCCGTTAATGTCGTTCAGGGCGGCTTCCAATATTTCGGGCACTGGTAAACGTTTTAATTTCGCCCACGCGACAAAATCACTTGGGTTTACTTTGCTATCTCGAAAAGATTCTGAACGCGAAAGTACGTCATATAATTCGAACCATTCGCATAGCTTGTCGCTGCTTAACGAAGGAGAGTAGTAATGGGCGGCTTCTTCGATGGGTGAAAGTGATATGGCGGCGAACGCTTCCTCTTCGGAGATTTGGCCACGCATCCGCCTATTGTAGCGTTCCAATTGTTCGAAATATTGGGGGCATAAGCCAGCCACAAGAAGCATGGCCTCCCAAAGTTGCCAATAATCAAACCGCGCCCAGCTAATTGCAGCGTGGTCCTTTAAATACTGGTTCTCTTCGCTGAGGTGCCGTGGAAGGTCGGGAGTAGCATGACTCTCCAAACCGGATGAGGTTTTAGAATCCATATTTTTCGTCCGCTGTTCAGCGTACGACAATCAACTGCGCCTCTCCCGCTTCGCCACCCACAAACTTCTCCCCCATCTCCCAACAGCTTACACAGATCGATCTCGTACCAACTCGCACAACTTTCGCTTGGTTTATCTGATTCGACTAGGGGTCAAGGCATTAGTCGCATTAATTTTTTTACCCACCCGACCCAAGCCATCCGGTCCCTGAAAATCGGTAGGTTGATTAAGCATTTCTTGGCGAAAAGTTGCGGTAGGTATGCCTTCTGGAGTCTATCTGAAGTTTGAATTGTGGGGATGTGTGAAAATGGTCCGCCGCCGGTCCCGTTCGCTTTTGCCGGTAAATCTGCGGCTACCACCCCCCTCTATGGTCCGGTAGATTTACATTTTTGTGTCAGTGCATTTTGTGAGACGGTGCGCCCACCACTTAGCCATTTTCACCCGTTCTTCCCAATAGGACGAGCGGTGGTAGGCACGGCGGATTTCGTCGGCGCCCACATGGGCGAGTTCGGCCTCAATGGCGTCTGGCGACCATTTTCCACTTTCATTCAACAGACTGGAAGCGCTCGCCCTAAAGCCGTGCGATGTGCATTCTTCGCTCGTAAAGCCCATGCGCCGCAGCGCCGTATTCATGGTGTTTTCGCTGATTGCTTTGCCTTTGGCCCAAGGGGAGGGAAAGACAAGTTCGCCCGCGCCGGTAAGTTCGCGCAATTCAGCAAGCAACGCCACCGCTTGAGGCGGAAGCGGTTTGACATGCGAGCGGCGCATTTTCATGCGCTCTTGCGGTATGCTCCAGATCGCTTTTTTTAGGTCAAACTCGCTCCACTTTGCGAGGCGTAGTTCGCCGGGGCGGGGATATAAAAGCGTCATAAGCTTGAGCGCCGTGCGCGTTTCTGGGGTGCCCGAATGATAGCCCCAGATTGCGCGCACCAACCCGCTAAAACTCTCCCAGTCAGTGAGCGCGGCCATGTGTACGGTTTTCGGCGTGATCAGCGCCCCGCGAAGACTTATCGTCGGATCGTTGGTCGCGCGGGCGGTGGCTATGGCATAGCGAAAAACCTGCCCAATGGATGAGCGCATTCGTTTCGCCGTTTCATAGTTTCCTTTTGCTTCGACTTTGCGCAGTATCGCCAAAATTTCGGCGGCGTCGATTGCCGTTATCGGACGGTTTTGCAGGTCCAATTTCGCCAGACCCAATACCCACCGCTTCTTTTCAATCGTCCTTGCCGCCAGCCCGTCTTTTTCGTCCTTCGCAATTAGTTCATCCGCTATCTTTTCGAAGGTATGTTCTTTCAACGCCCGTTGCGTTTCCTGTTCGGCTTTTGCATGGGCAAGCGGATCAATGCCGTCTGCCAACAGCGTTTTGGCCTCTTGTCTTTTGGCGCGGGCGCTTGCGAGGGATGTGACCGGGTAAGCGCCCAAGGCCAGCAGCTTTTGCTTACCGTCATAGCGATACGCTAAGCGCCACAGTTTCGAACCGTTGGGCCGCACTTCCAGAAACAGCCCGCCGCCGTCGCTTTTGCGAAATGGGCGGTCCTCTGGCTTCAGGCGGCGAATATGAGCGTCCGTGAGAGGCATAGTTGGTATTCCCGTTGGTACCGCGTCTAGAGAACGGGGGCGAAAATTCGTCCTTACCAACAACTATACCAACAATTAGGTTGGATACCAACGCACGAAGCCGGACCGCGCCGGACCGGCATTTGCGTTAGTTTATTGATTTTATTGAGTTTTCGGAGCTTATCGGACGGTCTAAAATTATATTCTGGTGCCCAGGAGAAGACTCGAACTTCCACGACCGCAAGGCCACTGGCACCTGAAGCCAGCGCGTCTACCAATTCCGCCACCTGGGCAAGTGAAGGACGGCTGACTTACGGGATGCGCCCATCCAATGTCAATTCGGGATATTCATTCCGGCCGGCCTGGGCGCCGCGCGAAGTTCGCGCGCATTGCGCTGGCGCCAAAACACGCTGCGCATGGCCGTCGACGCCCCCCACTGACCGGGTTCTGCGGCCGCCGCCGCACTCCCGGTCTTTCTGACGTGACCGGCGCGCCCGTCCCGCCGAAGCCCGCCGGGAAGGCGATGTTCCATAAAACACCGTTAAGGAAAGCAAGGTCTGCGCCAAAGACTGGAAACGAGGCGGCTGCGGCCATTGGAGCGTTGCCGGGCGGGTGAAATTCGGATAGGCCGTGCCTCGTTCATCAGCATGTATCAGGACGGTCGGAGGCAAAGCGCGTGACGGGAAAACTGGCGGTTGTATTCGGCGGTTCCGGCTTTGTCGGGCGGAACGTAGTGCGTGAGCTGGCGAAGCGCGGCTGGCGCGTGCGGGTTGCGGTTCGCCGTCCGCATCAGGCGCAGTTTCTGAGGCCCATGGGCGCTGTTGGGCAAATTCAGCTCAAGCAGTGCAACGTGCGCCACCGGCCGTCTATTGCGGAAGCCATTCGCGGCGCCGACGCCGTTATTAACCTTGTGGGCCTTCTCCATCAGACCGGTCCGCAAACCTTTAATGCCGTGCAGGGCGCCGGCGCGGCGGCAATCGCAAATCTGGCGAAGGAAGAAGGCATCGACACCTTCATCCACATGTCGGCCATTGGCGCGGATGCCGGGAGCGACAGTCTTTACGCGCGCACCAAGGGTGAGGCTGAGAAAGCTGTCCGTGAGGCGATACCGTCGGCGACAATCCTTCGCCCGTCGGTTATCTTCGGTCCCGAAGATTCATTCTTCAACAAGTTTGCGACGATGGCCGGGTTTTCGCCCGTGCTTCCCTTGGTCGGCGGGGGCAATACGAAGTTCCAGCCGATTTATGTGGACGATGTCGCTGACGCAATTTGCGAAGCGCTTGTCCGCTCTGAAGCAGCCGGAAAAATTTACGAGCTCGGCGGCCCGCGCATTTATACTTTCCGTGAACTGATGGAGCTGATGCTCAGCGAAACAGGGCAAAAACGATTGCTTTTGCCGCTGCCGTTCTTTGCAGCGTCGCTTGCGGGTATGGTTGGGCAAGTAATCGGGCGGCTCCCTTTTGTCGATCCAATTTTAACGGCTGACCAAGTAAAGCTTCTGAAACATGACAATGTCGCCGATGACAGCGGCGCGGTGGGTACCTTAAGCGATCTTGAACTGGAGCCGCACACGGTGGAGTCGATCCTGCCGTCTTACATGGTGCGGTACCGCAAATACGGGCAGTTCGCCGAAAACACGGCTTAAGCCTTGTAGCCTTCCGGGTTTTGGCTCTGCCAGCGCCAGTGATCGGCGCACATTTCGTCCAGCGTTTTCTCCGCACGCCACCCGAAAAGTTTTTCAGCAAGACCGGCATTGGCGTAAATCTCAGCGATATCGCCGTCGCGGCGCGGCGCGATCTCGTAAGGGATGTCGCGGTTTGAGGCGCGCTTGAATGCGGCGACAGCTTCCAGCACCGAATAGCCGACGCCCGTTCCGAGATTAACGTCAATCGCGCAGCCGGATTTTTGTTTGCCGAGATAATCAAGCGCCGCCGCATGGCCGCGCGCAAGATCGCAGACGTGAATGTAATCGCGCACGCCGGTGCCGTCGCGGGTCGGATAATCGTTACCAAATACTTTGAGTTTCTCACGTTTGCCTACCGCCACCTGCGCGATGAAAGGAAAGAGATTGTTGGGCGTGTCGTTGGGGTCTTCGCCAATGCGGCCCGAAGGGTGGGCGCCGACCGGGTTGAAATAACGCAAATTGGCGACGCGCCAGCGGTCGTCTGCATGAGCGATATCCTTCAACATGTCTTCGATGAAAAATTTCGTACGGCCGTAGGGATTGGTCGGGACGGTTTTTCCCGTTTCATCGACGGGGTTTTCGTTTTCCTCGCCATAAACCGTGGCTGAGGAAGAAAAAACGATTGTTCTGGCGTTTGCAGCTTCAAGCGCGTCCGCCAGTGTCAATGCGGCGCCGAGGTTGATGCGGTAATAACGCGCCGGTTCCGCGACGGACTCACCGACGGCTTTAAGGCCGGCGAGATGCACCGCGCCGGTCGGCTGAAACGCCGTAACTGCTTTTTTGACGTCGTCCTTGTGCGCCGGGTCGGCGAGGTCGCGCTCCAAAAGCACCACATCGCCTTCCGCCAGTTCCTGAATGCGGTTGACGGCCTCGGGGTGTGAGTTTGCAAAATTGTCGATAATGAGAAGCGCCGCGCCGCGCGCGAGCAGTTCGACGCATACATGACTGCCGATATAACCGGCGCNNTGGCTCATAACAAATCTTCCCGGCCGCGTTTTTTCAATTCTGCAACGAGCGCGCGCACGTCCTGCGCGCTATCGCGGCGGGCGACGAGAACGGCATCCCCCGTTGCGACGATGATCAGATCCTCAACGCCGATGGCGCCGACAACCGGGCCGCTCGACCGAATGGTGACGTTTTTTGTATGGTGGAGGAGGTGATTTGCTTCCGGATCGCTCGTTACTTCGCTCCAGCTGCCGATGTCGTTCCAGCCGACATCGACGGAAGGTACAACCGCAGCGCGGCCGGTTTTTTCCATAATGGCGTAGTCAACAGAGTTGCTGCGGCAGGTTTTGAAAACGGCTTCATCGAGAAGGCGCGCGCCGCGTTGCGCAGCACTTTCATCGAGCGCTCTGGCGGCGTTCTTCGAGATGTCAGGTTCATGGGCTTCAAACTCGTCCAGCATCGCTTGCGCGCTGAAGAGGAAAAGCCCTGCATTCCAGTAATAACCGCCTGCATTCAAATAAGATTGTGCGGTTTCAGCGTCGGGTTTTTCCCGGAATGCGCTGACTTTTTGAACGCCGCCGGTAAGCTCGGCTCCGCTTTGAATATATCCGTAGCCCGTATGTGCATGGGTCGGCTTGATGCCGAAGGTAACGATGTAACCCTGATCGGCTGCACTCGCGCCTTGCGCAATGGCGCGCCGGAACCCTTCGGCGTCGGCGACATGCTGATCGGCAGGCGATAAAAAGGTGAAGGCTTGCGGGTTATATTGCTTCGTCCACGCTGCTGCGACGGCCGCAACAGCGGCGGTGTTCCTGGGGCAGGGTTCAAGGATAATGTCTGCAGGTTTGACGCCGATGTCGTTTAACTGTTCGGCCACAAGCGCTGCGTGGTCCTTGCCGGCGATGATCAATGGCGGTGCAAAATTACTTTCATCATCGCAAAGGCGCAGCACCGTATCCTGAAACAGCGTGCGCTCGCTGGCGAGGTCAAGAAACTGTTTGGGCCGCGCGCGGCGCGACAGCGGCCACAGCCGTGTGCCGGATCCGCCTGACATGATGACCGGCTGGATTTTCATTGCGCGCCCTTTGATGCGTTCAGGGTTTCAGTTTCAGCCACAGCTTCCAACAAATGGTAAAGAATGCTGGCCGGGACGTCTTTAGCCATGGGCGCACCCAAGCCATCAAACTGATCTATCCAGGTTCCTTTCGCGTCAGCAGCCAGGTATGTCGTGAATAGGTTTTCTATTATCTCGCTGGCGGTATTTGCAAGCTGAGGCGCGCCGTTTTTGGCAAGGGCGATACAGGCCTTTATATACTCGGTTTGCGGCCATAAGCGTCTCGATTTCAACTCCGGAGTCTCGCCCTCGACGAGGCGGTCAACAAGAAAGCTCGATTTTGGATCGGCGCCCGTCTTCTGTGCTTTCTGGAAAATTTTCAAACCGTCGATAGGCGCCGGTTTCTGAGATAATACTTCGTATTTTTTTATGAGCCATATCCATTCCATCATGTGGCCTGGCTCTATGGTTTTGCCAAGATCGTCGTCTGCAGGAGAAAGTTTCTCCGAAAAGTATTCATAGATAAAGTCGCCATCCGTCTCCAGGAATGAAGACTGAAACAGTTCGAATACATATCGGCTGTATTCGAGATAGGATTCACTTTTCGTAGCCGCATAGAGCGCCATGAACGCTTCGAACAAATGCATGTGCGGATTCTGACGGCGCGGGAGTTCGCGCGCATCGCTCTCATGCCAGCCGCCGTAAGGCGATGCGAGTTCACGATCCAGAAATTCGATTGTTCTGCCTGCCAGCACTAAGGCGCGATCATCCTTCGCGGCCTGCCAGCGTGAAGCGCAAGCAAGCAACAGGAACGCCTGATCGTAGAGATCACGCTTGTCGTCGATGACCTCGCCATTGTCGCCGATGAGATGGACGCAGCCGCGTGCGCCATCTTCCGGACAGGCTTTTTCGAGAAAATACTCGAACCCTTTCGCCGCCAGCGCCTCAGCATCCTTATGCCATCCGCGCATGCCTGCTTGCGAGAAGGTGTGGATCTGCCTTGCCTGCGCCCGAACGCGTCTCGGACGGTTTTCAGATGGCGATCCGTCAAAATTCAGCGCTTCATAAAATCCGCCGCGGCCATGGTCATAGCCTTGGGCCGCCCACAAAGGCAGGGCGTCGTCTACGAACCAGCGTTTGAATTTCTCACTTGCTTGGGGCACCGTCATTACCGCCTGCTGTCTTGCAGTTCACGAAGCTCTAGATCGCTTGCCGGGACGGGTCAAACCGCTGCCCAAAACCGTAATTCAACCGTCATTCAACCGTCACGGACTTGGCGAGGTTACGCGGCTGATCGACATCGGTGCCTTTTGTCGTCGCGGTGAAATAAGCAAGAAGCTGTACCGGCACGGTATAGACAATCGGCGACAGCATGGGGTGGGTTTTCGGCGTTTCGATGGTCGCCCACGCCTTGCCGCCCGCTTCCGCAATGCCGTCCTTGCAGGAAATCATCAGCGCTTTCCCGTCGCGCGCCATCACTTCCTGCATATTGGAAACAGTCTTTTCAAAATGCGCGTCCATGGGCACGATGACGGCGATCGGCAGGTTTTCGTCTATCAGCGCGATGGGCCCATGTTTCAGTTCGCCGGCGGCGTAGCCTTCCGCATGAATGTAGGAAATTTCCTTGAGCTTCAGCGCGCCTTCAAGCGCAATCGGATAGGAAACGCCGCGGCCGATATAAAAAATGCCGGTCGACTTGGCGATGTCGCGGGCAATGGCTTCGATTTTATCGCTTTGCTTGAGCGCTTCGGAAAC
>DGNI01000149.1:0-616 GCA_002388885.1 Parvularculaceae bacterium UBA4496 | reverse complement strand
GACCCGCCGCCATTGGGAAAATGATGTCCGCTTCGCGGGCGATGGAAGACTCCGCGACATTGACGACGGTCGCGATCTGCTGGCCATTGGCGCGCGCTTCACGCAGCGCTGCGAGCGTATCAGCGGTTTCACCTGACTGAGAGATAAACAGCGCACCGCCGTTTTTCGTCCATGGCACATCGCGATAGCGCAGCTCGGACGCGACATCGATTTCCATGGGAAGGCGCGCCCATTTTTCGAACCAGTATTTGGAAACAAGACCGGCGTAATAGGCCGTGCCGCAGGCGGAAACGGTCAGCCGGTCAAGCTTTGCAAAGTCGAAGGCGCCATCCGGCAGCCTCACGGTTTTCGTCGAAGGATCCACGTAACGGGAAATCGTATGGGCAATCACTTCAGGCTGTTCATGGATCTCCTTCGCCATGAAGTGCCGGTGGCCTTCCTTGTCGACGAGACCTCGCGATGCAGCAGAGATCACTTCCTTGCGTTTTACTTTCACGCCGGTTTCGTCGCGTATATCGATGGAGTTACGCGTCAGCACCGCCCAGTCGCCTTCTTCGAGATAGGTCACGCGATTGGTGAACGGCGCCAGCGCATAGGCGTCGGAGCCGAGATACAT
>DGNI01000038.1:35938-53491 GCA_002388885.1 Parvularculaceae bacterium UBA4496 | reverse complement strand
CGTAGAGCGATATGTCTGCAAGCTCCGCAATCGCCGCATTCCCTTGTCCGATGCCCGGCGTTTCAACGATGATAAGGTCGACGCCAGCAGCGCGCACCGCATTCACCGCCTGGTGCACGAATGGCGGGACCTCGCGGTCCGACTCGCGTGTTGCAATCGACCGGAAGAAAATCTGCGGAGCGTTGATGGAATTCATCCGGATGCGGTCGCCGAGCAGCGCCCCGCCCGATTTTCGGCGTGACGGATCGATGGCCAGGATCGCGATCTTGAATTCGTTCGAATCCATCCGAAATCGGGTGATCAGTTCGTCGCATAACGACGACTTGCCCGAACCGCCCGTACCAGTGACGCCGAGGATCGGCGCACGCGTTTGGGCGAAGGCCGCATCTTCCAATGCGGCGAGCGATTTAGCATCGACGCGTTCTTCTTCCAGCAATGTCAGAAAACGGGCGAGCGAACTCCATCCCTCCTTGCCGAGATCGCTGACGCTCGCCGTCCCAATATCAGCCGGGTCGAAGTCGGCGCGCGCAATCATGTCCTCGATCATGCCCTGAAGACCCATTTTCTGACCGTCTTCGGGTGCGTAGATTCGCTCGACCCCATAATCGTGCAGCTCTTTGATCTCCTCACGGACGATCACGCCGCCGCCGCCGCCGAATACCTTGATGTGTCCGGCGCCGCGCTCCTTCAGGAGATCGACCATGTATTTGAAATATTCGATGTGTCCGCCCTGATAGGAACTGACAGCGATCCCCTGCACGTCTTCCTGGATCGCGGCATCGACGATTTCCGCAACCGCCCGGTTATGACCGAGGTGGATGACTTCGGCGCCGAGCGACTGGAGTATCCGCCGCATGATGTTGATCGCCGCATCGTGGCCGTCAAAAAGGCTTGTCGCCGTAACGAAACGCACCTTGTTCTGCCGCACAGGCGCGCCGCCTTTTCTGTCTTTTGCAGCTGGTTTTTCTATGATCTTTGCGTCGTCGGGCATAAATTCCTCTCAAAAAGAGTATCTAAGTTTCGCGCTTCAAAGCGCTTCGTCTGCAATCGCCATAACAGTATCGGCGCCGGAGACGACTTCGGCTTCATACGCCCTGGCGCGCGGTAAAATACGCTCACCGTAGAACTTCGCTGTTGCGATTTTGGCGGCGAGAAAATTCTGGTCACCTTCGCCGGCTTCAAGGTCCGCTTGCGCAGTAAGCGCGGCGCGGGCCATCAACCAGCCGCCGCAAACGACGCCCCAAAGGCGAAGGTAAGGCATGGCGCCCGCTGCCGCGTGGCGCACGTTATCACCCTTGAATTGTTCCAGCATCCAGGTCGTCGCATTATCAAGCGCGGTAACGCCTTGCGTGAGGCATGTGCGCATACCGGCGAAATCGGCGCCCGCGTCTGCCAGCGCGCCGTCAAGATTGCGCATTTCGGTAATCATAGCACGCGCTTCCGCGCCGCCGTCGCGGGCAAGCTTGCGGCCCATGAGGTCATTCGCCTGGATGCCGTTGGTGCCTTCGTAGATTTCAGCGATCTTGGCGTCGCGCATATATTGCGCCGCGCCGGTTTCTTCCACATAGCCCATCCCGCCATGCACCTGAACGCCGTTCCACGCGGCCTCGGAACCGTTTTCGGTACACCACGCCTTCACGATCGGAATTAACAGATCGACACGGGCCTGCGCCGCCGCTTTTTGTTCCGCATCAGGATGGCGATGAGCGAAGTCGAGCTTGCCAGCCGCGTAATAGGCAAGCGCGCGGCCCGCTTCGGCCAGCGCGCGCATGGTCATCAGCATACGGCGCACATCCGGATGGCGGACAATCGCAACGGGCTCGGGATTTTCGCCGTCGATTTCCCGGCTCTGAACGCGATCGCGCGCAAATGACGCCGCCCGCTGATAAGCGCGCTCACAGATGCCGACGCCTTCAAGGCCGACTGAAAGGCGTGCATTGTTCATCATCGTGAACATGTAATTGAGGCCCTTGTTCTCCTCGCCGACGAGATAACCGATCGCGCCTTCGTTCTCGCCATAGGACATCACGGCTGTCGGGCTCGCGTGAATGCCCATTTTTTCCTCAATCGATACGCAGCGCACATCATTACGCTGACCAACGGAACCGTCTTCGTTGACCAGATATTTGGGAACGATAAAGAGGGAGATACCTTTAACGCCCGCTGGCGCGTCCGGCGTTCTGGCGAGCACCATGTGGACCATGTTCTCGGTCATTTCATGATCGCCATAGGTGATGAAAATCTTCTGACCGGAGATGCGGTAATGATCGCCGTCGCGAACGGCCTTTGAGCGCACCTGTGCGAGATCAGAACCCGCCTGCGGCTCAGTGAGCTGCATGGTGCCGGTCCACTCGCCGGAGATCATTTTTGAAAGGTATTTGTCTTTTTGCTCCGGCGAACCGTAGCGGGAGACCGCTTCAACGGCGGCCTGCGTCAACATCGGGCACAGCGTGAACGCCATGTTCGACGAATGCCAGAGGTCGAATAGTGCGGTGGCAATGAGCAGCGGCAGTCCCTGCCCGCCATAATCCGGATCAAACGGCACGGCGTTCCAGCCGCCTTCGACGAATTGTCCGTATGCCTCTTTCCAGCCGTCCGGCGTTTGAACAACGCCGTTGACGAGTTTCGAGCCCTGCAAGTCGCCGACACGGTTCAGCGGCGCCAAAACGCCTGCTGCGAACTTGCCGCCCTCTTCAAAAATCGACGCCAGCAGTTCCTCGCTCAGGTCTTCCCCGCCGGGCAGCGCCGCAATCTCGCTGAAGCCGGCGAGTTTTGTCGCCACAAACTGCATGTCGGCGATCGGCGCTGTGTAGTCGGTCATTGGATTGGCGTCCTCGTGGTGTAGGTGCTGGGCTCGCGCAATACCAGCATAGCAAAAGCAGTGCGAGGCGCCCGAACCGCCCGCACATGTTTTTCCCAGCCTTGAACCTCAATAGGCCATTTGTCAAATTCATAATATGCGTATAATATGCAAAATACGCATACCTTATGAACGCCGCAAAGCTTAAACATATCGTCGCTGTGGATCAGGCTGGCTCAATCAGCGCCGCCGCCCGCGCACTGAACCTGACCCAGTCGACTGTCAGCCGCAGCCTTGCCGATATCGAACAGGAAATCGGCTTCGCCCTTTTCGATCGGCGCGCCCGGGATGTGGTCGCAACTGAGCGTGGGCGCATTTTTATTAACCGTGCTGCGAGGATCATTTCCGACCTTGACCAGCTTGCCGAGGACGCACGCCTTGCTCGTGAAACCGGCGAAACGCTGATCCGCCTCGGTGTCAGTCCCGCTTCCATGCAGGGACTTGTCAACAAGGCGATCATCGCGCTGATGCGCCGGCGGCCTGACCTGCGCGTGCATCTCGAAGCAATGTCCGCAGCAACAGGCATCAGAGCTCTGAGACGCGGCGACATCGACGTGCTTGTGGGTCCAGAAGAAGCCATGCGAGACGAGAAGTCTTTCGCCATTGAACGGCTCGGCGATTTGAAGACGCATCTTTTTGCGAGAAAAACTCATCCGCTCGCCGAGAAAAAAACCGTCAAGCGCGCAGATATAATCGAATATCCGGTGATCGCGCCGGACCGCATGAGCTGGCATGCCGATCGTTTACGCTCCTTATTCGACAGTGTGACCGGCGACGCCACGAGACGCATGCATGTTGTTGAATATTTCCCGCTGGTCGCCGATATCGTAGCGGACAGCGACGCCATCGGGGTTATCAGCGACGAATATGCAGAATCGGCGGCGTTTATGCGGCGGTTTTCTCTTCTCAAGGGGCCGCTGTTCGAACCGCTGTCAATCGGCTACGCCATCAGGCGGCGCTGGCTGCCGACACCGGCGGTTCGAGCACTTGAAACGGCGTTGCGAGAATTTCCGCCCGGCGCTTAATTGCGTCCCAAACTGCGAAGGAGAAAGCGGTAATGGCTGATACGAAAATCTATACCAAAGGCGGAGACGCCGGTGAAACGTCCATGCTGTCGGGCGAACGCGTTTCGAAAGCTGATCCGCATATTACCGCCGTGGGCGACTTTGACGAATTATCGGTGGCGCTCGGTTTTGCCAGACTCGCCCATTCGAAAAGAAACGACGCGCTGAAAGACATTCAGCAAAAGCTTTATCAACTCAGCGCCATGGTAAGTTACACGGGCGAGAAACATGCCGACCGTTTTCAGCTTGAAGCCGGAGCCGTCGAGGCGCTCGAAAAACTAATCGACGAGGCGCAGGCAAAACTGCCGCCGCTGAAAGACTTTATCTATCCGGGTCAGACGGAATCGGGTTGCTGGGTGCATCAGGCGCGCGTGGTTGCGCGCCGCGTCGAACGCAATCTGTCACTACTCCCAACAGAAAAGCGCAACGCCGCCGTTCCGTTCATCAACCGGCTTTCAGATCTCCTCTTTGTGTTCGCGCGAGAAGCCGACAGGGATGCGGGCGCAGCGGAGGAAGAATATCGCTCTTAAAGATGTGCCTTGAGAAACACGTTAATGTTTCAGCGCAGCAATTCGTGTCGGAATGCGTCTATTCAATCGCCCAGAATTGCGGGCAATTTAAGTCCATGTTCGGCGGCGCATTCCTGTGCGATTTCGTAACCGGCGTCGGCATGGCGCATGACCCCGGTCGCAGGGTCGTTCCATAAAACACGTTCAAGACGGCGCGCCGCGTCGTCTGTGCCGTCGGCGCAGATGACCATTCCGGCATGCTGGGAAAAGCCCATGCCGACACCGCCGCCATGATGCAGAGAAACCCATGTGGCGCCGGAGGCGGTGTTGAGAAGGGCGTTCAAAAGGGGCCAGTCGGAAACGGCGTCGGAGCCATCCTTCATGGCCTCGGTTTCCCGGTTCGGTGATGCGACAGAGCCGGAGTCCAGATGATCACGACCTATAACGACGGGCGCTGAAAGCTCGCCTGATTTCACCATCTCATTGAAAGCAAGCCCGAGCCGGTGACGCTGTCCGAGACCGACCCAGCAGATGCGGGCGGGCAGGCCCTGAAAAGCGATGCGCTCGCGCGCCATGTCGAGCCAGCTGTGAAGATGCGGATCGTCAGGGATCAGCTCCTTCACTTTTGCATCGGTTTTATAGATGTCTTCCGGATCGCCCGAGAGCGCCGCCCAGCGGAACGGGCCGACGCCGCGGCAAAACAGCGGACGCACATAAGCCGGAACGAAGCCGGGGAAGTCGAACGCGTTTTCAAGGCCTTCTTCCTTCGCCACCTGACGGATGTTGTTGCCGTAATCAAGCGTCGGGATGCCTTCGTTCCAGAAGTCGAGCATTGCCTGAACGTGCACTTTGATGGAGACGCGTGCCGCGCGTTCTACTTCCTTCGGCGCCGTTTCGCGTTTTTCTTTCCATTCAGCGACAGTCCAGCCTTGCGGCAGGTAACCGTTAACGACGTCATGGGCCGAGGTCTGGTCGGTGACGATGTCAGGCTTTACGCCTCTCTTTACGAGCTCCAGAAAAACATCCGCCGCGTTGCCGAGCAGGCCGACGGATTTCGCTTCGCCTGCCTTGGTCCAGCGCGCAATCATGTCGAGCGCTTCGTCGAGGGAGGTCGCTTTTTCGTCCACATATTTCGTGCGCAGGCGGAAATCGATCGAGTCCTCGTTGCACTCAACCGCGAGACAGCATGCGCCGGCGAGAACGGCGGCGAGGGGCTGCGCCCCGCCCATGCCGCCGAGGCCGGCGGTCAGAATCCATTTGCCGGAAAGGTCGCCGTTAAAATGCTGGCGGCCAGCCTCCTTGAAGGTTTCATACGTGCCCTGAACGATGCCCTGAGACCCGATATAGATCCACGAGCCGGCCGTCATCTGGCCGTACATCATCAGGCCTTTTTTATCGAGTTCGTTGAAATGGTCCCAATTGGCCCAGTGCGGCACGATATTGGAGTTGGCGATCAATACGCGCGGCGCGTCCTTGTGGGTTTTGAAAACGCCCACGGGCTTCCCGGACTGCACGCACAGGGTTTCGTCTTCGTTCAAGTCTTTGAGCGCCGTGACAATCTTGTCGAAATCAGCCCAGGTGCGCGCGGCGCGGCCGATGCCGCCATAAACCACAAGCTCGTGCGGGTTTTCCGCCACGTCCGGGTCGAGATTGTTCATCAGCATCCGCATCGGCGCTTCGGTGGTCCAGTGCTTTGCGGTGATGTCTGAGCCGCGCGGCGCGCGAACCGTGCGGGCGTTATGGCGTGGGTTGGTCATGGTTTTCTCTTGGTTTGCGATTGCCCCCTTCGCCTCGCGGCGCTCGGCACTTCCCCCGTAAACGGGGGAAGAAAGGCGTTCTTTTTCCTCCCCCGTTTACGGGGGAGGTGTCCGCGAAGCGGACGGAGGGGGATGGAGTTTTGAGCGGCATGAACCACTTTCTTGCGAGTCAGCCTCACGCACTTTTCGCTGTGCGATTTTTTGTTGGGCTTCTCGATAAAACTTTCTGTATCGAATAAAATAATATGTAATCCAGATAATGGCCACCGTGATTGGAAGATAGTCTATCATCTGTTGCGGCAGATTTAGAAAATACTGCGCAGCTAATCCTACGCAGATTAGCGAGAACACAATAAGGAAAGAATATCTGCCCGCCTTTTGACCAGCCTCGTATGTTTCAGGTTCTATTTTTGAGTACGCCGAGAATAGTCTACTGATTGAAAAGACTCCAAAGATAAGAATTCCCAGAGCAAACCAATATGCTTGCTCCGCAATCGAAATAACGAAATACCCGCCAAAAAGGAAAATCAGAAACGCCATGAGCCAGATTCGCTCGTGGCGAATTTTCTTTCTTAGCCTTTTCTCCTTATCTAAATCAGTCATCAGAGTTTAATTGAGCTTTCAACCGAAAACTCATTTTTGCCAACCATCTCCCCCGCTATCCTCAAATCATCCGCCATGAAGCGGTCAGCTTCAAGCGCCGGGATTTGTTCACGCAGTTTCGCGATGACATCTTGCAACACCGGGCCTGTCTTCAACGGCCTGCGGAATTCGACGCCCTGCGCCGCTGTCAGCAATTCAATGCCGACGATCTTGAACAGGTTCTCGTTCATGGGTCCGAGCCGCCGGGCGCCGTGACACGCCATTGAGACGTGATCCTCCTGATTACACGATGTCGGCGTTGAATCTGTCGAACACGGATTGGCGCGGTGCTTGTTCTCGCTCATCAGCGCCGCGGACGTCACTTCCGCAATCATGAAGCCTGAATTGAGGCCCGGCTCCGGTGTTAAAAACGCTGGCAGGCCATGGGAAAGCGTCGGATCGACCATCAGCGCGATGCGCCGCTGCGCAATGGAGCCGATTTCGGCGATGGCGAGCGCAATCTGGTCGGCAGCGAACGCCACCGGTTCCGCATGAAAATTGCCGCCGGAAACAATAGAGCCGTCCTCGAACACCAGCGGGTTATCCGTGGCGGCGTTCGCCTCGATCTCCAGCGTTTTCGCCGCCTGGCGTAGCAGGTCGATGCATGCGCCCATCACCTGCGGCTGGCAGCGGATGCAATAGGGATCCTGTACGCGCTCATCGTCCTCACGGTGGCTTTCGCGGATTTCGGACCCTTCCATCACCTCACGCAGGAACGCGGCAGCGTCAATCTGTCCTTGATGTCCGCGTACGGAATGAATCTCCGGCCTGAAAGGCGCGCCGGAGCCCATCGCCGCATCTGTGGACATGGCGCCGGTGACGAGCGCCGACGTGGCGGCGCGCCACGCGTCGAACAATCCGATCAGCGCCAGCGCGGTTGAAACCTGCGTGCCGTTGATAAGGCCGAGCCCTTCCTTCGCGCCGAGTACAAGAGGCTTCATATTCGCGGCGGAGAGGGCGTTTTTGGCCGGCATTCTGTCGCCGCGATACCAGGCCTCGCCCTCGCCCATCATCGCCGCCGTCATATGCGCGAGCGGCGCAAGGTCGCCCGATGCGCCGACCGAGCCCTGCGATGGAATGACGGGCGTTACGTCCTTCGCCAGCATCTGTTCGAGCTGGCGGATCACCTCCATGCGTACGCCGGAAACGCCGCGCCCGAGCGAAATCAGTTTCAGCACCATGATGAGGCGCGCAGTCGGCTCGTCGAAAGGCTCGCCGACGCCGGCGCAATGCGACAGGATCAGGTTACGTTGAAGCGTTTCAACGTCTTCCGGCGCGATGCGTTTGTTGGCGAGTTTGCCGAAGCCGGTGTTGACGCCGTAAACCGGCGCGTCGCCCTTCGCGGCCTTTGACAATATCTCCGCCGAACGTTCTATCGAAGGGTGGCAGGCCGGATCGAGCGCGGCTGGCTCATCGTTCCGGTAGATCGCTTCCAGCGTTTCGAGGCTCACAGAACCGGGAATAAGGTAAAAGGTCATGTCGTACCGTCACGGTTGGGTATTTCAGGCAAGTTTATCGCTAACTTCCGCCAGTCCCCGGACACGCTTTCCCGCATGTTCGGATTCCAGCAATTCTATTAATGTGACATCCATTGGCGTGTTGAATAAACTCGTGGCATAAGCCAATATGTATGCACATACTAGTCACGGAAGCAAGCTGTGAAAAGCCAGACAATTTCCGCCAAGACCATGCTGACGCCGCAAGGCTGGCGGTCAGATATGCATCTGACAATCAGCGTAGACGGAAAAATAGAGGCCATCCATGAAGGCCTTGCCCGGGATGGCGTCACCGTCGATGTTCTTCTGCCGGCTATAAGCAATGTCCACAGCCATGCATTTCAACGTCTGCTCGCGGGACTGACGGAACACCGTAGCAGTACGCAGGACGACTTCTGGTCGTGGCGCGCCATGATGTACCGATGCCTGGACTATCTGCAGCCGGAGCATTTTGAGATCATCGCTGCGATGGCGCAACTCGAAATGCTTGAGTCCGGGTTCGGCGCGGTTGGCGAGTTTCACTATGTGCATCATCAGACCGATGGAACGCCTTACGAACGCCCAAGCGAAATCTCCAACCGCATTTTGCAAGCAGCTTTGGAAACCGGCATTGGACTGACGCACTTGCCGGTATTGTACATGCGCGGAGGACTTGACGGGCGCGCGCTCGCCGGCGGTCAAATGCGATTTGGTTGTTCAACAGAAAAGTTCGCATTGCTCCATGCCGAATTGCAAACCAGCTTCAAAGGCGCCCCGGCGGATTTCGTTCTCGGCGCAGCAGCACATTCTTTGCGCGCCGTATCAGAAGACGGATTGTCAATTCTTGGCGAGCTCGCCGGCGCTGCGCCGAAACATATTCATATCGCAGAGCAAACAGCGGAAGTTGAAGAAGTTCTATCGGCATTGGGCGCGCGCCCGACACGCTGGCTATTGGATAATTACGATATAAACGACCAATGGTGTCTGGTTCATGCAATACATCTCGATCCGGGTGAAATCCACGATCTCGCCAGCAGCGGCGCCGTCGTCGGCTTATGCCCCATAACGGAAGCCAACCTTGGCGACGGCATTTTCGAAGCGCTCTTATTCGCGCAACAAGGTGGTGTATTCGGTGTTGGCTCTGATTCCAATGTCCGCATTTGTGCCGCCGAAGAATTACGCATGCTGGAGTATAGCCAGCGATTGCGCGACCGGCGTCGCGCCTTGCTGACTGACGGTGAAAAGTCCTGTGGCCGCTACCTGTTTGAGATGGCTGCAAAAGCCGGCGCGCAGGCGCTTGGCCGAAACGCAGGGACGATTTCAGTCGGCGCTGCGGCTGATCTCGTTGCGCTTGACACGGCATCGCCAGCGTTATGCGGCTTGAGTAAAGACAGTCTGTTAGACGGATGGGTTTTCACGGGAGACAGCCGGTGCGTTAGCGATGTATGGGCGGCCGGCCGTCATGTCGTGCATCAGGGGCGTCACATACGCCGTGACGAAATTGTCGCCCGCTTTCTGACAATGGTAAAACAATTACGGGCTGCATTGTGACTATGCATAATCACCATTCCCTGAAAAAAGAAATCATGCGGAGAATCACGGCTGGGGAATGGGCGCCGGGCGCCGTTATGCCGAGCGAAACAAAACTTGCTGAGGAATACGGATGTGCTCGAACGACCATCAACCGGGCATTGCAAACGCTCGCCGAAGATGGGTTGATCGAACGCAAACGGCGGGCCGGCACGCGCGTTCGCGAGCTGCCGGTAAGACAAGCCAAGTTCAACATACCGCTTGTCCGCAGGGAAATTGAACAAACCGGTGCAGTCTATCGCCCCCATGTTACATTAAGGAAGAGATTGCCGGCGCCAAATCATATCGCGGCAAGGCTTCATCTGCCTCCCGATTCTGAAGTGTTGCATCTACACACTGTACATCTTAGTGATGGGCGCCCCCTCGCCTTTGAAGATCGGTGGATCAATATCGAGGCGGCGCCCGGCATCCTTGACGCCCCGTTCAAGGAGATAAGCGCTAATGAGTGGCTGCTACGGCAAACCCCCTACTCAAGCGGCAGCGTGTCATTTTCTGCAGAAAACGCGAATGAAGCGCACGCAAGCGCCCTTGGAGTTGCGAAAGGCGCGGCGCTATTCACAATAGACCGCACAACGTGGCTCGGCGAGCGCTACATCACATGGGTCAAGATCTTTTACCGGCCAGGCTACAGTCTAAAGAGCGGCCTTTAACGGATCAGATGTCATGCGGCGAGCATTGCTCGACGACTTATGCCCCCTTGCAACGCCGCCACAGAATGAAACCTGCTGAATGTTTGGTCTATGCACTCTCCGACATCAGAAGTTGGTTTCCCAGCTGAACAAGCTGGAAACCGCAGCAAACCAAACGACAATCGCTAGCGATATCGGCAGCATCAAACTCCATAACTTTGCGAACCAGCTCTGCCGCCCGCTCCAGACGATTGCCAGGTTCCAAATCGAAATAGCGATCGCCGCATAAAGGAACACTTGCGTGAATTGCGTAATGCGCAATTGGGTGACAAACGCATCGCTCAATCCCGTCAGGTTTGAGGACATGGTCTGGAACACCGCCACCCAGGCCCCAATGAACACCATCGCCAGCAAGGCGCCGATGCGGGAGATGCGATAAGCTGTTGCATCGCGACCGCTGAGCGGAAATGCTGTTTTATATCGCCACCTTGCGAAAGCGCGAACAGGCCAGAGCAACAGCGTCAGCGCCAACACGCCAACAGCCACGCCGAGCAGCGGCAACAAGAGAGACGAAGACCGGTACCAGGGCGCCGGCAACAAATGCATGATTGGCGATACCGGTTCGAAAGTGACGTAGTCGAGTTGGCCGTCCTCGGTCATGACGGCCGTAAGCCGTTCATATCCTTTGTCGTGACGCCACACGAACGGTTCAACTTCGCGCCACCGCGAGTCTTTTCCGAATAGTGAAAATACGAGATCGCCATCCTCATTTATGGTGATTTTCTGTTGTCCCAAAACGCGCAATATGGCGCCAAAGTTGGTGACAACAGTCCGCGAGCTCTCATAGACGCCCGCCACAAGCGCGCCATGTTCCTTGGCGGTTTCGAGGCGTGGTCCGACAGGCACGCTCGCTTCGGGAAAATATCTTTCTGCAAAACCGGCGGTCAAAGCGAACCGCAACGGTCCTGCGCCCTGCCCGGCGCTGTTGACGGAAACGTAGATACCAGCGTTTTTGCTCGGAATGACGTTCAGGTCAGAATGAAAAAATATCGTGTCGCCGCCATGACCGCGGATCGGCAGGTTGCCCTTGTCGAGTTCCCAGAAACCGAGCGCCATCGCATTCAACGGCGGAGACAATTGGTAAATCGTCTCATACATTTGTCGCCATGTTTCAGGCTTCATCAATGCGGGGTTTTGATCGAGCAGGCCAATCATAAAGCGTCCCATGGCCTCACCACTCGCTGCGAGAGAACCTGCCGGTCCCATTGGAACCAGTTCGTAATATTGCGGCTCCCCGTCCGACGCATTCATGTAACCGTTCGACATAAACGGTTCAAATTCGTCCGGTAGCGGCTGACGGAACGTGGCGCGCTCCATTCCCAGCGGTTCGAAAATGTGTTTTTCGACATACTCTTCGAACGGCTCGCCTGACAGGCGCTGAACGACATAGCCCGCAACCGCCGTTCCGTAATTTGAATAGCCGGGCGTCTCACCGGGAGGAAAAATGCGCGAAGGGGGCGGCGATGACTTTAAAAACTCCTCAAGCGAAATAAAGAATTCTTCATCGCCAATGATCAGGTTCCGGAACCTCTCTTGAAAGCCCGGCGTATGGGTCATCAGGTGCCGCATTGTGATCGGCGCGCCGAACGCTTCCGGAATCTCAAAGTCGAGATATATACTAATGTCCTCATCGAGGTCGATCATTCCCTGCTCGACGAGCTGCATGACAGCAATCCAGGTAAACAGTTTTGAGATTGAACCCGGGCGGAACATGGTTCCATACCCATCGACCGGCGTTCTGTTTTCAAGGTCGGAATACCCGAAACCGCGGCTGGTCAGGATTTCCCCGTCCTTGACCACCGTCACCACGGCGCCGACGATGCTCGCATCGTCAATCGCATACGGCATAAATCCGTCAAGCCAGGCGTCCACGTCTGGTTTTGTCAATGGCCGGACGCCATTCTCCAACGGAGCCGCGTCAGGCGCTATTTCATTTTCAACGGATTCCTCTTCCAAAGGTCCCGAAGCCGGCTGGCTTTCTTGCGCCGACGCTGAAGATAGCGCCACGGCCGCTGCGACAGGTGCGAAGCAGCGCAACATAGTGATTATCGTCATAATACCCTCCCGACTTCACCAATTAGATTGATCATGGATTTACGCCTTCCAATACTGAAAACATCCCGACACCAACAAAATTGCCGAGAACGTAGCCAAGGATTCCTGTAAGAATTCCGGGTGCAACAAGATTGCGCCACTTGAACAAAATCGCGATGGCCGCCGCGATCGGCGGGCCCGCGAGGCACGCCAAAGACGCCGTCGTCAGTTCGGCATAATTCAGCTTGAAGATAAGGCCGGCGGCAACCATGAAGACAAGGTGACTGGCGAAAATCACAACAACGAATACAAATAAGCTGGGCGCCGCTTGCAGCATTTCATTAATATCCGCGCCGACGCCGATGATGGCGAAGAAAAGATACATGAAAATCATCGCGAGAATATCCTCACCGCGGATATGGCCAAGAAATCGCCTGCCCACCGTCGCAATCAGAGCCATCAGCGCGGTAATAAAAAGCAGGCTGTAATTTGGAATTCCAACGACCGCCGAGATATACATGCTAGCCGCGACGACTGAAGCAGCGATTGCAAGCGCAGATAAAAAACTGACGAGCGTTGGCGGCGGCGCTTGTTCAGACGCTTCATTTTCCTCTTCTCCCCAGACGCCATCCATGANNGCCAGGGGAAACGCCGTTGTAGGAACGCCCATCCTGCAATGACATTCAAGAAAACGATAAATCCCACGCCCAACACATTGTCGATGGCGAGCGCCGCTGAAAGTTGCGAAGCGTCCTGAAATTCGATTGCTTCCGCGACTCCGACGAAATTTAATGATCCCCCGGTATAAGTCGCGCTGAATACACTTGCGAGTTCTGGCTCTTGCGGCCCAAGATCAAGGATCATTGTACCGAGAAACGCGCCGAACACGGTCCCTGCCATGCCGGTCAGGAAACCGATCAATACGCGACCGCCTTCATTGAAAACCCGGACAAGATCCGCTTTCAACAAAAACAGGGCGATCGCAAGCGGAACCAGATAGGTCCAAATTACGCCGTATAGCGGCGCGCTTCGCGGCAATATGTCAAAATGCGCCCCGGCAATCGCCGCAATAAGAATAAACCCGACGCCGGACAGGCGCTTGCCGAAGCTGGTTTTTTCTGTTGCAGCGGCGAGCGCGCAAACCGCCAGCAACGCCGCAAGGAGTGCAAAAATATTGTCAGGCGCAATCATGCTGCGCCGCCTGCTCCCCCGTCGAAAACTCGTAAACCAGCTTTCAGCGGAGCGAGCTTCATGATGGGGTTCCCCATAATCCATGATCCGGCGCAGTAATGACGCCGGCTTCATAAGTCATGCCGCCGGCGCAATCGGATTCAAGGTTTAGAGGTCCGTCGAGATCCACGAAATCGCAAAGCTGTGCGATAACATATGCTGGCGCCATGGAAAGCGAAGTGCCGAGCATATTGCCGACCATCAACCCCTTGCCCGCAACACGCGCTTCCTGCGCCAACGCCAAGGCTTCTGTCAGACCGCCGGTTTTATCGAGCTTGATGTTGATCATATCGTAGCGCTCAAGAACTTCCGGCAAGTCTTCCCGATGCAGACAGCTTTCGTCTGCGCAAATCGGGATCGGCGCGCGAAACCCGGTAAGCTCTTCATCGGCCCCGCGAGGAAGCGGCTGTTCGATCATAGCCACGCCGAGATCGGCAAAAGGCTCCAGGACTTCAGTCAGCAACGAAAAAGAAAACCCCTGGTTGGCGTCAATGATAATCGAGGCGTCAGGGCGCGCTTCACGTATCGCCGCGATACGCGCGACCGGATCAACACCGTCCAGTTTAATCTTTAGAAATGGAAACTTTTTTGCCCACGCCGCTTGCTCGGCCATCGCCTCAGGCGTTTCTTGAATGCCGATCGTAAAAACCGTTCTCTGCGGCTTGGGAGAAATGCCGGTCAGTTCCCAAATGGTTTTGTCGCTGCGTTTTGATTTTAAATCCCAAAGAGCGCAGTCCATTGCGTTGCGCGCCCCGCCGGGAGGCAGCATCTGCTGAAGATCGTCCAGTGATACGCCGCCTTCAATATCTTTCCGGGCCGATTCAATCTGCTCCAGCATCAGGCCGGAGTTTTCATTCAGATAGTAAACCCCTACGCCTTCTCCGCGTCCAACGAAACCATCCTCCTCAAGACTGACAACCACGGCGTCGAGACTTTCAAACACGTATCCGGTAATGGCGAACGGCGCCTTCATTGGCCAGCCGGCGCGATGCACGCTAAGCCGCATACTCATAAGTTCGCCTCGCCGGACAAGAGGTTGTCAACTATGGCGCTCACGCCGTCCCGGATCGGATCGGCGACCGGCAAGCCCGTCTCAAGGGCGTATTGTTCGTAAAGCCGACGCTGCTCATCGGCGGAAATTTCCGAGGTATTGATCGACACGCCGACAAAACGCGCATTTGGATTAACGCGGCGTGCAAGGCCAAGACATTGCTGAATTGATTCAGTTAACGGCAGAATCTCAAAACGACTTTCACCGCCGGTTCCCAGAAGATGCGTCCGCGAAGGGTCGTGACATAATATGAGCGCATCGGGCTGTGATCCGTGCAGAAGGCCAAGGCTTACACCGGCGAAACTCGGATGCGATAAGGCCCCTTGCCCCTCGATGATGTCCCAATGATCATCTGGCGCTTCGGGAGAAAGCATCTCCGCGGCGCCGGACAAAAAATCGGAAACAACGCTGTCGATTGGAATGCCTTCGCCGGCAATCATGATGCCCGTCTGGCCGCTCGCCCTAAAGTCCGCGTTTATCCCCCGCAACCGCAACTCTTTTTCAACCGCGAGCGCGGTGTATTTTTTGCCGACGGCGCAGTCGGTTCCAACTGTCAATAACCGTTTTCCAGACCTCTTCACGCCGCTGCCGATCGGGATTTCTTTTGGCGGGGTCCGAATATCGATCAAACGCGCGCCGGATTTTTGTGCGGCGTCAACAAGTTCGGGGAAGTCCACCAACCGCGCATGCATGCCCGAGACAACGTCAAGCCCCGCCCGCGCCGCATGGACCAGACTGTCCAGCCACTGCGGCGGAATTGATCCGCCCTCGGAAGCAACGCCAATGACGATGGAACCCGCGCCCGCCGCCGCAGCCTCATCAATCGTCATATCCGGCAAACCGCTGCCTATGCCGCAGCCGTGAATGCACAATTGCCCAACACAAAAGTCTTTGCGCCAGTGAATAAGACCCAATCCGGTTTTGGCGTGACCTTTGTCCTTTACGTCGCCAAAAAAGAGCAGATAAGGCGGCTTCAACTGCACCGAATTCAATCTGACCTCCGATTGCATATTGTAGGCGCGCTCTTCCCAGGTCTGGCTAGCTAAGGGCATTACTTTCCTTCTATGTTTACGGTTTGCGCGGTGATGATTTTATAAACGCCTATTGTCAGCAATGGCGCGATAACGATAGCGATAAATCCATACGATAAAACGCCGTAACCCTTTGCGATGAGATCAATGATGCCGACCGCCTGCGCAAGGAAGACTGCGACAACCAACAAAAATGAAGCAAGGACGAAACGCGCCCATCGCGGAAAGGCTGCGCCGCTTTCAGTTATGGCGGATGCTGCGCGTTCATTAACCGCGTGAATAATGCCAATGCCGGTTTCAACAAACGTTCCGAAAAGGACAACCTGAAACAACACGAAGAACCAGGCTGAATTGATGGTTTGCAGCAAAGAAAGAACGGGAACGGTCTCATCTTGAATTTCTGGGTATTGCGCGAGCATCGCCAGAAAAACAAAGACGCCGGGAATGATGCCGATCACGCCGGCGAGCGCGCCGGAAGCAAGCGCTTCTTTTCTGCTCCGCAAATAGGGAAGCACGAATAGCACGGCCGCAAACGCAATGAGATTGTAAGCTGCATACCGAACGCCGTCGAGCATCCACGGGCCTGTGACTGTTCCACGCTCAAGCGCGCTCAGAATCGCGCCGCCCTGGCTGCTTGCAATCCAGAACAAAAACACGCCGTAAACAGCGTATAACAATACCGACCACCATGCGAGCGCGCGTTCAATGACGCGTCCGCCATAAAAAGCAAGGACGCCGACGGCGCCAAGCAAAATGAACGCGCCGACAGCGCCTGGGACTCCAAACGCCTGAGAGATCATCTCGCTTGCCGCGGAACCGAGTACCGACAATACGAGCAAGACGATGAGCAAATAGAGAATCTCAAACAGACGCCAGAACGGGCCAAGTAACGCAGAGAAAAAGGCCCGATAATCATAACCCTGATGAATTCGCGCAAACTCAAACCCGATGGCCAAAAGAACCGCCCACACAAACGCCGTCACGCCAAGCCCGAGCAAGCCGCCAAGCGGGCCATGCGTCATAAAAAACTCGACGATTTCCCGGCCTGTGCCGTACCCGCCCCCGATAATGACGGACTGAAAGATCAGGCCAGGAAGCAAATATCGTCTGAACAGATTAGTCATCCGCGTTCCGCAAATCCAGTTTTGTCGCAGCAGCCATATTCACCCAATCAGGGGAATAGGATACCTTACATTGCTTCGATGTTGCGCCGATAATTTTCGAATTCGAACGCCCTTTATTGTGCGGAAGCGTCCGGCGCCGGAAGAGACGCGCCGGACGCTTCCGCACAGGACACAACGTCAGTACCTGACGGTCAAGCTAACGCCGTAAGACCTCGGCCGGTTAACGCTTGCCGATGTCGGGTTTGCATCAAGCACGCCACTCGCATTGATGAAGTGTGCAAGAGAATTCGCGCCGATGTTTACTTCCTCAATGTCATTAAGAAGGTTCGTGACAAACGGCGTCAAAGCCCAAGTATCGTTTTCAACCCCTAACCTCAGATTGAGGTTTGAAAGCGAGTCGAGACGCGTAGAAGGATAGTTCTGCACTGAAGATTCACGTTCGCCGATGAACTGGAACGTTCCGTTTGAAGTCAGGCGCAACCCGTTCGGCCCAATCG
>DGNI01000038.1:0-35923 GCA_002388885.1 Parvularculaceae bacterium UBA4496 | reverse complement strand
ATCAGTCGGAGAGTTTCCGTCCAGGATGTCGATAAAGGGCGCCATTTCTCCGGGCGGCGGCGCAAGCACGCTGGAAAAGCCATCCGTGAACTCCGCATCCATGACAGCAGCATTGAAGAATGTAAGCAGATCTTCATTGAAACGGTAGGCCGTTTCAATTTCGATGCCCATGATACGCTGATCCGGTCCGTTCGTGTTATTCGACGCCGGCAGCTGAACGAGAATTTGCGTGTCCTTGTACTTGGTGTGGAAAGCGCCGATATTCGCCGTGAGAGCGCCGTCCATTAATTGCGTCTTCAAGCCGCCTTCAATAGAAAGCACACTGTCTTCCTGATACTGGATTTGTTCAAAGAACAAATCCGGGTCGCCGCCGGAGTTTGATAGCGCTCCGATCCCCTGACCAATACCGCCGTTGCGCGCGCCTGTTGAAGCGCTTGCATAAAACAAGACGTTATCGCTGACATCATATTCCAGTCCGCCGCGCGGCAAGACTTTATCCAGTTTGAATTCGAATTCCGTGCCAAAGCCAGCGCCCACCAAAATGTCCAGTGGTGAAACAAAATTAATAGGATCGGATTCCGTCCACGGAATGATGTTGCCGCCCATATCGAAGCGCGGCACGAGATTGATAACCTCGTTCTCGACAAGGACCGCCGTTACCTTATCGTTCACATACCGAAGCCCGCCAATGAGACGCAGGCGGTCAGTTACTTCATATGTCAACTCCAAAAAACCTGAATACTGAACAGAATCAACTGTATTGATTTCATTCGCAAGATTCGTACTCGAAGGGGTTGTCACTGCAGCGCATCCTACGCATTCGAGTGAAGCGATCGTCGTGATCTCCTTATCCCGGAAATAAAGGCCCGACGTGAAGTTTAAAGGCCCGTCAAAATTCGACACAAGTCGAAACTCCTGGGACCATTGTTCCTGATCCGTCGATGCTGTGATGAACGATGTCGTGTCGATGTCGGATCCCATCACATCGGACTCAAAAAACGGATCGAGGCCGAAGGTGTTGCCCGCGCTGAACAGAGATGACGCTGTGCTTCGGTCATAATATCCTGTGATCGACGTGAAATTGAACGCGCCGAAATCATAGGAGATACGGCCGGCGTAAAGATCGAAGTCATCGTCAAAGTCGCCGCTCATAGGAGAAACTGAGAATGTCAGGTCTTCTGGATCGGAACCCGGGTCGATTTGCGTCGATTCGCCCATCTCGTCTCGGGAGAGAAACGCCGAAAGTCGGATTTCGAGCGCATCCGTCGGCTGCGCGAGCAATACCGCACGGCCGCCGATACTGTCGAAATCATTGACGTCTTCGCCTTCTGACGGATTATCGATGAAGCCTTCATCTTTTCGATAAAAACCCGAAACGCGTAAGCCCAGCGTGCCGGGCGACAAAATCAGAGAAGTAGCGTTCTGACCGCTATAGGCGAGCCCGCCATCATTGATTTTTTCAAATTGTCCGCCCGCAACGCCAGTGATCATCGGACCGTCCAGATCAGGGTCTTGGGTGAAATACCGGATAACGCCGCCAACGGCGCCCTCGCCGAAAAGCGTCGGCTGCGGACCTCGAATGATTTCGATACGGTCGAGATCGACTGCACTATAGTCGCGCTGACTACCCGGCGCAGCAACGGACACATCATCCAGAAATACGCTATATACAGAACTTGTGGAACGATCTCCGATCCCGGCGTTTATCACGCCGCGAATAGCGATGTTATTTGAGTTTTGGCGGCCTTTGATATTCTGAACGCCAGCAACCAGCCGCGCGATGTCTTCAAAATCTCGAATGCCTTGCTCGCGTATGTCGTCGCTCGACAAGCCAGTTACGCTTGCGCCGATATCTTGGACCGATTCCTCGCGAAAGCGCGAAGTAACGATGATTTCATCACGCGTTGTTGCGCCGTCGCCGCCATCGCTTACGGCATCATCCTGTGCGAAACCGGGCGCAACCATCGCCAAACTGGCGACACCTGCAAATAATTGAATCTTCAATTTGTGTGACATGGCGACCTCCGTTGCCCTCCCATTTTACTGCGTGCATATTTTAGCAGCCTTATTTTACAATAAGACAGTTTTATATAAATTAGAAGCCGTCTTATGGTTAACGGTTCCGGAAGACTTCGTATGTTGCCGAGCGGGCACAACGCAGGAATATGCTGTTGATTTCCATCAATAATCTCCGCCCCAACGCCTCGCATGTGCGCGGGCGACGTCCAAAACATGCTGCTTCGACAGGATGTGTGGAAACTAATTGCCGGCGCGGGCGCCTGGTTCCGAGGGGATCTTCAAATCCTGCATATAGATTTGGTCATGGACAAATATTGCGTCCAGCACCCGTTCTTCGCAGCTCGACAGGATTTTATGGACTTGCTCCCTAATGGCGCCAGACTGGTCCTTCTTTATCGCCTCAACCAGGACGCGCTGATGTTCCCAAGTATACGGAAGCGACCGGTTCATTTTTACATACAGCCAGTAAATACGCATGGTCGTATCTTCAAGCTGACGTATCCAGTGAATTAGCAAGGGGTACTTTACCTGCTGAGCCATAAATACGTTAAACGTCTTGTTCGCCTTCAAAAGCTTTAGAGCCATGGCGTCACTCGTGATTGGACCCTTGTATGAAGTCTCCTCATTCATTTTCACGACTACGTGGTGATTTGCCTGAGCTGCCGCCATCGCGAAAATGTCCGGCTGCAGCATTTTTCGCATTGCAAAATTCTGCTTCACGTCCAGCAGGGTTAGCGGCGCCACTCGCGTCACACGCGGCGAGACCGAGACTAGGAACTGTTGCGCGGTCAGTTGCTCAATAATGTTTCGCGCCGTAGTTCGGCTGATATCGAACATCTCGGTCAGAATGTTTTCGGACACCTTCTGACTTGGCGCCAGTTTTTGCGTGATGATCGCATCCATGATGAGATCATAGGCCTTCGCCGGATCAGAGCCGTTGAGTTTCTTTTTCTTGTTCCGTGTTGTTTTGTTCATAGCGTCTAACAGCCTCCGATTGCTGTTATTTCTTACGATCCTGCCGGCGCGTGTCCATCAGTTTGATCATTTTGCATGCCTTATTTAAAAATATGGCTGTATTATTCATCTCATTTGCGATAACACAACCAACTGTCGCAATGAGGGGTATGTGGTCATGGGCGCCAACTTAAAAGCAACCGGCGAGCTAAAGACGCAGCCAAAGCCGTCGCGCCGCCGCCTGTTAAAAACGGGCCTGGCTGTCGCAGCGGCTTCAGCGCCGATGATCAATTTTGGCCGCTTTCAGGTTTTCGCTGCAAGCGACGCCACTTATTCAGCCAAAACAATCGATCTCGTTAATCGAAGCCTCGTCATAGATATGTTGTCGCTCCTTGGGAATCTGGGCGACATGATGACAGCCAGGAATCCCAAGCTCCAAGATGCATTGGCGATTAGTGACGAACAACTAGAAAAACTGCGTTCTGCCGGCATCAACATTTATCATCCAGCCATAGGCCTGGGCGGACGTGATAGCGCGCTCTCTTTTGTGGGCCGTTTAAACGGTTACGCCGCCAAACGGCCTGACTTATTTCAGCGTATCGATACTGTCGCTGATATGGAAACCGTCAAGACAAGCGACAAGATCGGTTACATCATTGGAATTCAAAATGCTCAGCACTTCGAAAGACCTGACGATGTAAATGAGTTCTATCATCTCGGTCAAAGGATCAGCCAGCTTACTTACAATTCTCAAAACCGCATAGGCGCAGGAGCGACAGAGCGGGTCGATGGCGGCATCAGCAATTTCGGCGCAGCGATCATTCAGCGAATGAACGAAGTCGGCATGGCGGTTGACGTCTCGCATTGCGGCGACAAGACAACGCTTGACGCATTTGAACTGTCCGAAGCGCCGGTGTTGATTACACATTCAAACGTGCGTGCTCTCGCCGGCGGCCATATACGCTGTAAATCTGACGAAGCGATCAAGAAGATGGCGGAATCAGGCGGCGTCATGGGCATCACTGGAGTGCGCAATTTTGTGCGCGACAAGGAACCAACCACGATTGAGCATATGCTTGACCATTTCGATTATGTCGCAAAGCTTATCGGCGTTGAGCATGTTGGAGTGGGCTCCGATATGGACGCTGACGGTTATGATGACTTGCCGAAAGAGGCTTATGACCGATTGAAAAGCAGTTATGACGCTTCCTACAAGTTTCGTGGAAAAATCGACACCGACGACTTCGACCATCCGAAAAAGATATTTGACCTGACCGAAGGGCTGATCCGCCGTCAGTATTCTGACGCGGACATCGAACTCATTCTCGGCGGCAATTTTAAACGCGTGCTGGGTAAAATTTGGAAGTCGTAAGCATGCTTCTCATATTCTCAGGAGAAACCCTATGATGTTCAATCGCATGTTCGCTTGCGCTGTTGTGTGCGCCCTGTTCTTCGGAAGTGTCTGTGCTTCGGACTTAACGCCTGAACAGATTGAGGCCTATGCGACGAAGGCGGTGGAAGATTTTGACGTCACCGGCCTCGCTATCACGGTCGTATCTAAAGATTCCACGATATTTCAAAAAGTTTATGGCGTCCGCGACGTAAGAACACAGCAACCGATTGACGAAAACACTATCTTTCCATTCGCCTCGATCGGTAAAGCGTTCACCACGACAGCGCTCGCCATGCTCGTTGATGAAGGTAAGCTCGATTGGGATGATCCGGTTCGAAAGTATATACCCGAATTTGAGATGTCCGACCCTTATATTACGGCGGAGTTCTCTGTCAGAGACTTGGTCACGCATCGCTCGGGACTTCCTCCCGGCGCTGGCGATCTGCTTGTCTTTCCTGATGCGAATCCGGAAGTCTCGGATATTCTGGCGGCAATCAAGCATATTCCGCCAACAACAAGCTTCAGGTCTGAATACGCCTACGACAACCTTCTTTATGTTGTCGCCGGCGATGTGCTTTCGCGGATTGACGGACGCCCATGGCATAAGGTCATTGAAGCGCGCATCTTTAAACCGCTCAAAATGAAATCATGCGAGGCGCTGCCGTCGAAAGCGGCTGCTTCAAAAAATACCGTTACACAGCATTTGCGGGACACGACCACATGGGCCGCGGAGCCTATCAACCCAGTTTATATTATCGGCGACAACGTCTCGCCCGCAGGCGGGCTAAGCTGTTCCATCACCGACCTGTCCAAATGGGCGCAGTTCTGGCTCAACAATGCAACAACGCCGTCGGGTCAACGGCTGCTCTCGGAGTCGCAAGCAAGAGAAGTCTGGACCGGCGTCACGCCTCAAGGCGGCGGCGGGATCATGGCCGAGCTTGGAGGTTCGCATTTATCGATCTACGGGCTTGGTTGGGGCTTGCGCGATTTTCACGGAAAATTACTGGCAAGCCATAGCGGCGGTGTTCTGGGCGGTTCTTCTTACTTCGGCGTACTGCCAGAAGCTGACACTGCAGTCTTCGTTATGAGCAACGTCTCCACTTACGCTTCCAGCGCCCTGGCGCTTCAACTCCTCAGCGACGCCGCGTCGTCTGATGCAAACTCAGACTGGCTTGGACGGCTTTTTGCGATTGCATCCGGCCGCAAGACCGCCATGCAAAAAGATTCCGGCGACAGTGATGGTGAGGACGCCGTCAAGGATGTCGCCGTAGAGCCTGCACGCGCACTTGACGATTATGTCGGCGCATATCTGGACCCCTGGTATGGATTGGTCTCCATCGAAATCCGCGCCGGCGCCCTGTTCATCGATATGAGCCGGTCGCAAGCGCTCGATGCGACGTTGATACCGGTTGCGCCCGACAAGTTTGTGGCGCGCTGGCCCGACCGGACATTGAACGCCGACGCCTATGTCATCTTTTCTGTCGAGGACGATCAGGTCACGGGCATGACGATGGAAGCTGTCTCCGATACGACCGATTTCTCGTTCGACTTTCATGATCTGAAGTTCACAAAGAATCAATGACGGAAGTCCGCCAAAGGAAATTCGCGGAACGCGTTCCCTTCTGCGTGCAGTAAGAGCAATGATCGACAAGGTAGACATCAAGATACTGAAAGCGCTCAGCAAGGATGGGCGCATGTCATATGCATGCCTCGCCGATCATATTCATCTTTCTCAGACGCCAACCATAAAACGCGTGAAACGTATTGAGGAAAGCGGATATATCACCGGCTACGCTGCAATCTTAAATGAAAACAAACTGGGCGCGAGCATCTGCGTTTTCGTTTGGGTGACGCTTGCCAATCAGCGGCAATCCACACACGCGGCTTTTCAAAAACTTGTCAATGAAACGCCGCAGATAATGGACTGTTACCTGACCGCAGGAGACACGGATTATTTGTTGCGTGTTGCCGTCGACAGTTGTGCGGAATTTGAAAAGCTGCTTACGGAAAGAATCTCCAGCGCTGCTTCAATTCGCTCAACCAAATCAAGCTTTGCTTTACGGTCGGTCAAACATGAAATGATTCCGCCCCGCCTTTCTTTGCGTGGTTCCGCAATATGCGCTTGATTTTCGTTTTCACAATTCACTCGTCAATTCAGCAATTGACCCAACCGATCATCTGCAATGCTGATCCAGCAAACTGAATGGGAGCAAGTTCTATGAAAATGCAGCTGTCGCTATGCCTGTTGCTATCCGGCCTGTTGGCCCTTGCACCAAACGCCAGCGCGCAAAAGAACCCGCTCGATCTTGTCATACTTCACGGCCGCGTCATTGATCCCGAAACAGGCCTTGATGCCGTGCGCAATGTCGGCGTCCGCGACGGCAAGATTGTCAGGGTAACGAAAAGGAAGCTTAGCGGCGACCGCGTCATCGATGCAGAAGGCCTTGTTGTTGCGCCGGGCTTTATTGACTTGCACGCGCATGGACAGACCATTCCCTCCGGGCGAGTACAAGCGCTTGATGGCGTCACAACCGCGCTTGAGCTGGAGTCTGGCAAGTATCCGGTCGCTAGCTTTTACGACGCCGCTGCCGAAGAAGGCCGGCCGATTCATTATGGCGCATCCGTTAACTGGTTGCGCGCCCGCAACGCCGAACTTTTGAAGGACGTCGAGATATCGGATGAGACACTGCGTGAGGACGACGGGCCCGACTGGCGCTATACGCCAACCTCGGAAGAGCAAACAGCAGGCATTCTGGATCGAGTACAAAAAGAGCTTGATGACGGAGGCTTGGGGATCGGCGTCCTGCTGGGTTACGCACCCGGTGCGGGAAGAAACGAGTATTTCGCGCTTCATGAATTAGCGGCGGAACAAAGCGTCCCGACATTTACCCATGCGCGTTACTTGTCGAACATTGAGCCTGACAGCTCATTTGAAGGCTTTCAGGAAATGGTCGCCGTCTCCGCCGCTACGGGCGCGCAGATGCATATTTCTCATTTGAACAGCATCAGCATGCGCGACATTGCGCCAATCCGCGCTATGCTTGAAAGCGCGCAGGCCAACGGCGTCAACATCACTGTCGAAGCCTATCCCTATGGCGCTGGCGCCACCGCGATCGGGACCGCCTTGTTTGAAGGAGAGAACTGGCAGGCACGTCTGGGCGGCATCAAGAAATCCGATTTTACATTAGACGGCGTGCCGCTGACTGACGCAGAGTTTGACCGGCTGCAGAAAGAGGAGCCGAGGACAGGCATTGTCGTTCACTTCCTGCATCCCGAGGATAACGCCAACGATCGGAACATACTCGCCCAGTCCATTTTGTTCCCGGGCGGCGCCATCGCATCTGATGGCGGCGATTGGCAGGTGAACAGAGAGCAAATCGGAAACGATGTATGGCCGATTCCGGCGAATGCCGAGGCGCACCCGCGCAGCGCCGGCACGTTCTCAAAATTCTTGCGCGTTTATGTTCGCGAAAACAACATGATCAGCTTGAACGAGGCGCTCGCCAAAACGAGCCTTATCCCGGCGCAAATCCTCGAAGCGTCCGTGCCGCAGATGCGTCATAAGGGCCGCATTCAGGAAGGCGCCGACGCCGACATTGTTATCTTTGATTTTAAAACGGTCAGCGATCGCGCAACCTATGAAGACCCGGCGCAGATGTCGGTCGGATTTGAGTATGTGCTCGTCGCCGGAACGCCGCTGGTGTGGGGTGGTGAACTCGACACGGCGGTTCTGCCCGGACGTCCAGTCCGCAGAACGCCTTCCAACCAATGAAGAGCAACGGCGTTTGCCGCGCAAATTTCAATTCAGCGCGGAGGAAGAAAGCGTGCAGGAGCGAGTGAGGGAATTATGAGAATGGGTGATGTTTCACAGGGCGCGGCGGCGGCTTTCGCAATTCTGGTTTTATCACCACTCTGCATGGCGCCTTCGGCGACCGCCGCTGCACCCACGGCCGAACGTGTCAAACTACAAGAGCTCAAAAGTCTTGAAGGTTTCGTTGACGGCGTTATGGCGCAACAAATCGTCAACCGGGAAGTCGCCGGCGCGACAATTGCCATCGTTCACAATGGAAAAGTGCTTTTCTCGAAGGGGTATGGGTTCGCTGATATTGACGCTCATACCGCGGTCGATCCTCACGAAACGCTATTTCGTCCCGGCTCTGTCTCCAAATTGTTTACATGGACTGCTTTGATGCAGCAGGTGGAGGCTGGCCGTATTGACCTTGATGCGGACGTCAACAGCTATATCGACTTCACCATCCCACCCTACGAGGGGCAATCCGTCCTCGTGCGCCATTTGATGTCACACAGCCCCGGCATGAGCGACGTCAGCGGCATCTCAGTTCAAAAGGTCGAAGACCTCACGCCATACGGCGATTGGATCAAATCGAATATACCAGAACGCGTGTGGGCGCCCGGAACCGAGATTGCTTATTCCAACTATGGCGTTGCACTTGCGGGCTACATTGTCGAACGCGTGTCGGGCGAGCCTTTCGCCGATTACGTTGAAAATCATATTTTCAAACCACTTGGCATGGACTCAACTACGTTCCGCGAGCCTTTGCCTGCGGAGTTCGAGGCGCGCATGGCCAACGGTTACGAACTCGAGGACGGCCGCCTTGTCGCGCAACCATTCGAACTTTTCAGCAATATCATGCCCGCGGGGTCTGCCACGTCCAGCGCAGAAAATATGGCGCGTTTCATGCTGGCGATGTTGAGTGACGGCCGTTTAGGCCGCACGCGCATTTTAAAGCCCGAATCGGTCCGCCTGCTGATGAGCGCTTCACTGGCGAATGCGCCCGATCTGCCCGGCATGGCCCATGGGTTTTACTTCGTGCGCAAGGCTGCTCCGACTATGGTCGGACATGGCGGCAATACGGGGGATTTCCATTCCAATTTAATTCTCGCGCCGGAAGCTGACTTCGGTTTCTTTGTTTCCGTAACGGGCGGCAATGAAAGTTCGCCGGGCCGCACTGACCTGACCAACGCCATTATCGGCCGCGTTTTCCCGCATGAACCCGCCCCGCGCGCCGCTGCGCCGGAGGACGAGACGCCCCCTCTCGGTTCTTATCGTGTAAATCGCCGTGACTATTCGCAGGACCCGCGCCCTGAATTCGACATCACAGTGGCTGCTGCCGGCGACAGCGCCATCACCGTCACGTTCCGGGACGAAACAACCTATTGGGAGCGGATCGGGCCAATGATGTACGAAAAAACGACGGGCGCCCGGGCTGGCGGTCCCTATGAGCACATCCAGTTTCACGGCGACGAAGACGATTTTTTGCTGTCCTTCAGCACCCAACCCTACATGGCGTTCCGGCGCGTAAAATAATGAGAGGCTTCATTATGCAGCGCAAGAAAACAAACTTTCTAACATTCATCGTCTCGTTATCGTTATTCAGTTTCGCCTCCGTTGCATCTGCGCAAGAAATGGTGTCCGAGGACACGCCCGGAGCGACATCCGCCGGAACTGCATTCACCCAGCCTAAAGACTGGTCCATAAATACCAATGAAACCGTAACGGTCTTCACCGCGCCAGAAGGCGACCTCGATATCGTCATCGTCGAAGTCGGTGCGGCGGGCGACGCCGGGGATGCTGCGGCCAAAGCATGGTCAGCATACGATCCCGAAGCGAACAGACAGGTGCGCCGGGTCAACCCGATGCGTCCAGATGACGGTTGGGACGAGCGGGCAAGCATATCTTACGAAACATCTCCCGCCGAGCAGATCACCGTGTCGGCATTGATACTACGCAAGGGCGACGCCTGGACTGTAATGATCGTCACTGGATCGCAAGCCACAGCAGGAAAGCGCTCCGCTGCAGTTGCGGTCGCGCGACAGGGCCTTTTACCAGCCGGGTATGAGCGAGAGTCCTTCGCTGGAAAAGCAGCACGCCCGCTAACGTCCGAACGGGTCCAGCTATTGCGAGACTTTGTGGCTGAATCGGCAAAGACGCTGGAAGTTCCCGCCGTCGCCATTGCCATCATCGATAAGGGCGAAGTCGTCTGGGAAGGCGGTTTTGGCGTAACCCAACTCGGCTCGAAACAACCTGTCAACGAGCACACGAAGTTCATGATTGCATCGAGCACGAAGGGCATGTCGACGCTGCTGCTGTCGATTCTTGCCGATCAAGGCAAGCTTGACTGGGACCAGCGGGTCGTTGACGTCTATCCACCATTCCGTCTCGGCGACGACGAGACGACAAACGCCACGCTGATCCGCCACCTCGTTTGCGCGTGCACAGGACTGCCGCGCAAGGATTGGGCATTTATTCTGGCTGATCAGGGCGCGCCGGCTTCCGACACGTTTCGTCAGCTCGCGGAAACGCAACCGACCAGCAGCTTTGGCGAGCTCTTTCAGTATAACAACAACATGGCGGCGGCGGCCGGTTATGTCGGCGGCGCACTCACCTATCCCGACATGGAACTTGGCGCCGCTTTCGACAAGGCCATGGACAAGCTGGTTTTTGGCCCGCTCAAGATGAAAAATACCACCTTTGATTTTGCCGAAGGCATGCGCGGCAATTGGGCGAGCCCGCACGGACTGGACGTCGATGGCAATGTCGCCGTGATGTCAAACTATTTCAATCAGACCGTGTACCCCTTACGTCCGGCAGGCGGCGTGTTTTCCACTGCAGCCGACGTAGCGCATTATGTGCAATCGGAGCTTTCAAAGGGGCTGACTCCCAACGGCAAAAGATTTGTCAGCGAAGAAAACCTCCTCGAGCGGCGGGAGCGCGGCGTGCAAGTACGAGAAAACATGTGGTACGGCATGGGCCTTTTTTATGAACTCCATTCGGACATTCCGGTTGTTACCCATGGCGGCACCCTGTCAGGTTACCACGCCAATTGGTTCGCACTTCCTGAGGCCAATGTCGGCGCGGTCATCCTCACCAACTCCGATCCCGGCCAGGCGATGTTAGGCCCGTTTTTACGGCGCCTTCTCGAAGTCTTGTATGACGGAAAACCCGAAGCTGCAGCAGACGTAGCTGAAGCAGCAACCCGTATCAAAGCGCAGGCCGAAAGTCGCCGGCAAGACCTGACGATCCCCGGAGATCCGGAAGTGCTGGCGAACCTGGCCGAACGCTATGAAAGCCCCGGCATCGGGTCCATTACAATTTACGAAAAGGACGGCGCTGCATGGGTTACAGCCGGCTCGATCAAGGCGCCACTCGCCACACGGACCAATCCGGACGGAACCGTTTCGCTGGTTTCCATTGGAACTGGGCAAATCAATATCGAGGCGCTTATTGGCGAGACCGATGGCTTGCGCACGCTTTCCATCCGCGACAGTCAGAATGAGTATTTATACACCGAGGTCCGATAACAAACTTCTGCATTAGAGGTTGTTCCTTCTTTAAACCGCAAGTGTTTCGTTCCCTTGATGATTCGCGAGGAGGATCATTTGCGTCAAATTCTGAACGTTCACAAAAGCTTTAGAACGCGACGCGAACGTACCTCAACTTTAGCGAAGTGCTCCAATGGAGCGGGCACACCATCAGTTGGACGTATATGTAACTTCCCTCAACCCGGCGGATTGTACAATGCAGTCTGTCAGAATCTATTTTTCGGTAGGCACAAAGGTCTTTGAATTTACGCCTCAATCTCGAGGTGTAATGCGATGAGAATAAATATAGGGAACTCAGTGGCGGTGGAAGCGGGCATTGTCGAACTAGTCTTTATTGGAATTCCCTAAACAGTTTAAAAGGGAATGCTGCTTGAAGGATCAAGGAGTTTGCGGCACTGATCAGGGAAATCTAATTGCCTGCCAAGAGATCACCGCTCGTGAAAGACTTTAGGCAAGCGATATGTGCAACTTCAAGTTAAAAGAAAAATTCACAAATTTCGCGCCATCTCAAAGCTTCTTTCGCGTCGCCTCTCGTTCCCATCTCGGCGGGCTGCAATTTGAATCCGCCTGCTCTAATTTTCAGTAGGCGCCGCTGGTTCTAGCGTTCGCGTGTGTAACGCGTGAACGGGTCAAATATTTCACCGACATGCGAGACCAACAGTCCTCCGGATTCATCAATCTCAATCCAGTAGGCAGTTCCGACGAGTCCAGACTCAACAAGAAACCAGCGGCCTCGCCCATCGGGGTAAATATTGTATCTTATGGTTTTTTCTTCTCCGGATGCGTAATGAATATTCAGAATCGGGATTTGTGATTCGCGAAAAATCCACTTTCTTTTGCCGTCGTTCCATTCGCCAACAAGGTCCGGCGGCGCGAATTCTGTCTGCTCGCCTTCAATCGAGATCGTCACATTGACTTCATCAGCGGCAAAAAATACCGAAGCGCCGCCTACCGCCCGGCTGCCATCGCCTGACGCAGATACTGAAAATTGGATTGCCCCTTGTGCGTCTTCCGGCACCTGGATCAACAATTCCCCGCTTATATCGCCGCTCCCGTGCAACCCCAGGCCGTTGTGAACAAGAAGCGCGTTCTCAGGCAAAGGACTTGGATTGAAAACTGGCCTTGCCGGAATGTACGACATCGCACGTTTTGGAGCGCCTTTAACGGGCCTGTCATATCGCAGGACGACGACTGCGCCGGGCGGCGCAGTGACTTCAATCGCACTTGCCGGCCCCTCGCCGTCGCAGCCGGCCATCGCCATGGCTGAACCAATCGCAACCACGGCGCCAATCAATAGCTTGCGCGGCGCCTTCATCGCAATGAGTTTAGCCGATGAGCCATATTTCATGACGACGCCCCAAGCCGCTCAAGCGATGTCTTTGCCCGTTCATCGCCGCTGGCGGCCCCTTTGCGGTACCATTCGATTGCCGTTTTGACGTTTTTTGGAACGCCGCGCCCTTCCTCATACATCAGACCAAGAGAAAATTGCGCAGGCCCGTGCTCTTGCTCGGCCGCCCGCCGGAACCATTTAACGGCCTCACTATCGCTTTGCTCGACGCTGTCGCCGTTCTTGTACATCAGACCAAGATTCTTTTGCGCCGATGCGTCGCCCTGCTCAGCGGCCAAAAGAAACAGCCGTGCTGCTTCTGCATTGTTCTGCGTAACGCCGCGGCCGAAAAGATACATCACGCCAAGACTGTATTGTGCGGACACATGCCCCTGAGCTGCTGCGAGGCGATACCACCGGGCAGCCTCAACGTTGTCCTGACCGACGCCGCGACCATATTCATATGCCCAGCCGAGGTTGTTTTGCGCCGCGGCGTTTCCTTTGTCAGCGGCTTGACGCCATAGGCGGGCCGCTTTCAAATCATCGCCTCCCTTATGGGCGTCGTAGCCGCGCTCCGCTAACGCCTGCGGAGTTGGTTCCTGTGGTTTTTTATATTTGGGGGCATCGTAATTCGCCGTGCGCACGCATTGCTGCACCGGCTTTTGACCGAAGGTCCAGCCATTGCAGTGCCCGGTGCTGGAATAACCCGCAGTGCATCTTTGTGTTTGCACGTACACAGTTTCATAATATCCGTCGCATTCAAACAGTGAGCCGCAGCCCGAAAGCGCTGTGGTGTATAAAACCATCGCAAGTATTTTTTGTATAGCGCCCATTGTCACTCTCCTTTGCGCACAGGAAATCTTTGTTGTACAGGCTTCAAGGTTTCACGGTCCCGCCGTCTTCTGCGAGTTTGAATACGCCGTGTCCGCGCGTTCCCTCGACGATTTTTTCAAAGTCCACCGCGCGCAGATAGTCGAGCGCGATCTTGCGGTCGGTTTGCGCATCGCCAGACGAATCGAGAATTTTGGAAACAACGACTATTCCGCCATCGAGAATGGCCCGATAGAAATAATGCGATTCCTCGCCGCCCCCCATCACCCGGTAGCCCGCGATGTCTTCAACATCAACGCCCGTTGCGCGAGCATTGCGGCGTCCCGCAGCGTCAAGCGTGTCATACTTTTCGAGCAGATTGCGCCCATCTGCAGCATTATCGGCGAAGTGCAGTTTGATCACGAGCCCCGCCGTCGCGCCCGTCGCGTCGTTTGTGCAGATGACGCCGAGACTTATCGGATACCGAATCTCGTCGTCGTCGCGCAGGACGACAGCGTCGCCTTCCGATTGCGTATACATGAGATGCTCAAGGCCGAGGCTTTTCCATCCCGGCAGGCAGTTGGGAAAGAACGCATTATAGGCGCCCAGGCGCAACTTGTCTGCGACGGCGGCGAAACTGTATCCCTGCCCGTCGTCGTATGGGTCGCTTCCCCAAAAATTTTCAACGCCGCGTTCGTTCATCACCCAGGCGTGATCAAGCCAGTAAAGCGCGCGATTTACGCGCCCTGCTTTCAAGTGAATCGCCGCCGCCTCGATTAAGGCGATGGGCGAGGCAGGCGCGGCCCATTCATACCATTCCAGAGCACGAGCGAGATCGGGCGCCAATCCTTGGCCGCGCGCATCAAAAATTTGCCCGAGTCGCGTACCTGCTTCGGCACTGCCAAGATCAGCGGCGAGAAAATACCATGCGGCGAGTTCGTTCGCGTCGATGTTGCCGACAACGCTTTCCATCTCGCCGCTATCGAGTTCTCCAGCGAAAACAAGAAGCGCACCGTCAAGGCCGTCTGCAAGCGCGAGATCGCGCTGGGCGACTGCTTGCTCCATCCAGTATCGCGCTGTTTCGAGGTTGATCTCAACGCCCTTTGGATCCATCGCGCCGCTATAAAGCCAGCCAAGCGTGACCTGCGCGTTGTAATCGCCCGCTGACGCCATGAGCTCCCACGCGTTGCGCGCGTTTAGTCCGTCGCCAGCCTCGTAGCGTTCCATAATAGGATCGTCCTGCGCGAAGGCGGCGTTTGCAGCAAACATGAAAACAGCAATCGCCGTCGCTATGTATATCATGGTCGAATGCTCCTTTATGCGCCGCATATTCATCGGCGATGATCAAAGACTACGAATTCGGTGACAGCGGCGAAATTCATCTGGTCAAGCATCAAATCGAGATCGGCGCCGCAGCCCGCATAGGCGCATTCCAGCGAGACAACGCCAGCCGATCCAATATTGAACGCGCGCGCCGCTTCGTTTCCCGATTTCATCGAAATGCCAGTGATTCCGTCATGATCGATCACCGACACGCCGTCGCTTTCCAGCTTCTTACGCGTCGCGGCGTCTGTCTCAAAAGCCGCCGTGATGACATCCACGGTCGCCGCGCTGTCGATGTCTTCCGTGTCTATGGTAATTGAGATTGCTTTATCGCCGAAAGAATAGCGCTGCTTCACATTTAAACGAATGCTGACGCCGGCGCTTGCCGTTTCCGCAAGCGCGGCGCCGGCGAACGATTCAAATCCGCTTGTGATGGTGTCGCGTTCTTCGATAGCGATATCATCGGCCGTCCATCCTTCAATCGGCGGAGGAAACAGGCTGGCGATTGCGCCATCTGTCCAGACCGCCGATTGAGCGGCGGCGGCGGCGCATATCGCAAGACCTCCCGTAACACCGAGAAACCGGAGCCTTGCTCTTGAGGCCAATGTCGCCAGCGTCAACTTCATGACTGTGGCTCCTTCTTCATCCGAACGCTTGAAAACCGCATGCTTGCATTTGCTCAATCATTGCAGAATCTGCCCTCATCAAAGCAGGACCTGTTCGCCTCCATTTCGCCGCTCATTTCCGTCAGAATGACGTCGATAATTTCGAGGCTGTCGGTCAGACTCATATCGCCGAGCTTGCGGAACTTTGTGATCGCGCTGTTGTAATATTCACGGGCGCGAGCGTTGTTATAAGCAAAGCGCTCGATGCGCGCGGCGGTTAAATCATGTAAAGCGGACAGCTTCCAAGCCAGATATTCCGCATGCGGCTGGGCGTAAAAAACTTCCCGCGGCGGCGCGATTAACGCGTCTGTAACAAGCTCGCGCGCCTCGACGGTCGAGATGTCAGAGATCTTGAGCCGGTAATTAATGAAAACCAGAAGCGCAACGCCCATGACATAAATCGTTTCCCGGTCGCTATCGCCCCACTGTTTTCGGGCGCGTTTCACCATTTTCTCGGCCCGGTTCGAATATGCCGAATAGTCAATAAGTTTTCCGCGGCTGAGAAGGTTCCGTTCCCTGAGGGCCTCATTATCGAGATAATGAAAGACGATGTGGTGTTCCAGCTCGTCCATCCAGCGTCCGATTTTTTCGTCGCGATCATAGGCGAACCGCATCGTTGAACCGCTTGATGCTGATTGCGCAGCGTGTGTGGAGAAATCGGGCGGCAACACATAAAAGCAAAGCGGCGTTGCGAACATAGCCGCCAATTTTCGCAACTGTATTTTCATTTAAAGCAATTCCTGTCATGGGCGCGACGAATACGCGGCAAACCTCTATGCGCCGCATATGAGATCCCGTTGATTTTCGAGTTTCTTGACTATGCCCGGCTTGGCGAAAGCGTCTTCATTGCCGCCGTCGAATTCGGCCAGCTCCATGCCCTGGACGATATTGACGATGTTTTGCGGGCCGGTTTCTCTAAGCACCGAAATCGCTTCTCGATACGCCTCGGCGCCTATCCCGGTATAATTCTCGGGCGTATTCGAGAACATAGACATGTAGCAGAAAATACGTCCGCGTGTGGCCAGGCTGAGAATTTCCGCCATCTCCTTTTCGTCATGCGACAACTCATTCACTTTTTCAAATGAGTTCAGCATTGGGGCGATCTGCTGCAACCCGGAAAACATTTGTTCAAAAAACTGATTGGCGAATTTTTCTTTATTCGGAAAACTATCGGGTTGGCTATTTACATCCACATAGCCGTCAAAAGCCCGGTTTGTCTGAGCTAAAACGCCGTGGTATAACACATAGCGGAACGCCCATTTGTTATTGCCTTCCCACTTCTCCCTCGCCCTGATAACTGCTTCGTTGGCGTTCATGTCGGCTAAGGTGGGCGCCGCAAAGAACAGGGTTTGCGCCTGCACTTCACGCACCAAAGCTTCAATATCGGCATCGCCGCTCAGGATTGATTTTTCAGCAGCAAATGCGGTCGGCGCAGGAACAGCCATTAGCAATATTGGCGTCAGGATCGCCGCAGTGATTTTTCTTATTGTGCACTTTTTCATATGCTTTTCTCCCCGCTAAGTACCGAACACGGATTTCTATCCCGTCATGACGTGCAATAATCCCGTTGTCCTTCGATATGCGCGATGACGCCTTCTTGCTGGATCTGTTCCAACGCGGCATCAACAATCATGTCGTTTAATTCCATGATGCCCCTTTCATCCGGCGTTAAGTTCTCATACTTGCCGTCGCCTTCTTTATACGCGATCAACAACGTCAGCCCTCGGTCGATCGCTGCTCTGTCTAATTTTTTCAGTTTCTTGATAGCCGAGCCGTAAGCCCTGTTCTTCTCTTTAGCGCCGCCGAAACGGCACTCAATTCGCGCGCGGGTCACATCGACAAGGATTTTGGTTATGTTTTCCTCATCTCGCGTCAGCACGTCAGCGCTGCTGAGAATCGCTTGCCCCTCCATTGCTGAAGTCAGTGAGGTCGTCAGCGCATTTTTGTCGATATTCTGTTGGTCGCGCCGCAGATTGATTGTCGCCAAGAGAGTGTGAAAAATGACGTACTGATGATGGTAGGCGTTGCTGTCGTCCATTTCGCCCCATATCTGTTCCGCACGTTTTATAGCCTTGTCGCCAAGCGCTTCCGCACGTTCCAAATGTACGTCGAACAGGATTTCCGCCTGCATCTCGCTAATCCAGGATTTGAGATCTTCGTCGCCCGCCAGGATTGGCCTCTTCTCAGCGAACGCTACCGGCGTCCAAAGTGCGAAAAAGATGACCGGCGCTATCATGCTCGCGGCGAGTTTTCGCAGGAAATGTCGTCTCATTTGTCACCTCTGTTTGTCTTGCCTCGCCGCTGGCGGCGTTCCAGGCGCGAGGCTGGCCCGCAAGACGCGCCGAAACCCGGTCCGCGCGTAACGTCAAGGATCGCCTTTGTGTTGGAAATGGTATCGCTTGGAGACAGTAAGGTATTGAAAGAAAACATAATTTCAGCGGAAGAAAGCTTAAGAAAAGCTCAGGCCCGCTTTCCGGAACGCTTGCGCGCGCATTGATTTATCAGCCGGCAGGCGCATTAATGCTGAACGCAACGCTGGCGCGCCGGCGGCGCCCGGTCGAACCGGCCTCGCTAGAGCGTTTGCGTGAAATTTCCGGCGCGACGGTGCGGCCGGGTCATGGCGAGTAAAGCCAATGTCAAATGTCCGCTTATGGGAGCCGGAATGGGATCAGCCCTTCATTATTGGCGGGCGCCGAATCGATCCGACAGCGCGCATGATTGAAACGGACAAGTCCGCAGCCGAGGTGGAGCCGCGCGTTATGGCGCTTCTCATTACCTTGGCCCAGAGGCAGGGCGAAACCGTGCGGCGTCAGGACCTGATCGACGCTGTATGGGGCGGCGCGCCCGGCGCGGATCAATCGCTCAATAACGCAATATCCCTGCTCAGGCGAGCTCTTAGCGATGTGCATGAAAACCGCAAACTGATTCAAACCGTGCCGAAACACGGATACAGGCTCTGCGCGCCTGTAGAGCGCGAGGATAACATACCCGCCACGGCGGATCAGGCGCCGCTGCACGGCAACGAAGTGATGAGTGCGCCGCAGCGCTCCGGCGCACTTGCAAGTTTTGCCCGTTATGGCGCGCTGACCGGTATTCTGGCTGCAGGGATTGTCATTATTGGCGCAGTTACAATGTTGCGCCAACCGGCTGTCGTTCCAGCTGTTGACATGTCCGCCATAGACGCCGGCCCGCACTCCATCGCCGTATTGCCTTTTGCGAATATGAGCGCTGATCCCGATAACGCTTATTTTTCGGATGGGCTGGCCGAAGAAATTCTACATGCGCTTTCACAGGTTGATTCTCTGAAAGTGGCGGCACGGACGGACTCCTTTCAGTTCCGCGACAGCACAGCCCCCATAATGGAAATCGCCAATCAGCTAGGCGTCGCAAACATCCTTGAAGGCAGCATCCGACAGGACGGAGAAAAGCTGCGCGTTACGGCTCAGCTCATTTCGGCGGCGGATGGCGCACACTTATGGTCATCGACCTATGATCGGCAAACCGAAGACATACTGGCGATCCAACAGGACATCGCCATCAACATTGCCGACGCGCTGGCTAGTGAAATCAGCGACGCTGAGCGCGATCTCTTGACGACGCTGCCGACGAAAAATTTCAGCGCCTATGAACACTACCTCATCGGCAGTCATGAACTACGCAAATGGACGCCTGAAGGTAACCGCCGGTCCATAGAATTTTTCGAACGCGCGGTTGAACTCGATCCTGAGTTTGCAGAAGCGCGGCTTGCCATGGGCCGGGCATATTATTTCGCAGGCACTCACTACGGATGGATGAAGCCGAATGAAGCCGTTCCAAAAATAAAGGCTTCATTAGTCTACGGTGTTTCAGCGTCAAACCCCGTAACGCGGGCGGCGGCGTTGTCGATTTACGGCGACGTGCTTGCCTGGGATGACCGGGACTGGCCGGGCGCGATCGCCGCTTACGAACGCGCTTACGAGCTGTCGGGAACACCACCGCTCGGTTACGCTTTGACAAACTCGATCACGGGCAATCATGATGCGGCGATCGGCATCTTTCGAATGCTGCTCGATACCAGTGCAGGCGATATCGGTATCAATAGAGACATCGCAATTCGAAATAATCTCGCCTGGGCCTATTTCAATGCGCGACGCTATGATGAAGCATTGCGCGAAGCGGGCGCAGTTGTGTCGGTGGACGACGGATTTGCGGACGGATACAGAGTGCTCGGCCGGGCGCAGCTTTTATTGGGACGGAATAACCAAGCAATCGAGTCTTTTTCAAATGCGGCACGTCTCATGGAGAGTCAGGCGGTAGCCCAATCCGATCTTGCGGTCGCTTTTGCGCGTGCAGGGCGAGAGGAAGACGCCCGCGCGATCCTAAGCGACCTTCTTGCGCTCGACTCCTATGTGCCAGCACCGTTGATTGCTCAGATTTACGCCAATCTTGGCGATAACGACTTAGCCTTTCAGTGGTTGGAGCAAGGAATTGAAGACGGCGCGCGTGGCGTCATTTTCCTAAAAATCAATCCGCTCTATGACCCAATACGAAATGACCCGCGATTTTCGGAAATGCTTGGGTTGTTGAATCTGAAAAGCTAATAGGGAACCAATGGCGGACAGAGAGGGATTCGAACCCTCGAGACGGTTACCCGCCTACACGCTTTCCAAGCGTGCGCCTTCGACCACTCGGCCACCTGTCCTCACGCCCCTGACGCCGGCGATACGAGTCTTTTAATATTGCCGCTTACGCAGCGGGTCGGCCTTCGACCACTCGGCCGACTCCTCCGTCAGAACGGCGGGAGATACCAAGGGCGCGCGCAGGCCGCAAGGTTTAATCCTTGGCTCTGGCTCCCTTCTGGCCTGCCGGTCACAAGGGATTTGCAGCCGGCGCGCCCGCGGGTTATCCTCGAATTTCAAGTATTGCGTTAACCATTCGAGGGGGCCGGTATGGCGGCGTTTCGGTTTATTGCGTGGGTTCTGGTGGCGCTCGCCATCGCATTGTTGGGCGCCGACGGCGTTTCGTCGCTCGAAAGCGGTGAGCCGGTGATGCGCACTACAGAGTCCGTCCTGGGGCTTATGGGCGTCAACGGCGCGGCCATTGTTGAAAATTCTCCCGGCGGCGTGTCGCAGGCGCTCGGCACGATTATGGGCCTGCCCCTCTGGGGCGTCATCGGCGTCATCGGCATGGTGCTGACGCTGATCTTCCGCCCGATGGACTGATCAGCGCCAAGTTTTCTCAAAAGTCAGGTCAACCAGCGCGGTTATGCGGCTGTCCCGTGTTCTTTCGCGCGCAGCTTTTCAAGTTTGTTGCGGTAACGCGTCTGCACCAGCGAGACGATCACCATCACGAAGATGACGAAGTAGAAGCTGGCCTTCGACATCGCCTCTACCTTGAAGTTGAAAAGCTCCATATGGGCGAGATGCCCGCCCTCGGTGATCAACAGCACCCCGACGATAAACAGGATGAAAAGCCCGATCACTTCGAACATGCGGTTCTTTTTCAAAAACACCGAAACCTGATCGGCAAGCGCGATCATCATCAAGCCGCTGATAATAATCGCTGTAGCAATCACCCAGACGACGTGCGTCAGCGCGATGGCTGATAAAAGCGAGTCGAAGGAAAAAATCAGGTTCATGAATACGATCGTTGCAATCGCCACAGGCACGGACTTTTGATGTTTCTTGTCGAGATTCTCGACATGATCGACCGCCAGAAGATGCATGATCTCTTTTGTCGCGGTGTACATGATGAAACCGCCGCCAAAGATCGACACAATCGAATGAAACGTAAATGAAGCCTCGAAAACTCCATCGACATGCAACCCGAAAAGAGGCTGCGTCAGCGTGCCGATCAGCCCGAGTACAACCACCATCAAGACCAGCCGCAACACGATGGCGAGGCTGATCCCCAGCCAGCGGACGAATTTCTGGCGCTCTTCGCGAACGCGACCAGACTCAATCGAGATATAAAGAAGATTGTCAAAGCCCAGCACCGCCTGCAGCAGAATGAGCATCATCAGGGTGAAAATATTTTCCAGCGACAACAGTGATTCCATGTCCTGCGCCCTCCTCTTTGGCTTTCCGACTATGGGCCATGGTTCGCTCGAGGAAGGCAACAGTCTGCGCCGTGAAATGCGCGCCGGATTAACGATCAGGAAACAGCGCCGATGAATTGACGCCCCGGCGCGGCAGGCCGAAATCGTTAAAATCATCATTCGACGAATTGACTTTTCCTTGCGCCAAAACGCAGCCGCGCTGTCTTTTCAACGCGAGCCCCCGCGCCTATCTCCCGCTCATAACAAGAAACGGAGAGAAACCCATGGCACGGCTGATCACGATCCTCACCACCGTTAGCGTTTTGGCTGCAGCAGCGTATCCGGCGATTTACGCCTATGCGTCCCTAGCGTAACTGCAGCTTTCGGAAGGCGCCGCCGACACACACACCCACACGACCGCAAGGTCAGGCGGCGCCTTTTCCAACTCGCGCAACAAACAGACGATAGTCCTCAGGCGTATCGATGCCAGGCGCGGCGCGGTCTATCACGCCCGCGATAATGCGCTCGCCCATTTCCAGAATTCGCAGCTGTTCGAGTCGCTCGGCGCGCTCAAGAACGCCGGAGGGGGCTTTCGCAAAAGCTGCAAGGCTGTATTTGGAAAACGCGTACACGCCCACATGAAGGAAATAGTCTGAAGGCGTAGCAATTTCGCCGAATTCATCACGCGGCCACGGGCAGATATTGCGTGTGAAATACCGCGCCTCAAAGACATCCGGCTCAAATTGTGCGCCGAGGACCGCTTTGACCGCCGAGGAATCGTCCGGCGAACCAGCGCCTTTTTTCGCCTCAGACGGAAACGGACAGACGAGCGTTGAGGCAAAGGGCTTGAACCTGACCTGCATATCGATCAGCCGGTCGATATGCGCCGGATCGATTTCCGGCTCGTCGCCCTGAAGATTGACGATGATATCGGCGTCAATTTTTTCCGCCGCCTCTGCGACGCGCGCGCTCCCTGTCTCATGAGCGGAGTCTGTCATGACCGCGTCCCCGCCAAATTCTGCGACGATATCGAAAATCCGCGCATCGTCCGTGGCGACAACGACCTTGTCTGCTTTTTTCGCGCACACGGCCTGTTCATAGACATGACGAATAAGCGGTTGTCCCGTTTCGGCAAGCAACGGCTTGCCAGGCAGGCGCGTCGACGCGTATCGCGATGGAATGACAATCGCTGTTTTCATGGCGCGCGAAACTTGTTCAGCCGCACAAGAACGAGCGCGCCGGCGAAACCGGCAAGGGCGCCAAGACCGTTTGCAACTGCGTCTGCAACTTCCGGCGAACGCACGCCGCCCAGTCCCTGCAAGCCTTCAAGCAGAACGCCATAAGCCGCAAGTGCAAGCGTCACCGCCCAGCGTTTTGAAAGAACCGCTAGCTGCGCCCAGAAGGCGGTCAATCCCAGGCACGCATAGGCGAGAAAATGCCCGATTTTATCGGCGTTCTTCGCATCACCCAGTAAATAATTCGCAATCCATCGCGTCAACGCAAAACCCGGCTCGCTTTCAACCGGATTTGGCGTCAAGGTCAAAAAAGTAATGATCACGAATAACAGGCCGAATACGGCCCTTGGCCAGAACAGGGGCGACGACATTAAACTTTCTCCGCGCGCGCTTCTAGCTGGCGCTCCCATGCAACCGCCGTTTCGACGATAAAATCGATATCATCGTAACGAGGACGCCAGTCAAGCACGGTACGGATGGCGGCGTTATCTGCGATTAACTGCGCTGGATCGCCGGCACGACGCGGCGCCGTGTCGTATTCCATCGCCTCGCCCGTCACGCGTCGAAACGCCTCCACCACTTCGTAAACGGAATATCCGCGCCCATAGCCGCAGTTGAGCGTGATCGACGTACCGCCATTGCGCAGCCGTTCAAGAGCCTCGAGATGCGCCTGCGCGAGATCGCTCACATGAACATAGTCGCGAATGGCGCTACCATCCGGCGTCGGGTAATCACCGCCATAGATTTGCAGCTTCTCCTTGCGATACCCGATGGCGATCTGCGCCGCGGCCTTGATGAGATGCGTCGGCTTGCCAATCTCACCCGCGCGGCCTGAAGGGTCGGCCCCGGCGACATTGAAATAGCGCAGCGTCACAAAGGAAAGATCGTGCGCAGCGGCGACGTCTTCCAAAATTCGTTCGCTCATCGCCATGGAGGCGCCGTAAGGCGTAATCGACCTGATCGGAGACTGTTCCGAAATGGGCGTGCGCTCCGGCACGCCATAGACCGCAGCTGTCGAGGAAAAGATAAAGCGTTTGACGCCCGCCGCAACACAGGCGCGCAACAGCTTTAATGTATTGGCGGTATTGTTCGAGTAATAGTCGATGGGATTCCGGATCGATTCCGTTACAAGGATAGACCCGGCGAAATGAATGACCTCTTTGATGTCGTAGGCATTCAGCACCTGCGCGAGCTTCTTTTCGTCGCCCACGTCAGCTTCAACAAATGGAACGTCTTGCGGCGCCAGCCAGCGCTCGCCGGCTGAAAGATTATCAAGCGCAACCACAGGCTCTCTGGCGTCCTGAAGCGCCAGGAGCATATGCGCGCCAATATAACCAGCGCCGCCTGTGACCAGAACGCTCATTAACTTTCGCGCTTCCTCCCTATGAATTCGTCACAAAGGCTTAGTAGTGATTCTTTGTCACTTTTTTTATAGCCTCTTTATATGGCCAAATATAAGGCCTCGTGAGAAAAGTTAACGCGCTTATGTTCGAAAATTTTTTCAATAAAAAAGGCGATCCAGCCTCAGTGCCGGATGGCAAGCGCGTTTACGCCATCGGCGACATTCACGGCCGGGCGGATCTTCTTGATGCTCTCATTGGCGAGATCACGGCCGATATCGGCAAGCTGAGCGACGCGCAGCTCATTTTCCTCGGCGATTACGTGGACCGCGGGGAAGACAGCCGCGGGGTGATCGACCGGCTCATAGAACTGCGCAAATCGAAGTCCGAAACGGTTTTTCTAAAAGGCAACCACGAAGCAAGCATGCTTGATTTCCTCGAGGAGCCTGAAGACCTGCCCCATTGGCTCGACTGGGGCGGACTTGAGACGCTTGAAAGTTATGGCGTTGATACGGCGCTGCCGAATGAGTTGCTCGCGCGCGAACTTCGCAAGAACATGCCGGATGAACATCTGAAGTTTCTACGTTCGCTGACGCTTAATCATCGCGAAGGCGATTATCTGTTCGTCCATGCCGGCATTCGCCCCGGCGCCAGCCTGGAAGAACAGACAGAGGAAGACATGCTGTGGATCCGCTCGCGGTTTCACAATGCGTCATCCGCGGAACGGCCTGATTTTGTCGTCGTTCACGGACACACGCCCGTGGATCAGCCATGCGATGAAGGCTGGCGCATCAATGTCGATACGGGCGCCTGCTATGGCGGATCATTGACCGCCGTAATCCTTGAAGGAACGGATCGCTGGTTTTTAAGCGTTCGCGATTAACCGGCTGATTTTACCGCTTCTGGATTTTCCGAAATCAGCCTGGGACCGCCTGCCGCCGCAAGAATGGCGCGCAGCGTCTGCGCGCCAGCTGGACCGTCGCCCGCATTAATCGCCTTACCATATTCGCTGGCGAAATTAGCAGCCGTGACAATCTGCGGGTTCGGCGTGATGAATATCAATCTGGCGCCGAGCATGATGGATTCGCGCCAGCGCTCCATGATCTCGCGCTTATAGCGCGCCGACCCGATCAGGAAATCCGGTTCCGCCGCGCGGCAGTCGCTTTCGGAAATAATGCGTGGACCTTTTTCGCCGAGACGTTCGGCTTCGCGCGCGGCGTTCGTATCTACCGCCGCTGTTACCGATTTCGCCGCCGGCCCCGCCCAGCGCAACAGGGCTTCCGTCTGCGGATCGGCGCCAAGAATGTGCGCGCACTCGCCGCGCTCGCCGATATCCTCGAGTATTTCAATGAAATCGCGCCTTATATCGGCAGCGCGGCTTTCAAATGACTGATAGGGCTGCAACGCGCGCATGGCGAGAGCGTTTTCCTCGTCCCATAAACGCGCCAGGCGCTCAAACCACGGGTCGAAGTCGTATTCGTTGAAATCAGCGTGCGTGATGAAAAGCCGGATCGACCCGCCCTCCTTGCCGGTGAGCGAACCTTTAAAAACCTTTAGCCCGACATCGCGCAGCATCCATTCCAGAACCGAGAGCGAATAGACCGCTGAAACGCCGGCTTGCAGAGTTTCGACACAGGTGCGCGTCAGCACCATCGGCGCGTAAACCGTCTCAAGCACGAAAACGCCATCATCCATCAGTAGTTTTTTAACGCGCGAGAGAAGCGCTTTTGGATTATCGACATGCTCGAACAATGAAACTGCCGTGATGATATCGAATTTCTTGTCGCCGAATGCGGCGTCAAGCTCGCCCGACGGAAAGACGGATTTGCCTGTCCACGCCCAGTCGCCGATTTCCTCAACATGGTCGCAAGGATCGACGCCGAAGCGTTCCACCCAGCGCGGATAAAAAGAAAGAAGCGTGCCGTCGCTACAACCGATATCAAGCGCTGCACAATCACGACCGGAAATCATTTCAAGCGCCTCGGTCGCAACGCTGCGCAAATGATCGCGCGTCGACGAATGCCGGGCCGACGGAATGTGAACGGTTTCAATGTCAGTAAACGCAGACTGAAGAAGACCGCAGGCGCGCGCGTCGCGCGACGGATCGCAAAGGACGTATCCCGGCGTTTGTTCACGCTTGCGGCCGAATGATTTCTTGTCGGCGCCAAGCTCTCCTGAAAAAGCAGGCGTCAACGCTTTTGATCCGCATGCGCGGCACTGCGTTATTTTTTTCACTGGTCCGCCCGCCTTTCCTGCCGAAAGCTTTGTTGCTTTCCGGAAGGCTCGCAGGACAGCGTAAACACAATCCTAAATTTACAAAAAACCCCTTGTAAAATGGGGGGTTCGATACGCTCCGTTTACGCAGCTTAATGAAGCGTTTCTAAAAAACGGCGAGATAAATCAGCGCCAGGCCCGTCACGAGCAGAGTCAGCATCGTGAAAACCGTTCCAACGGTTCGGCCGTTCGGCCATACGCCCATGCCGAGACCCAGAAGGTGCAAGACGCGCCCTGTGAAAAAGACGGCGCCAAGGATGTGAACAAGAATGACGGATGCATTCAACAGGGCTAGCAGGACGAGCCCGCCAAGCGCCGCCGGCGCATATTCGATATAATTGCCCTGCGTGCGGATGGCTTTCACCATTTCCGGATTGTCTCCATCGCCAAGGTTGACTTTATGCTTCATCCGATTGGCGCCCACGCGTGCGCTCAGATACATCAGCAACAGGGCGTTCAGCCCAACCCAAAGGGCGGCGGCTTCAAGTGATGTCATGGTTTCCTCCAATGGTTTTTGATTATGCGCTTAACCGGTCGATCAGCTTGCGCATGAAAATGGTTCCCTCGCGGACCTGATCGAGCGTGATGAATTCGTCGGGCTGATGCGCCTGATCGATGGATCCCGGCCCGCAGATGACGACCGAAAACCCGGCTTCCTGAAACTGGCCTGCTTCGGCCGCATAGGAAACGACATCCGTGCTGTTGTGTCCCGTAATCGCCTTGGCGAGATCGGCGGCAGGATTGTCAGGCGACGGCGCAAGAAAGGGCGCATTGGTCATCTGTACGATTTCAACCCGGCAGCCGGGGGCTTTCGCACGCATCTCCGCCTCAACCCCTTTAGCGTAGTCGGTGAATTCCTCAATGATGTCCTCACGCGAGTCGCCGGGCACCACACGCATATCCCAGTCAAACGTCGCCTCGCCCGCCATGATGTTCAGCTGCGTGCCGCCATTCACGACATTAACGGTCATGGTCGAATATGGCGGATCGAACGGCGAAGACGGATCTGCACGCGCCGCCCGTGCAGCGCGCATGTCCGCAAGCTTGGTTATCAATCGAGCGGCCGCCTCCACCGCCGACACGCCGCGGTCGGTCTGGCTTGAATGGGTGGTGTATCCGGTGACCGTGACGCGGAAGGAGCCGATGCCCTTGTGACCGTCGATCACTTTCATGCTGGTCGGCTCGCCGACAATCACCGCAGACGGCGCCGGAACCTTGCCCGCAATCTCCGCGATCATGCGCGGCGCGCCGAGACAACCCAGTTCCTCATCGTAGGAGAGCGCAAAAATAACTGGACGTTTCAGCCCCGCGGCCACCATCTGCGGAACCAGCGACAGTCCGATGGCGGAAAAGCTTTTCATGTCAGCGACGCCGCGCCCGTAAAGTTTTCCGTCGCGCTCAATGACCGTCCACGGGTCGCTTTTCCAATCCTGGCCCGTAACGGGGACAACGTCCGTGTGGCCCGAAAGAACAACCCCGCCTTCCACCTTAGGGCCGACAACGGCATAGAGATTCGACTTTGTGCCCTCGTCATTTTCGACCCTGAAGGTCTCGACGCCGAGACCATGAAAATAGACTTCAACATCTTCGATAAGCGCGAAATTCGACTTCGACGATGTCGTATCGAAAGCAACGAGGCGGGAGATCCATTCAAGCTGATGGGCGATATCACTCATGCTCGGAAAGTTGCGCAGGAATGGCCGCGGGTGCAAGCTATAAAATAACTGAAGGCCGAAAAACGGTAATAATAATAGGAATTTAGCACAGAGCGCGCCAATCGGCAGCCCTGAAAAGCGGACGCCCCGGCGCGAATGCCCGGGGCGTCAAGCAGAAGTCATTACGCTGAAAGTTTAAGCGGCTTTCTTGCGAGCCGTCTTGCGGCGAACAACACGCTTCGCCGGTTTTTTCGCCGCTGTTTTTTTGGCGGTAGTTTTATTCTTCGCTGTCGTCTTTTTCGCGGCGCGCTTCGCGGCCGGCTTCTTCACGACTTTGAGTTTTGCCTTTTTTGCGGTCTTTTTCTTCGTTGCTTTCCGGGCCGTCTTGCGAGCGGCCGGTTTGGCCTTGGCTTTGACGGTCCGTTTTTTTGCCGCTGGTTTGGCGGCCTTTTTGGTGGCTTTTCTCATGTGAGAGATCCCCTTAAACGCTGACCCTGCGTCAGCACCAATTCCCCCATAAGCTAATGTTCGTAAATGAAAAGTAAAAATTATTAACCAGCTATCGGACTGATACTCCTGCAAAATGCGCCGATTTTGAAAATCCAGCATGAAAAAACCCTCGCGCCGAGCGCGAGGGTTTTTGTTTCAAAGTGCAGGAAATGCTTATTTTACCGATACAAGTTCGACTTCAAAGACAAGCGCTTCGTTGGGGCCGATGGGACCGCCGGGCGTGCCGCCCTCGCCATAGGCAAGATCGGGCGGAATGAAGAAACGAAACTTGTCGCCCTCGCTCATCAGTTGAACTCCCTCGGTCCAGCCCGCAATGACGCGGTTCAAAGGAAACTCGATCGTCTCGCCACGCGAGTAGGACGAATCGAATTCCGTACCGTTCAGAAGCGTGCCCTGATAATGGACCTCGACCGTGTCCGTCGCTGCAGGACTTTTTCCATCGGCGGNNGGGTCCTTCCGTCAGCACCTGATACTGCAGCCCGGACGAAGTCGTCTTGACTTCGTCTTTCCTGCTATTTTCAGCGAGAAACGCTTTCGCCTCAGCGAGATTAATTTCGGGATTTTTCACCTTGATCAGCTCCACATCGAATATCAGCGCGTCATTCGGACCGATGACGCCGCCGGGTCTGGGGTTTTCGCCGTAAGCAAGGGACGGCGGTACGAAAAAGCGATAGCGGTCACCCTCGCTCATCAACTGGACGCCTTCGGTCCAGCCGGGGATGACCTGATTGAGCGGAAACGTCGCCGCGGCGCCGCGAGCGCGAGAAGAATCAAACTCAACCCCGTCTTTCAGCGTGCCGACATAATGAACGACGACGAGGTCAGTGGAAGCCGGCGAGCGACCATCCTCCGGGCCCTCTTCCAGCACCATGTACTGCAGTCCTGAATCCGTAACCTCGACGCCGTCGCGCTGGGCGTTTTGATCCAGAAACGCCATAGACGCCGCGAGATTTTCCGCCGCGAGCTTCTGGAAATCGACCGCCAGCTCCGCCCCTGATTTTGCTTCATCGGGCAGATCAGAATCGGGGTCTTCGGGATCAACATCCGTCGGCGGCTCGGGCATGTCTTCCGGCTCGCCCGGATCGGGCCGGCCGCAGGCGGCGAGTGCGAAGGCGAGTGCAGCCGCCGCAGTGAAATGCAATAAACGTCGCAAGGGAACTCTCCTTAAATACAAATTCGAGACGGACCCTAGCCCAGCCCGCCCATGACGCCAAATTACCGGATGGACGGATTTTAATGCACGCCTGACCGGATCGCGAAATAAGCCGCGTAAATCAACGACCACGCGAACGCGAGACCGGCCGCGTTCAGTCGCTGTAGTCCGAAACGGCGCGCCAGCGCGAACCCGCCCGCCGCGGCGCACAGCGTCCCCACCACGCTCGTCACCGACGAGAGGAACACCGAGTTCAGCAGGTACGACGAGAACCCNNGCGCTATGAATGAGACGATAGCGAAGAGCGCCGCGTTTATTCCGGCCGCACCAGCCTCCACTGCATAGATTTTATATGGCGCCCCAGTGACCGCGCCGAGCGTAAGATTGACTGGCCAGGCGCCGTTGTTCTCAGCTTGGACGCGCGTAATGAGATCGTCGCCGATCAGCGGCACGGACAACAAAAACGTCCGCGCGCTTTCAGCATCCTGTGCGCCCCACCGCATCATGAAGAGCCCGCCGAGCGCTGCCGCGATCGCCGCGACAACTGCAAAGCGAAACGCACGTGACAATCCGAAAACCAGCACTGCCGCCGTCAGTAACACATCCGGCACGATGAAAAAGAACGTTGCCTCAGCACATCCCCACAGCACGGCGGCTGCGAGCCAGAGCCTTGGGTCTTTTACTCCCATGGCTGGAATTGTCCCTGCGCTGCAAGTGCGTTCATGTTTATCTCAAGCTCTTCCATGAACGGGCCAGTATCGCCCGTCCACCGGATCGCCGCGCCAGCAATGACGTCGCAATTGAAAGGTACAAGGACAAGGCTACCGCGTGGCAGCGCCTTGCCGAGCCCGTGCATGAATACAGGATAGACCGGAACTTGCGGGCGCGCTTTTGCGAGATAGGCAACGCCGCGCTTGAATTCCGCGCGCTGTTCCGGCTCGCCGCGTGAGCCCTCGGGAAAGAGTATGAGAATCTCGTCGCGGTCGAGCGCAGCTTCGAGATCGGCGAGCGGGTTTTTGCGTACGCCGCCGCGCGTGAGTGGAATGATGCCGATAATGTTGGTTGCAAACCAGGCCAGCCATTTGTTCGATAGAAAATAATCGGCGGCGGCGGCGGGGCGCAGGCGATGCAGATCTTTCAGTGGGAAAAGCGCCATCAAGGTCAGCGTATCGAGATGCGAATTGTGATTGGCGGCGATGATCGCCGGGCCTTTTTCTGGCAGATGCTCGCGCCCGCGTACGTTCATGCCGAGAATCACAAGCAACACTGGCCGCACCACAAGAACAAAAAACAAGACCTGCAACACGCGCGTCATTAGATCCGCCCGCTGAACGCAAAGAAATGCATGGCGTGATAGAACACCGGCGCCGCATAGGTGAGACTGTCGACGCGGTCGAGAATGCCGCCATGCCCCGGAATAAGCCCGCCGGAGTCCTTGACGCCGAGATCGCGCTTGAACGCTGAAATCGTGATGTCCCCGAGAAAGCCCGCAATCGCGATCATCCCGCCGGCAAGCGCCGCATAATAAAACGGCAGCGGCGTGAGGAACGGACCGGCAATCGCTGCGAGTATTATGGTCGAGCCGAGCCCGCCGAGAAATCCCTCCCAGGTTTTCTTCGGGCTGACTTTCGGCACGATCTTGTGCCGGCCGAAAAGCTTGCCCCAGGTGAATTGCGCCACGTCGTTAAACTGGGTCAGCGCCACAAGGAATAACAACAGCCCTGCCCCGCCGGCAGGGCCGGCCACCGCATCGTCCGCCGCCAGCAGCATGGCCGTATGGCTGAGCGCGAAGACGGTGATCATCAGCCCCCAACTCAGCGTCCCAACCGCGCGTAAAAACCCTTCGGTTTTGCCGGTGAGCGTCATCGCCATGGGGAAGAACAGAAACATCCAGACCGGGATGAACACGAGAAAGAGCCCGTAACTGTTCATATGCGCGAAAGTGAACTGCACGGGGATCGCAAGATAGGCGAAGAGAAGAATGAGCCGGTCGACGCGCCGCGTCTGGATGAGCGAGATATATTCTTTGAACGCCAGAAACGTCATGAAGCCGAGAAACACTGTCGAGACGATCCGGTTGGTAACGATCGCGATAGTGAAAATGGTGATCATGAACCACCACGACGTCACGCGCCGCGACAGCTCGTTTGTCCCCTCTCCCGGGCTTCGTTGTCTCAATATCGCGGTGACGATACTGGCGGCGATCAGCAGCGCATAAATGGCGCCGATGGCCCATAAAACCCGGTCTGACAATCCGTCAGGCGTTTCCATTACGGATTTCCCTTAAAGCCATTCGCTCACGGTTGACGATAGTGGCCAGGCCTAGCGCCGCCGCGAAAGCAATCAATACCGTGCTCCACCGCCCCGGTTCAAAAAATAAAAGCAACAGCGCGAGTGCGCCGAAGAAAAAAGCGCGGTCCGATTTGCCGAAGGGCCCATCATAGCGCCGCGAGGCGCCAATCTGCACCCCGACAACTCCAGTCGTTTCCGCAACGACTCCAAAGAGAACCGCGGCGACAATCAGCGCCGGAGGCACGCCCGTAATGAATGCAAATGGCAGATAAAGTGCAGCGTCGGACAACACATCCGTCAATTCGTTCAGGATGGCGCCAAGGTTCGACTTCTGTCCGAACTCCCGCGCCAGCATCCCGTCGACGGCGTTCATCGCCATACGGATAAAAAGCACAACCGGCAGCGACCATAGCACCCACGCCGCCCCGCCCGTCGCAGCATTCGCCGCGCCATGCGTCAGGCTCAAGCCGAACGCCGCAAGCGTTACCTGATTGGCGGTGACGCCACCCTTCGCCAGCGCGCTGCAAACCGGACGCAACAGCGCCTGAAACTTCGGTTTTAGGTCGTAGATCGTTGGCAACGGATCGCCCTCTCGCAATTCCTGCGCAATTAGACAGATTCCGCGAGATTTTGCGAGCCGCAACAGACAGGTTTGATCCGCCCGCAAAGCCCGGGGCCGGCAATCAAGGCTGCTGCGCGCTCACTGCCGGGTTTCCTGGCCAACTTTCCAGGCAAGACTGATATTCAGGATATCGACGCCGATGTGCAGAACGATCACTGGCCATAACGACCCAGAAACCAGATACATGATCGTCGCAATTACCGCGAATATGGTCACCTGTATGAGGCCGGCCCGTTCCTGGTAAAGATGCAAGAGCACGAACACCAAAATCGATAGCGCTCCTGCCGCATAAGGATGCACGAACAAACTCAGGGCCCAGATGATATAGCCCCTGAAAATAATCTCCTCGGTGATGCCCGCGGTGACGGCGACAAGCATGCTGCGCCGGTATTCCTTACCGGTTCTCGGCATCAAGATCTCTGTGAGTTCGCCAACGTCCCGAAGCTGGCCTGCAAATTTTTGGCGCGCCTTGCTGCTGAAAAAAACCTGCACGAGATGAAACGCGCTGAACGCTATCATGATAGCGGCGACCGCCCAGGTCACTTTAGTGGGCGTATCAAGCATGTGCCGGAAACCGAGCATTCCAAATGGGCGATCCACCCATATCCAGACGCCGATAATGGCCGTTGCAAAACACCAAAGCTGCAGGATGATCAGGTTGTAAGAGTCGAGCCGAATATTCGGATCATGTCGGATCTTTTCCGGCGGATTCAGTTTCATACTGATGTAACTGTATATCGGCCAGACAATGACCAGCACGACGAGGATGAGCAGGTCCGCGCGCGTCAGACCGCGCCAGTCAATTGCCGTATCAAAGCCGAGCGTTTCCAACGGAATTACCATCTCTTTCCTGCGATCGCGCATCTATATGGCATATAATGAATCCGAATTCAAGTTCATTTTTTGTGTTCGCGACAAAAAACTGACGCGTAGTTTTGAGGTCCGGGACGAAAAAGCGCCAAAAAATCATCGCTTGCCCCGCTCCGCCAAATGCCCTCGCCTGCGGGCGCAAACCGGGCGCAGCAATAACGCCTGGAATTCAAGTTTGGGGGAAAGGGTGGCGGGCGTGGTTTATCCTATTCGAGGACGTTATTCAGGGTTATTCAAAAAATGTATATGAAACTGTGCTCTTAGCATGCCAGATTTTCAGCAGGAAAATCTCCGACCTTTTGAAAGCAAATTACGGAAACGCTTGTGTTAAACTTTCTCAAACGCGTGCTGTCTGAAACGGATATCAACGACGCGCTCGAGGCGGCGCGCACAGCCGCTAAGTCAGGGAATGAAGAAGAAGCCTTGAAAGGCTTGGCGCCGGTCATCGATATTCAACCGAAACAACGCACGGCGGCAGTTGCGCTTTTAAAATTTGTTGATGAAGGTCGCCTGTCAGCCGAAAACACTCTGGCAATTCTTAACGACATCGAAAACGCTTTCTCAAAAGATATCGAGATTATCAGCAAGCTTGGCCATGCGCTTGAGGAGGCTTGCGAGATCAATTTTCTCAATCGCCCTGCCCCTGATCATCCTTTATTTCAACGTGTAATTGAAACACTTTCAAAAGCAGCTCGGGACGCCCGTTACTCAGACAATGAATCCGCCGTTCTTCAGGGATTGGCGACAGCGGCTCGGATGGCAGGGCGAAAAGCCGATAATGCAGCCGAGAGCGCTTACAAAAGCATGATCGAACTCGATCCAAACAATAGTGGACGGCATTACGGGTACGGACTGTTCCTGAAAACCCGCGGGCGCTTCCGTGAAGGTGCAGAGCAAAACCGGATAGCAATTAAATTGGCCGGCAAGTCCGCCGACGCAGTAGAGTGGAATCTTGGAATCTGCGCAACCGGCGCTGGCGATGGTCAAACCGCCCTCGATTTGTGGAAGCGCAAAGGCAACAAACTTGAGCTTGGCCGGTTTGATTTGCCCGAAGGACGCTATCCCCAGTGCAAGGTCCGCCTTGCGGAACGGCCCTTGGCGGAACGTAGCGCTGAAAATGATGACCCGGGCTTTGAGGAAACGGTCTGGGTTGAACGCCTGAGCCCTTGCCACGGAATTATTCGCAGCGTTCTTTATCAAAATCTTGGCGTCAACTACGGAGACGTTGTTCTTTTCGACGGGGCGCCGGTCACGTATCATAAATACGGCGATAAAGATGTCGCGGTTTTCCCTCACCTCGCGACTCTGAAACGTCTGAACTATCAATTTTTCGATTTTGCAGGGACGCAATCGCGTGAATTCGAAATCATGGAAAAAAGCGCGGCGCTGCCTTCCGATGCTGTCATCTATTCACACTCTGAACAGTACCAGACACTCTGTGCGACGTGCTGGAAAAATCCGGACATCGATCATCAGAACCACCAAACAACCGAGAAGCACGTAGTTGTCGGTAAGATTGCTGCGCCGCCGGATATAGACGCGGCGAATCTGCTCGAAAGCCTCGACGGAGCCCTTACCGAGACGGACGATTGCTCGATTTACACCCCGAGCCTTTGTGAAGAGGCAGGTGAGAAACAAAGGGCGATATTAGAACAGCGTCGTTTTAACATGCTGATGAACAACTAGTGCGCGACGCCTAGTTCAACCCGAACGCACTGACGGTCCTTAGCTCCGCCGCGCCGATGATCTGCTTGCCGGCGAGGCGTACCGAATGGATCGGGCCTTCGAGCTCGCTGGTCCAGAAATCGAGGAACCGGGAGAGCACCGGATAGGACGGCGCGATGTCATAGTCCTGCCAGACATAGGACTGAAGGAGCTTCGGATGATCGGGGAGATGGTAGAGAATTTCCGCCGTGGCCAGACGATAACCGAGCATCTGCTTCTTGAATGACAGTTCTGAACGCATACGCATACCCTCAACAAAGTACTGGGTGCGCCTTTTATGGACGGACAGTTTTTGATAATCCGCAAGCTTGACAGGACGCTTTGAATCAAAAATCGCCAAGGAATTTCAATATCTTGGCAGCATGGCGCGGAGACTGCTGACAGGCCGGGGCCCGC